>NZ_CP163435.1:0-315441 GCF_041051975.1 Streptomyces sp. R21 | reverse complement strand
ATTGGGCCATCATGCCCATGGCGGCGTGGTCGATGAGGTGGCAGTGGTAGAGGTAGGTGCCGTGGTAGGTGTTGAAGGTGGCTTGGATTTTGACGGTTTCGCCGGGCATGAGGTTGACGGTGTCTTTGAGGCCGGTTTCGGGGGTGGTGGGGGGTTGTCCGTTGCGTTCGAGGATGCGGAACTGGACGAGGTGGAGGTGGAGGTTGTGGGGGGGCGTATTGTTGGTGTTGGTGAGGGTCCAGATTTCGCTGGCGCCGTGGTGGATGTGGGTGTCGATGCGGTTGGGGTCGTAGGTGCGGCCGTTTGATGTAGGCCTGGGGGTGGGGGTTGCCGTTTCGTCCATGCTGAGGGTGATGGTGCGTTCGGTGGTGGGGTGGGGCAGGGGTGGCAGGGTGCGTAGGACGGGGGGGATGTGGTTGTGGTCGGGGGCGGTGCGGACGATGTCGAAGCGGAGTACCTGGCCGAGCTGGTCGGCGGGCCCGCCGCTCAGGAGGGTGTTCTCCAACACCAGTTGGGTGCCCAGGGGGTAGCGGGAGAAGTCGATGATGGTGTCGGCGCGTTCGCCGGGGGAGAGGGTGATGGTGTCGGTGGGGTGGGGGTGGGGGAGCAGGCCGCCGTCGGAGCCGATCTGGACGATTTCTGTGCTGTCGGCGAGGCGGAGGCGCAGTGAGCGGAGGTTGGAGGTGTTGAGCAGGCGTAGGCGGTAGGTGCGGGCGGCGACGTCGAAGCGGGGGTAGGCGACGCCGTTGGTGAGCAGGGTGGTGCGGTGTTGGAAGTCGCCCATGGTGTAGAGGAGTTGGCCGTCGGTGTCGAGGGCGGCGTCGCGGATGGCGAGGGGGATGTCGTAGGGGCCGGTGGGCAGCGGCAGGGCTGCTTCGTCCGCGTCGGTGAGCAGGTAGGTGCCGGACAGTCCGCGGTAGACGTGTTCGGATTCGAGGTGGTGGGCGTGGTCGTGGTACCAGAGTGTGGCGTGTGGCTGGCGGTTGGGGTAGGTGTAGCGGCGGGTGGCGCCCGGGGCGATGGTGTCCATGGGGGAGCCGTCGTCGTCGGCGGGGACCGAGGCGCCGTGCAGGTGCACTGAGGTGGGTGTGGTGAGGGCGTTGCGGTGTTCGACGCTGACCGGCCTGCCGGAGCGGGCCCGGATGACGGGGCCGGGGAAGTGTCCGCCGTAGGTCAGCACGTCGGTCCATATGCCGGGCAGGATCTGGGCGCGGGCGGGGCGCGTGGTGAGGCGGTAGCGGTCGACGCCGTGTGCGGTGGAGTAGGGGGAGAGCACCTGCGGCAGTGGCAGCGGCAGCTGGAACTTCTCGGCGGCCGACACCGCCCGCAGGGCGGGCGCCGCCTGCACGGCCGTCGCCGGCGCGGCGGCCGGGCCGGCCGGGGCGGGGGTGGTGCTCTGGCGGTGGCGCAGCAGCGGGGTGAGGGCGGCTGAGGTGACGGCGGCGCTGCCGGCGGTGGCGAGGGCTGCGTTGAGCAGGGTGCGTCGGGTTGGGCATGGCCTTCTCCTCGTTCGGCGGGCCGCGCCGGGATGGGGGCGGGGGCGCGGCGGTGCCGACTTCAGCAGGGGGCGCTCGAGGGGCGGTGGGGAGGAGACCGGGCGTCCGCACGGCGGGTGGTGCCCCGGCCTCCCGCCGCCCGGGGCACCGCTGGCGGCGCGGGCCGCGCCCGCGGCGGGGACGCGAGCCGCTGCCGAGCCGCTGCCGAGGCGCTGCCGAGGCGTTGTCGAGGCGTCGTGATGGCGTCGTGGAGGTGTCGTCCGGGCTGCCCGGGTTGCTGCCCGGGTTGCTGGGTTGCTGCGGGGTTGCTGGGGGTATCGTCCGGACGCCTCTGGCGGGCGCGGGCGTCCGCCGGTGAGGGCTTTGGTGCCCGGGCGGCGCGGCCGGGGCCGGGGTGGTGCCTGCCGGTAAAAGAACAGACCTTCCGGTTTCCGAACTGTTGTGGTGTACTGCCGACGGTGTGAGCGGTGGGGCGGGCGGGGAGTGCCGTCCGCGACGCGCCGGACCGCGCCGGACCGCGCCGGACCGTGGCGCCCGGCCTGACGCCGGAGGCCGGGCGCGGGGTGCGGGGTGCGCGATGCGGGGCCGGGGGCGAGGCGGGACGCGGGGCCGGGCGGGTTGCCGGGGCGGTGCGGGGCCGCCGTCGGGGGCGACGCGGGACGTGGGGCCGGGGGCGGACGTGTGATGCGGGGTTGTGCCGGACGTGCGATGCCCGGTCCCCGGCGTGCGACGCGGAGCCCGGTCCCCGGCGTGCGGCGCGGAGCCCGGTCCCCGGCGTGCGGCGCGGAGCCCGGGCCGCACGTGCGACGCGGAGCCGGGGGCCGCACGTCCGGCGTCCGATGCCCGACGTGGGGCCGTTGCCCGGCCGTTGTCCGGCCGTCGGCCGGGCGGGGTGTGGGGTGGGGCGGGATGCCGGGCGTGGGGCTGGGGTGCAAGGCGGCGTCGGGTGCCCGGCGTGGGGCCGTTGTCCGGCCGTCGGCCGGGCGGGGTGTGGGGTGGGGCGGGATGCCGGGCGTGGGGCTGGGGTGCAAGGCGGGGTCGGGTGCGGGGTGGGGTGGCCGGTTGGTGGTGGACGGCCGGCCCCCGCCGCACCCCGGGCGGGGTGCGGCGGGGGCCGGCCGGGGTGTGTCCGCGGGGTGTTCTGGGGTGGTGCGGGTGGTGTGGGTGTCTGGGGTGGTGCGGGGGTGGTGGTGGGTGGGGTTAGTGGGTGGGTCCGGTGAGGGTGGTGGTGAAGACGCGTTGGCCGTCCTGGTGGCCGGCGACGTGGACGGTGGTGACGGGGGGTGTGGGGGGAGGAGATGTCCAGGACGTCGATCCAGCAGGGCCGGTCGAGTTCGGCGTAGCGGTGGAAGGTGGTGCTGGCGGCGGCGGGGGTGAGGATGCGGGGGGCGAGCAGGGCGGTGGCGGCCTGGCGGGCGCCTTCCAGGAGGACCATGCCGGGCAGGTGGTCGTCGCTGTGGTCGAACAGGATCGGGTGGTCCAGGTCGGGGGTGAGCAGCCAGCGGGTGGGGTGGTCGGTGGGGGAGAGCATGACGTCGGCGGCGGCCTGGCGGCCCACCCGGGCGGGCGGCAGGGGGGTGCGGTGGGTGCGCAGGTCGAAGGGGTGCGGGGGTGGCGGGGTGCGGGAGGCGCGCAGCCGCCGGTAGACGGCCGGCTCGATGACGCGCAGGGCGCCGGTGCCGCGGGCGACGAGGGCGCCGGAGCGGCGGATGGACAGTTCCAGGCGCAGCCAGCTGGCCATCTCGCGGCGGCGGGTGAGTTCGGTGCAGGTGGCCTCGAGGTCGAAGTCGGTGGGCCGGCCGGTGATGCGGAGGTTTTCCGGGCGGGTGGTGTAGCTGAGGTCGGAGAGCACGAAGCGGTGGGTGAGGGGGACGCCGAGTTCGGCGTGGGCGAGGTAGATGCCGGTCTGCCGGAAGGTCTCGGCGGTCTGCAGCGGGTCGTGGCTGGTTCCGTCGGTGCTGTTGAAGAGCGTGTGGGCGCGGGGCCACTGCCCGGTGAGCAAGTACCTGAGGCCGCCTCGCGCGGTGCAGCCGGTGAGGAAGACCTCGGCCAGGCTGGCGCGGTGGACGTACTCCTTGGGGACGGTGGTGGTCAGCCGCGGCAGCGCGGGCAGGCCGATCGCGCGTGAAGTGGTCGGCAGGCTCATGGAGACCCCCGTGGGAAAAAGGAAGCTATGTTCGACGACGACTAGTAAGATACGGACCTACCGGTTTTCTTACGAGACCCAAAGGTAAAGGGTCAGTCAAGTATCGGCGGGCCGCCCGAACTGGAGATTCCGTTTCGTGTGGGTTTACCGGCAGGTGGGCGCGGAAAAGCGCCTGGTGTCGCCGCGGTGGGCGGGGCGTGGCGGCGGATCAAACAGACTTCTCCGGCGGTTTTGTTTTGTGGATCTTGGGAGGCATGGTGCGGAATCCGACCGGTGCTGTGGTGCTCGATCCGTTGGGCCGGGACCTCCACGGGGAGGCGGCCCGGCTGCGGCGGCTCGGGGGGGTGGTGCGGGTGGTGCTGCCGGGGGGTGTGCCGGCGTGGTCGGTGAACCGGATCGGTCTGATCCGGCAGGTGATGGCCGATGCGCGGGTGTCCAAGGACGCCTACCGGCACTGGCCGGCGTGGATCAGCGGGGAGGTGGACGAGGGCTGGCCGCTGGCGATGTGGGTGTCGGTGCGCAGCATGCTCACCGCGTACGGGCCCGAGCACCGGCGGCTGCGCCGGCTGGTGGCGGGGGCGTTCACCGCGCGCCGGGTGGCGGATCTGGCCCCGCGGATCAGGGCGGTCACCGGCGAGCTGCTGGAGGGCCTGGCGCGGTGGCCCGCGGGGCGGCCGGTGGACCTGCGTGCGCAGTTCGCCGCCGAGCTGCCGCTGCGGGTGATGTCGCAGATGCTCGGCCTGGACGGGGCGCAGGCCCGTGACCTGCACCGGGTCACGGACGTGCTGTTCACCACCTCGACCAGTTCGCGGGCGGCGCGGGCCAACCAGGTGGAGCTGTACGGGCTGATGGACGCGCTGGTGGCGGGCAAGCGGGCGGCGCCCGGCGCGGATCTGACCAGTGCCCTGATCGCCGAGCGGGACGGGCGGGGCCGGGGCCTTTCGGAGAAGGAGCTCGTGGACACCCTGCTGCTGATCATCGGTGCGGGGCACGAGACCACCGTCAACCTTCTCGACCATGCCATCCACGCCCTGCTCGCCCATCCCGGCCAGCTCCGGCTGGTGCGGGAGGGGGCCATCACGTGGGAGGCGGTGGTGGACGAGACGCTGCGCCGGGAGGCGCCGGTGGCCAACATCCCGCTGCGGTTCGCCGTGGAGGACATCGAGGTGGGCGGCACTACGATCCGCGCGGGCGAGGCGATCCTGCTGTCGCTGGTGGCGGCGGGGCGCGACGAGGCCGTGCACGGGCCCACCGCGGACGCCTTCGACGCCACCCGGCCCACCCGCCGCGAGCACGGCGCGTTCGGGCACGGCGTCCATCACTGCCTGGGCCGTGCGCTGGCGATGAGCGAGGCGACGATCGCGCTGCCGGCGCTGTTCGGGCGCTTCCCGCAGCTGGCGCCGGCCGCGCAGGCCGGCGAGCCGGCCCTGTTCGAGTCCTTCATCTCCAGCGGCCACACAAAGCTGTGGGCGCTGCTGAACCCGCCGCCCGGCCCCGCTGCCCGGCCCCCGCTGCCTGAGCCCGCTGCCTGAGCCCGCTGCCCGGCCCCTGCTGGCTGGGCCTGCTGCCTGGGCCGCTGCTGGCTGGGTCTGCTGGCTGGGTCTGCTGTTTGAGTCTGCTGCCTGAGCCCCGTTTCGGACCGCGACAGGAGTACCGCGTGATGACTTCCCCGCTGGGCACTTTGCGTCTGGCCGCCGTGAACATCGACGGCGTGCTGCTGAGCGACACCTTCAGTCCGGTGCTGCACCGCCTCGCCGCGGCGCACGGCCTGGCCTACACCCCGGAGCTGGAGTACACCCTGCTGTCCCAGCCGCAGCATGCCGCGGCGGCCGCCTTCGCCGCCGCCGCGGGCCGCCCGGGAGGCGCGCGCGAGCTGCTGGGCGCCTTTTTCGCCGAGCGCGAGCGCTATGTGCGCCGCCACCCGGTGCGGCTGCTGGAGGGGGCCCTGGAGCTGCTGCGCCGGCTGCGCCGGCTGGGCCTGGACCTGGTGTGCTACGGCGGTCTGGAGGCGGCCCACTTCGAACGCCACCTGGGCCCGTGGGCGTCCTGGTTCACCGAACCGGGCTACGTGTGCACCGATGCCTTCCGCCCGGGCGTGGAGGAGATCACCCGGGAGGTGTTCCGGCTCGGCTACCACGAGGTGCTCTTCATCGACGACGTCGCCCGGTGCGCCGAGCAGGCGCTCGCGCGGGGGGTCTGCTTCGTGGGCCGTCCCACCGACTTCGCGCACGGCTTCCAGCGCCGGCTGATGCAGCGGGCCGGGGTGGCGCACCTGGTGAGCGCTCTGGACGAGATCGACGAGCCGCTGCTGCGGCTGCTGGACCGGGAGGCCGGCGCGCGGGCGGCGGCCACCTCATGAGCCCGCCGGCCGGCCCGCTGGCCGGGAAGGTGGTGCTGATCACCGGCGCCAGCAGCGGGATCGGGGCGGCCGCGGCCGCCGTGTTCGCGCGCCACGGCGCCACCGTCGTGCTCGCCGCCCGCCGCGCCGACCGGCTGCGCGAGCTGGCCCGCGCGGTGCGCCGCACCGGCGCCGAGGCCAGCTACAGCGTCGCGGACGTGCGCTGCACCGAGCAGGCCCGCCGCGCGGTGCAGGACGCCGTGGGGCGGCACGGCCGGCTGGACGCGGCGTTCAACAACGCGGGCGCCGGCGTGCCCAAACGGCCCCTGCACCTGCTCGACGACGCCGCGTACGACCTGGTCATGGAGACGAACGTGCGGGGGGTGTGGAACTGTATGCGCCACGAGATCACGGCCATGCTGGCCGGCGGGGGAGGCGCCATCGTCAACACCAGCAGCGTCGGCGGGCTGGTCGCCTCCTCGGCGGCCGCCCCCTACATCGCCTCCAAGCACGCGGTGATCGGCCTGACCAAGGCCGCCGCCGTGGAGTACGCCGCGCACCATATCCGCGTCAACGCCATCGCCCCGGGCCTGACCCGCTCGGAGATGGTCGACGAGTGGTTCGCCACCTCGCCCGACGCCGGCGAGAAGGCCTACCGCTCGCTGCCGCAGCAGCGGGCCGCCGATCCCGAGGAGGTCGCCGAGACGGCCGCCTGGCTGTGCAGCGACCGGGCCAGCTTCGTCACCGGCGCCACCCTCGCCGTGGACGGGGGGCGCACCGCCTGGTGAGCACCCCCGCCCCGCGGCGCGCCCCGGCACACCGGGGATGCACCGGGATGCACCGGCCCCACTCCCGCACGGTCCGGGGCAATCACCCCACCATGGGGTAAGGTACCTCACGTTCGGTTTTGTTTTGGTGCGAAGGTGGCCCTATGGCACGGCAAGAACGGGCAGTACGAACCCGCCGCGCTGTTATCGAGGCCGCCGCCGCGGTGTTCGCCGAGCGCGGATACGCGGCGGCGACCATCGCCGAGATCCTCGAGCGGGCCGGCGTGACCAAGGGCGCCCTGTACTTCCACTTCGGCTCCAAGGAGTCGCTGGCCCGCGGGGTGATCGAGGCCCAGATCCCCAGCGACCACCTCATCGCGCGCGAGCTGAAGCTGCAGGAGTGGGTGGACGTCGGCATGGTGCTGGCCCACCGGATCCCGCGGGATCCGGTGCTGGTCGCCGGCATCCGGCTGTCCGCCGACCGGCAGGGCCGCGCCCTGTTCGGCAGCGCCTGGCCGGCCTGGATCGAACTGTCGGCCGCCTACCTCGCCGAGGCCAAGGAACGCGGCGAGGTGCTGCCGCACGTCGTCCCGCAGGAGACCGCGGAGTGCTTCCTCGGGGCGTGGCTGGGCACCCAGATGCTCTCCGAGGCGTACGCCGACTGGACGGACCTCGACCGGCGCATCTCCGTCCTGTTCAACCACATCCTGCCGGCCATCGCCACCCCGGCCGCGCTGGTCAGACTCGACACCGCGGCCGACCGGGGCGAGCGGGTCGTGGCGGAGGCCGCGCGCCGCCAGCAGGCGGCGCCGGTGGCGGCCGAGGCCTGAGCGGGACCCCGCGCCCCGCCCGCCCGGCCGCCTCCCGGACCGCCGGAGCAAACCCGACGCCTGGTTTGCTCCGGGAGCAAACGGGGACCAGAACCGGGACCGAAACCGGGACCGAAGCCGGGACCGAAGCCGGGACCGGGGCGGGCCTGGCCCGGCCTTCGGCCGCCGCTCGAGTCCGGCCGGGGAGCATGGGCGGCCATGGAGATCCGCCGCGCCCGCTACGGGACCGAAACCGCCGCTTCCGGCGGCGGGCCCGCCGTCATCCGCCCGCACGGGGTGCGGCGTGCACCGCTGTGAGCAGGGCGGCCCGGCCGCGGGACGGCACGGCGGGGCCAGAGCCCGCCGGTCCGGCCCCTGGCAAACCAACCAATCATGCGGTTTGCTAGGGTGAGGAACGGAAAGCTGCAGGCCCGGAGGGGAAGCGGATCGGTCCTTTCCGCATCCCGTCGGGCCCCGGAGGAGAGCGTGATGGTCAAGCAGGTGCGGGCGGCTCGTACGCGTCAGGCCCTCGTCGTCGCAGCGGCCGAGATATTCGCCGAGGACGGGTACGCGCTGGCCACCCTGCCCGCGATCAGCAAACGGGCCGGGGTGAGCACCGGGGCGCTGCACTTCCACTTCGCCAGCAAGGAGGCGCTGGCCAAGGAGGTGGAGCAGGTCGCCGCCGATTCCGTGGAGAAGATGGCGGCCGCCTGCCGGGCCTCCGCCGACACCCTGCTGCAGTCGCTGGTGACCGCCACCGGCCGGCTGCTGGCCTCGGTCGCCGCCGACCCGGTGATCAGGGCCGGCTTCAAGCTGGGCAACGACCCCTCCCGCAAGAGCGGGGCGGGGGTGCCGCAGTGGTGGTGCGTGTGGGTGCACGACCTCGTCGCCCGGGCCCAGGAGGCCGGGGAGCTGGCCGACGACGTCTCGCCCCAGGACGCGGCGGCCTCGATCGTCGCGGCCACCGTGGGCCTCGAGGTCCTGGGCACCTGGGACCGCGCCTGGCTCTCCCGGGACCGGGTGGCCCATTTCTGGGCGTTCATCCTGCCGCGCCTGGCGGCCGCCCCCCAGCGGATCCGGGTCGAACCCGGCGGCTGAGCCGCCCCGGCCGGGCGGCCCCGCAAGCCGCACGGTGCGCTGCCCGCTGCCCGCCGCGCTGCCCGCTGCCCGCCGCGCTGCCCGGCCTACTGTGCTGCCCGGCCTACTGTGCTGCCCGGCCTACCGTGCCGCGCCGCCTACCGTGCTGCCCGGCCTGCCGTGCTGCCCGGCTCACCGTGCCGTCCGCCGCGCCGCCCGGCCTGCGCCGGCGCGCCGTCGTGGCCGCCGGGCCCGGACCCGGCCGGCCGTCCCCGGCCCCTGCCTTCGCGCCCCTGCGGCCCTGTTCCTGCCCGGCCCCGCTCCTCCCGGGCCCTGCGGCCCTGTTCCTGCCCGGCTGCTCCTGGGCCGGGCGGTAGTGGTCGTGGGTCGTTCTTCGAGCGGGCCGAGAGCGGTTCTTGAGCACGGTGACGGACGGTGGCCGGACATCGAGGACCGACGAAGGGGGCCTGGCCGGATGGGCAGTGACGACGCCGTGCTTCGCATCGAGCGCGGGCGGGCGACCGAGGAGGAACTGGCCGCACTCGCGGTCGTGCTGTTCTCGGCGCTGGCCGGCCGGGACGAGGAGGACGATCCGGTGCGGGCGCCCGAGGGTCCCCGCTGGCGGCCCGAGCGGTCCGCCGCGGCCTACCGCTCTCCGTACCACTGGCAATAAGACCGGCACCCGCCATGACGCCTGTCATGGCTGTTTCATGCGCGCGCCGCGCCCGGCCGACCCCTTTACCGGTTTTTCCGGTTTTCCGGCGGGTTGCCTGTTCCCGGTCGTGGGGGCCGGTGCGGTCGCGCCGTGAGGGAGGGACCCAGCGTGACGATCCTGAATGACATTCCCCAGCTCCTCCAGGACAGCGGCCACGCGCGCGGACGCGTGGCCGAACTGCACCTGGTCCGCGCGGAGGCGCTGCGAGGCCCCAGCGAGAAGGCGACCGCGGCCCAGCACGCCAAGGGCAAGCTGACCGCCCGCGAGCGCATCGAGCTGCTGCTGGACGCCGGCTCGTTTACGGAGGTCGAGCAGCTGCGCCGGCATCGCGCCACCGGCTTCGGCCTGGAGACGAAGAAGCCGTACACCGACGGTGTGATCACCGGCTGGGGCACGGTGGAGGGCCGCACGGTCTTCGTCTACGCCCACGACTTCCGCATCTTCGGCGGCGCGCTGGGCGAGGCCCACGCCACGAAGATCCACAAGATCATGGACATGGCCATCGCGGCCGGCGCGCCGCTGGTCTCCCTGAACGACGGCGCCGGTGCCCGGATCCAGGAGGGCGTCTCGGCGCTGGCCGGCTACGGCGGCATCTTCCAGCGCAACACCCGCGCCTCCGGTGTCATCCCGCAGATCTCGGTGATGCTCGGCCCGTGCGCGGGCGGCGCCGCCTACAGCCCGGCGCTGACGGACTTCGTGTTCATGGTCCGGGACACCTCGCAGATGTTCATCACCGGCCCGGACGTCGTCAGGGCGGTCACCGGCGAGGAGATCACCCAGAACGGGCTGGGCGGCGCCGACGTGCACGCCGAGACCTCCGGCGTCGCGCACTTCGCCTACGACGACGAGGAGACCTGCCTGCACGAGGTGCGCTACCTGCTGTCGATGCTCCCGCAGAACAACCGGGAGCACCCGCCGTGCACCCCGTGCACCGACGCCCCCGGCCGGCGCGGCGAGGCTTTGCTGGACCTGGTCCCCGCCGACGGCAACCGCCCCTACGACATGACCAGGGTCATCGAGGAACTCGTCGACGACGGCGACTTCCTCGAGGTCCACGAGCGCTGGGCCCGCAACCTCATCTGCGTCCTGGCCCGGCTGAACGGCCAGGTGGTCGGCATCGTCGCCAACCAGCCCCAGCACCTGGCCGGCGTGCTGGACATCGAGGCCAGCGAGAAGGGCGCCCGGTTCGTGCAGATGTGCGACGCCTTCAACATCCCGATCGTCACCCTGCTGGACGTCCCCGGCTTCCTGCCCGGCGTGGACCAGGAGCACGGCGGGATCATCCGGCACGGCGCCAAACTGCTGTACGCCTACTGCAACGCGACCGTGCCGCGGATCTCGCTGATCCTGCGCAAGGCCTACGGCGGCGCCTACATCGTCATGGACTCCCAGTCCATCGGCGCCGACCTCACCTACGCCTGGCCGACCAACGAGATCGCCGTGATGGGCGCCGAGGGCGCCGCGGGCGTCATCTTCAAGCGGCAGATCGCCCAGGCCGCCGACCCCGCCGCGATGCGCGCCCGTATGGTCAAGGAGTACAAGGCGGAGCTCATGCACCCCTACTACGCGGCCGAGCGCGGCCTGCTCGACGACGTCATCGACCCCGCCGAGACCCGCGAGGTGCTCATCCGCTCACTGGTCATGCTCCGCACCAAGCACGCCGACGTGCCCTCCCGCAAGCACGGCAACCCGCCGCAGTAGAAAACCAGACGGTCTGCTTTACCCGCCGACCCGAAACGCGCTCTGCGTAAAACATCCCTTATGTTCCTCCGGGAGCCCGGCGCGCACCCCGCGGTGCGCGCCGGGGCTCCCGCGTCTTTCTGGCCGAATGTTTTCCCGCACCCACGCCCCGTGACGTCGTGATTCTCCCGCACCCGGCCGGGATGCTGGGAGGACGCACGACGGCCGGTGGCCGGAAATCGATCCGCCGGGAGCGGGATGGCCGGTTCACATTGACAAACCGACTGTGCTGGTTTTTTATCGGAACGGTCCGGTAAGCAGTGCACCGGCCTCGGCCCGACCATTGGGGGAGAACGTGGACATCGAAGTGCTGGGCGCGCTGTCGGTGCGCGAGAACGGTGTACCGGTCGTGCCGACGGCTCCCAAGCCGCGGCAGGTCCTCGCCCTGCTCGCCCTCAACGCCGACCAGGTGGTCTCGGTGGCCCGGCTGATCGAGGAGCTGTGGGACGAGAACCCCCCGCGCAGCGCGCGCACCACCCTGCAGACCTACGTGCTGCAGCTGCGCGAGCTGATCGCCGAGGCGCTGGCCGCCGACGCCGGCGAGCGGTGCACCGCCAAGGACATCCTCACCACGGTGCCCGGCGGCTACCGCCTGGAGAGCCGCGGCGGCACCGCCGACTTCCGGGAGTTCGAACGCCGCGCCGGCGCCGGCTACCGGGCCATGGACGCCGAGGACTACCCCGGCGCGGCACGCCGCCTGGCGGACGCGCTGTCGCTGTGGACCGGCCCGGCGCTGACCGACGTCCACGCCGGCAGCCAGATCGACATGGAGGTGCGGCGGCTGGAGGAGGCCCGGCTGTGCGCGCTCGACCAGCGCATCGAGGTCGACCTGCGGCTGGGGCGCCACCGCGAACTGCTGGCGGAACTGACGGTCCTGGTCAACCGCTACCGGATGCACGAGAGCCTGCACGGGCAGTTCATGCTGGCCCTGCACCGCTCCGGACGGCGCGGCGAGGCACTCAGCGTCTACCAGCGGCTGCGCGCCACGCTCGTCGCCGAGCTGGGCCTGGAGCCCTCCGCGGCCCTCAGCCGCCTGCAGCGCTCCATCCTCATGGCCCGCCCCGAGCCCGCCGCCCCCGGCGGCGCCCGCCTGGTCGCCCCCTGACCCGGACACCACCCCCGGCCCCCTGCCGGACGGCGCCGGCCTTCCGGCGCCTGAGCCTGACCTCCGTCGGACGGCCTCCGGCCCCCGCCGGACGGCCCCCGGCCCCTGCCGACCTCCTCCAGCTCCTGCCGGACGGTCTTCGGCTCCGGCCTCCTGACCTCCGTCGGACGGTCTTCGGCTCCGGCCCCCGGCCCCCCTTGACCTCCGTCGGACGGTCTTCGGCTCCTGTCAGCCGGCCCCCGGCCCCGCTGACCGCCTCCGGCCCTGCCCGGGCGGCGCCCGCGCCGGCGTGCCGCTGCCTCCCCGCATCCGGCCGCCGTGCGCGCGGCCGGCCTGCGGGCGGCCCTCACTCGCCGGCCGTGCCGGGCAGCAGCGTCTCGACCCTTCCGGCCAGGTCCTGCTGCGCGCGGGCGAGCTGTTCCACGTGCCGGTACAGCAGCGCCATCTCCGCGCGCAGCGCGTGCACCCCCGCCGCACCGGCCGGCCCGCCGGCGTCCCCCGCCGTCCCGGGCGCCGCCCCGGGCGCGGCCTGCGCCCGCTCCTCGTGCGGGGCGGGGGGCCGGCCGGGCGGCGGCCCCACCGGGCCGGGGTGGGGGTCCGGGGAGTGCAGGATCACCTCCCTGCGGGCGCGCAGCACCGGGCCCGGTTCGATGCCCAGCTCGTGCACCAGCCGGCGGCGCGCCCGGTCGTAGGTGCCCAGCGCTTCCGCCCGGCGGCCGCACCGCTGCAGCGCGGTCATCGACAGCTCGTAGAAACGCTCCCGCAGCGGGTGCGCGGCCGTCAGCTCCTCCAGCTCGCCGGTGATCTCGTGGCTGAGGCCCGCCCGCAGACAGGCCTCGTACAGCGTCTCCAGCGCGGCGAGCCGCATCTCCTCCAGCACCAGCGCCTCCGCCGAGCAGATCGCCCCCCGGCCGCTGCCCTGCAGCGCCGGCCCCCGCCACAGCGCCAGCGACGCGCGCAGCACGCCGACCGCCCGGCCGGGGTCGCCGCGGCCAGCGCCCGCCCCCGCGCGGCCAGTTCACGAAACCGCCCCGCGTCGCTGACGGCGCCGTCCAGGCGCAGCACATAGCCCAGCGGGCGGGTCACCAGCCACTCCCTGCCCGCCCCGCCCGCCGCGGGGCGGCCGGGCCGGCAGCAGCCGCCGCAGCCGGGTCATGTGGGCCTGCAGCGCGTTGGCGGCGCCCGCCGGCGGATAGGCGCCCCACAGCTCGTCGACGAGCTGCTCCGCGGCAACGACCCGCCCCGCCCGCACCACGAGCGCGCCGAGCAGCGCGCGCTGCTTGGCGCCCGCGGGCACGGCCGCCGCCCGGCTGCGCTCGTCGTAGACCTGGACCGGACCAAGAATCCGAAATTCCATTTCGCCCCCGCCTCGGAAAATCGGCGCACCTGCACCGAGGATCCCGGCCCGGGACCGCGCCCGTGATGAACCGCGAATACCGGACCGTTCCTCCGGGGCGGACACTAGCGGCCGCCCGGCGACGGGGCCGGATTCCCGAGCGGATCGCAGGGGCGTGTGGAAGCGTCCTCGAGGACGCCCGGCCGGCGCCGCCGCCCGCTGTCCCCGCCGCGCCCCGGCCGCCGCCCGCCGCCCGGCACCTCACCGGGCGCGGCGGCGCCGCCGGCCGGGCCCGGGGTGGCAAGAAGCCGCGCCCCCGTACCGGGCCCCCCGCGGTGCGGCCCCCGCCCCGGCCGGGGCGCTGGCGTCGCCGGACGCCCCCGCGCCCGCCCGCCGCACGGCCCGGCCCCCCGGCGCGGGGGCGGAAAAGGCGGCCGCCTTTTCCTGGCTGGAAAACCCACAGCGCCAACGCGCCCCGGGGAGGGGGGTTTCAGCCCGGCACTTCCAGGCCGCGGCCCCTTTCTCAGTGCCGTGTCAGCGCCGTGTCAGCGCCCGGCCCGCCGCACTGCTCAAGACGGGCTCAAGCATGTCTGGCGTACCGGTCGCGAGAAGTTCGAATTTCCCTCTCGGGCGTCCTGCGGCGGTGACAAAGAATGGCGCCAGACGACAGTATTTGATGGCTGAATACGCGACCCGGAATCGACAGCCGCCACGGCTCGGAGGAATCATGGAGATAAAAGTCCTGGGTGCACTGAATGCCGAAGTAAATGGAATGTCGATCGTCCCGACCGCCGGGAAGCCGCGCCAGATCCTCGCCCTGCTGGCGCTCTACCCGGGCCGGGTCGTGCCGGTGCCCACCCTGATGGAGGAGATCTGGGGGACCGCCCTGCCGCAGAGCGCCCTGACCACCCTGCAGACCTACATCCTCCAGCTGCGCCGCATGCTGGGCACCGCCATGGGCCCCGACGCCCCGGGCACCGCCAAGGACGTGCTGGCCACCCGGTACGGCGGCTACACGCTGCAGGTGCCCGCCGAGGCGGTCGACGTCTACCAGTACGAGCGGCTGCTGGCCGAGGGACGCCAGGCCTTCGAGGACGGCGAGGACCACCTCTCGGCGTCCTTACTGCACCAGGCGCTCGCCCTGTGGGACGGGCCCGCACTGGTCGACGTGCGCGTCGGGCCGATCCTGGAGATCGAGGTCACCCGCCTGGAACAGAGCCGCCTGGTGGCCCGGGAACGGCGGGTCGACGCCGACCTGCGGCTGGGCCGGCACGTCGAACTCATCGCCGAACTCACCGACCTGATCGCCCGCCACCCCCAGCACGAGGGCCTGCACTCCCAGGCGATGGTGGCGCTGTACCGCTCCGGCCGGCAGGCCGTCGCCCTCGACGTCTACCGCCGGCTGCGCCACCGCCTGATCGACGAACTCGGGGTCGAGCCCTCACCGCAGCTGCAGCGGCTGCACCAGGCGATGCTCGCCGTCGACCCGCGCCTGGACGTCGCCGCGGGCCCGCGGCGCACCTCGACCTTCGACCTGTACGCAGCCTGAACACCCCCCAGCCACCCCACCGGACACCACACCAGCCACCACATCAGACAGCACACCAGCCACCACGACAGGCAGGGCACGGCCACCACGACAGACAGGCCGGCAGGCACCACCGCGGACAGGGCGGCGGGCGCCGCAATCGCCGAGGGAGCGGGGGATCCTCGGGCGCCGGTGCCGGTCGAGCGCGGCCCGAGTCGCACCGGCCAAGCTCTGGACGCGGACGTGAGGACCGGGCCGGGCGGCCCGCCCGCCGCGGCCGCGCCGCAGACAGCTTCCAGCAGGAGGGCGAGGGATGGGTTCTCGGATGGAGGAGGACGAGGCACAGCGCACCCGGCACGGCCGGGTGCGGCTGCACTGCCTGGGCCACGCGGGCGCCGGAGTGGGCAGCTACCGCTGCTGGGCCGCCTCGGTCGGCCCCGGCGTCGAGGTGGCCGCCCTCCCGCTGCCCGGCCGCGACAGCCGCCGCCGCGAACAGCGCGTCACCGACCGCGCGGGCCTGCTGGCCGACCTGCTGCCGACCCTGCTCGAAGCGGCACGCGAGGGCCCGTACGCGCTGTACGGGCACAGCCTGGGCGCGCTGGTCGCCTACACCCTCACCCGGGCGCTGGCGGATGCCGGCGCGCCGCCGCCGGTGCTGTTGGCGGTGGGCGCCTGCCCGCCGCCGCACGCCTCGACCGCCCTGGTGGGCGCGGCGGACCTGCCCGACGAGGAACTGCTGCCGCTGCTGGGGAACCTGGGCTCGCTGCCGCAGGGCGCGTCCGCCTCGCCCGGCGGGCTGTGGCGGCGCAGTGTGCTGCCGGTGCTGCGCGACGACCTGCGGCTGGCCCGCTCACTGCGCGCGGCGGCCCTGGATACGGCCACCGGCGGCAGCGTGGACTGCCCCCTCGTCGTCGTCGCCGGCCGCGACGACCCGCTGGCCGCGCCCGCCGCACTGGAGCACTGGCAGCGCTGGGCGCGGGGACCGATCGACCTGCACACCGTGGCCGGCGACCACTTCTTCGCCGACTCCCCGGACCTGCCCCGCCTGCTGGGACGGGCCTGCAGCGACCGCGCCGCTGCGGGAAGCCGGGGAGGCAGCCGATGAAACGGGTCGTGATCACAGGAATCGGGGTCATCGCCCCCGGCGCGGTGGGCACCCCCCGCTTCTGGTCGCTGCTGACCTGCGGCCGCACCGCGACCCGCGGCATCACCCTCTTCGACGCCACCGCCTTCCGCTCCCGGGTCGCCGCCGAGGTCGACTTCGACGCCCGCACCCACGGCTTCAGCCCCGCCGACGCCGAACGCCTCGACCGGACCGCCCAGTTCGCCCTGGTCAGCGCCCGGGAGGCGATCGCCGACAGCGGCATCGGCTCCGACGCGCGGATCGACCCGCTGCGCTGCGGGGTGAGCCTGGGCAGCGCGATCGGCTGCACCACCGGCCTGGCCACCCAGTACGCCATCCTCAGCGACTGCGGCAGCACCTGGACCGTGGACCACACCCGGGCCGGCGACTACCTCTACGACTACTTCGTGCCCAGCTCACTGGCGGCCGTCGTGGCCCGCGACTGCGGCGCCCAGGGACCGGTCGGCCTCATCTCCAGCGGCTGCACCTCCGGCCTGGACGCGATCGGACACGGCGCCGACCTGATCCGCGAGGGCAGCGCCGACGTGATCGTCGCCGGCGGCGCCGAGGCCCCCATCTCCCCGATCTCCATGGCCTGCTTCGACCGCATCCGCCTCACCAGCCCCCGCAACGACGACCCCGCCACCGCCAGCCGGCCCTTCGACCGCACCCGCGACGGCTTCGTGCTCGGCGAGGGCGCCGCCGTGGTGATCCTGGAGGAACTCCAGCACGCCCGCCGGCGCGGCGCCCGCGCGTATGCCGAACTGTCCGGATACGCCGCGCACAGCAGCGCCCACCACATGACCGGCCTGCGCCCGGGCGGCCAGGAGATGGCCGACACCATCCGCGCCGCACTCGACGAGGCCCGCCTCAACCCGGTCGACGTCGACTACATCAACGCGCACGGCGCCGGCACCCGGCACAACGACCGGCACGAGACCCACGCCTTCAAGACCGGCCTGGGCGAGCACGCCCGCCGCATCCCGGTCAGCTCCATCAAGTCGATGATCGGGCACGCCCTCGGCGCGGCCGGCGCCCTGGACGTGGCCGCCAGCGCCCTGGCCATCCAGCACGACACCGTCCCGCCCACCGCCAACCTCCACGAACCCGACCCGACCTGCGACCTCGACTACACCCCGCTGTTCGCGCGCGAACAGCGCACCAGCACCGTGCTCAGCGTCGCCAGCGGCTTCGGCGGCCTGCACAGCGCCACCGTGCTCACCCGGCCGCGGCTGCGGGAGGCGGCTTGACTTCCTCTCCCTCCCGACGGAGGGGAGTCTCCTACGGCTCGCGCCGCGGGGATTTCTGCTTCGTCGCCGACTGCCCCGTCCGGGAGGACTCCCGTTGAGGTCTTACACCCGCTCCACAGACGGACACCGCCAGCCCGGCGGCCAGAAGATTCTTCGCGGCGTTCACGTCACGGTCGTGGACCGTGCCGCAGCCGCACGTCCAGGCGTGGACGTGCAGCGGCAGCTTCTCCGCGAGGGTGCCGCAGGCCGAGCACAACTTGGACGAGGGGAAGAAGCGGTCGACCGCGATTACCTCCCGTCCCTACCAGGCGGCCTTGTACTCCAGCATGCTCCGCAACTGCCCCCACGCCGCGTCGCCGATGGCGCGGGCCAGGCTCCGGTTCCTGACCAGGCTGCGCACGGACAAGTCCTCGATCACGAGCGTTTGGTTCTCACGCACGAGTCGGGTGGTCAGCCGGTGCAGGTGCTCACGCCTGCGGTCGGCGATCCGGGCGTGGATCCTGGCAACCTTGCGGCGGGCCTCGGCCCGGTTCGCGCCGTCGCGCTTGGCCTTGCGAGACAGCGCCCGCTGCGCCTTCGCCAGACGGGCCCGGTCGCGGCGCTCGTGCCGCGGGTTGGCGATCTGCTCGCCGGTGGACAGGGTGAGCAGGTGATCCAGTCCCACGTCGATGCCGACAGCTGTATCCGTGACAGGCAGCGGTTGGAGGGTGGGGTCCTCGACCAGGAGGGACACGAACCAGCGCCCGGCCTGATCCTGGGACACGGTCACTGTCGACGGCTTCGCACCCTCGGGCAGGGGCCGGGACCACACGATGTCCAGCGGCTCCGCCATCTCGGCGAGGGCCAGCATCCCGTTTCGGAGGCGGAACGCGCTGGTGGTGTACTCCGCGCTCTTACGGGACTTCTTGCGCGGCTTGAAGCGCGGGTACTTTGCCCGCTTGCCGAAGAAGTTGGTGAATGCCGCCTGCAGGTGCCGCAACGCCTGCTGGAGCGGCACCGACGACACCTCGCTGAGGTAGGCCAGCTCCTCCGTCTTCTTCCACACGCTCAGCATGGCCGCCGTCTGCTGATAGCTGACCCGCTCCTGCCGCGACCACGCCTCGGTGCGGGCCGCGAGCGCCAGGCTGTAGACCTTGCGCACGCATCCGAACGTGCGCGACAGCTCGGCCGCCTGCACACCGGTCGGATAAAAGCGGTACGTGAAGGCCCGCTTCACGCCAGTGGTCATGGCTCGCAAACTACGACACCAGCCTGTGCCGTGCTGCGGGTTCGTGCGGGTGGACGCCCATCTGCCCTGCCAGCGCACCGGCTTTCCCTGCCCTGCTCTGCAGAAGTCCGTTTCCTTTCCGGCCCGACGTCCGGGGTATTTACGGAGGAATCCCGATGACCACCGCCGCCCGCCCCCAGCCCGCCGGCCCGCACCCCCACACCGCCGAAGGCCAGGCAGTGATCACCGGCATCGGGGTGGCCGCCCCCAACGGCCTGGGCACCGCCGCCTGGTGGGCGGCCACCCTGCAGGGCCGCACCGGCATCGGCCCCCTCACCCGCTTCGACGCCTCCTCCTACCCGGTACGGCTGGCCGGCGAACTGGCCGGCTTCATCGACGAGGAGCACATCCCCAGCCGGCTGCTGCCGCAGACCGACCGGGTCACCCGCATCGCCCTCGCCGCCGCCCAGGAGGCCCTCACCGACGCCGGCATCACCCCCGGCCGGCCGCCCGGCGACGGCGCCGGAGTGATCACCGCCAGCTCCGCGGGCGGCGCCGAATTCGGCCAGCGCGGCCTGGCCGCCCTGTGGGCCAAGGGCGCGGCCCATGTCAGCGTCTACCAGTCCTCCGCCTGGTTCCACACGGCCGGCCCCGCCCAGATCGCCATCCGCCACCAGCTGCACGGCCCCGGATCCGCCATCATCAGCGAACAGGCGGGCGGCCTCGACGCCCTCGCCCGCGCGCGGCGCCGCATCCGCCACGGAGCCGGCCTCATGGTCACCGGCGGCGTCGACTCGACGCTGTGCCCGTGGGGCTGGGCCGCCCACCTGGCCGACGGACGGCTGAGCACCTGCGCCGATCCCGCCCGCGCCTACCTGCCCTTCGACACCGCGGCCGGCGGCCACGTGGTGGGGGAGGGCGGCGCCCTGCTCGTGCTGGAGGACGCCGCGGCCGCCGCCCGCCGCGGCGCCGTCGGCTACGGCACCGTGGCGGGCTGCGCGGCGACCTTCGACGGCCACGACCAGCCGCGGCTGCGGGAAGCCGCCGAACTCGCCCTGGCGGACGCCGGCATCAGCCCCGCCGAGGTCGACGTGGTCTTCGCCGACGGCGCCGGCGAACGCGCCGCGGACCGGGCCGAGAGCACCGCACTGTGCGCCCTGTTCGGCCCGCACGGAGTACCGGTGACCGTGCCCAAGACGATGACCGGACGCCTCGGCGCGGGCGGCGCGTCCCTGGACGTGGCCGCCGCCCTGCTCGCGCTGCGCGACAAGGTGGTGCCGCCCACCACCGGCACCCGGCAGACAGCCCCGGACTGCCCCCTGGACCTCGTGGTCGCCCACCCGCGCGCCATGCCCGCCCTGCGCACCGCGCTGGTCCTGGCCCGCGGCCGGGGCGGCTTCAACGCGGCCACCGTGCTGCGCGCGCCGCCCACCCCGGCCCCGTGACCGCCCGCACCCCGCGCCCCCGGCCGCACCGCAGCCCGCCACAGCCGGCACCCGACACAGCAGCACACCCCGCCACGAGGCGCCCCGCCACGAGGCGTGCTGCTACGAGGCGCCCTGCCGCTGGCCCTGCCACGGGGTGTGCGGCTCCGGGGCGCCCCGCCCCGGAGCGGGCGGCCGCGCGGCGTACGGCGGCAGGGGCCGCGGCGGCCCGGCGGGCGAGGACGGTCGGCACCGGCCCCCTGCCCGGGCAGACGAAGACGCCGGCGCCCGGGCGGGCCGGGATGCCGGCGCCCGGGCGGGCCGGGACGGCGGCGGCGGGTCCTGCCGTGCGAGCGGGGGCGGGTGTCTCAGGCCGCCCGCCGCCGGTCGGCCGGCGGGGAGAGCAGCTCGCGCTCCAGGCGCCGTTCGAGATCGCTCAGCGCCACGTCCGTGCGCAGCCGTTCGGGATGGCCGGGCGGCGGCTGCGGCTGCGGGCTGCGGCGCCCGGCAGCGGTGTAGGGGGCCGTCTCGCCGCACACGCACAGCAGCCCGTAGATGACCAGACCGTCCCACAGGCTGCGCGCCAGGCGCCGCAGCGGGCGCAGGAAGACCCCCATCGCCGCCCTCCTCGTTCCTCGTCGCGTCCTTCGGTGCGTTCTTCGGTGCGCCGTGCGGTTGCCGTGCGGTTGCCGTGCGGTGGGGCGGTGCCGGGCCGTTCACGGCGCCGCCGAGGCAGCCACCGTCCGGCCCGCCGCTCAAGAACCGGACGGGCCGCGCTGCAGCGGCGCTGGAGGGGGCCCGCCCGGTGCGGGCGCACCCCGCCGCCGCCGGCCGTGCGACCTGCGCGGCCCCGCCGCCGCCGGGGGCGCGGGCGAGCGGGATTCGAGCCGGATGCGAGCGGCGCCCGGTCAGCCCGCGAGCGGATCGCGAGCGGTTCCGGACAGGGTCGAAGGCACGGCCGCCGAAACGCCGGAGCGCCCCAGCGCCGGACCGGACACACACCGGAACACCGCAGCGCCGGAGCGAAGAAACGATGCAGCATCCCCTGTCTCCCGCCCGAGCCGCGCGGGAGCACCGCCCGGATATCGGGCGGCGGGGGAGCGGCACGGCGGCAAGCCTCGAAGAGCGAAGGGTGTGGACGATGCCGGAAACGCGAGTGCACCGAGCGGTCAGTGAGGTCATCGCGTCGGCCCCGGCCGGCGTGCTGTACGGACTGATCGCCGACACCACCCAGTGGCCGCTGTTCTTTGCGCCCTGCGTCCACGTGGAGCAGCTGGAGTTCGACGGCACCCGGGAGCGGCTGCGGATGTGGGCCACCGCGGGCGGCCGCATCGTCTCCTGGGTCTCCAGCCGCCGCCTGGACGTCGGCCGGCGCCGCGTGGAGTTCACCAAGGACCTGCCCGACGCGCCGGTGGAGTCGATGAGCGGCGTATGGACCGTGCAGCCGCTCGGCGACCGCTGCCGGGTCACCCTGGAGCACACCTTCACCGTCGCCGGCGAGGACCCCGCCGACATCGCCTACGTCACCGAGGCCACCCACGCCAACAGCCGCTCCCAGCTCGACAGCCTGGCCTGGATGGCCGAACGCTGGACGCGCCTGGACGACCTCACCGTGTCCTTCGAGGACAGCGTGCACGTCAAGGCACCCGCCGAGCTGATCTTCGACTTCCTCTACCGGGCCGAGGACTGGCCGGTGCAGCTCCCGCACGTGCACAGCCTCGATGTGACCGAGCAGACCGCCGGCGTCCAGGTCATGCGCATGAACAGCCAGAGGGCCGACGGCACCGCGCACACCACCGAGTCGGTACGGATCTGCTTCCCCAGCGCCGGCCGGATCGTCTACAAGCAGACCCGCACCGACCCGCTGCTGGCCGCGCACACCGGCGAATGGTCCCTGGAACCCGACGAGTCGGGCGTCAACCTGCGCGCCCGCCACCACGTGATGCTCGCCGAGGAGGGCATCGAACCCCTGCTGGGCGCCGGCACCGGCCTGCCGCAGGCCGCCTCCCACGTGCGCGAGCGGCTCGGCCGGGCCGGACTGCTCGTGCTGCAGCACGCCACCCGGCACGCCGCGGGCGCGGTGCGTGTCCTGTGAGCACGGCCCGCCCGCCCGCCGAGCACCCGGCCGCCCCGCACCCCGCCCCGCACCCCGCCGGGCAGCCCGACCGGCAGCCCGCCGGGTACCGCGATGCCGGGGAGCCCGAGCGGGCCGCCCGGCTGGAGGCCGCGCTCGGCGACCCCTTCGACCCCGCCAACCCGCACGGCCACCGGGCCCTGCTGCACGCGGACGACGCCCGCGCGGTGCCCGAGGCCACCGAGGCGCTGCTCGCCGGCGCCGGCCTGGCCGCCGAGTTCGTCCCCCACCACCTGGGCGGCCGGCTGCGGGACCTGGAACAGCTCGCCCGCGTGCTGCGCCCGCTCTTCCGCCGCGACCTGGCGCTGGGCTACGGCTTCGGCATCACCTCACTGTTCGCCGCCTCCGCCGTATGGACGGCCGGCGACCCGCGCCAGCAGCAGGCACTCGCCCGGGTGCTGCTCGGCGGCGGCCGCGTCTCGATCGTGCACCGCGAGGTGGCGCACGCCAACGCCATCCTGCGCCACGAACTGACCGCGCTGCGCGAGCCGGGCGGCGGCTTCGTGCTCAACGGACGCAAGGACGCCGTCATCAACGCCGCCACCGCCGACGCCTTCGTCGCCTACGCACGCACCTCGCCAAAGGACGGCCCGGCCAGCCACTCGGTGCTGCTGCTGGGACCCCAGCCGCCCGCCCGCGGCGAGCTGCGCCGCCTCGCCCGCATCGAGACACCCGGGATGCGCGGCGCCCACTTCAGCGGCCTGGAACTGCGCGACGTCGCCGTCCCCGAGGACGCCGTCGTCGGCAGCGTCGGCGACGGCGTGCCGCTGGCCCTGCGCAGCTTCCAGATCAGCCACTGCCTCATCCCCGGCACCGTCCTGGCCGGCGTGGACAGCGTGCTGCGCCAGGCGGTGCGCGCCGCCACCGACAACCGCCCCGACGGGCAGCCCGCCCGCCGCGGCCGGCGCGCCCTGGCGGGCGTCTTCGCCGACCTGCTGGCCTGCGACGCCATGGCCGTCACCGGACTGCGCGCCCTCTCCCTGGTGCCCAGGGACGCCTACCTGCTGGCCGCGGCCGTCAAGTACACGATGCCCGACCTGCTGCGCGAGGACCTGGAGGAGCTGGCCACCGTGCTCGGCGCCCGCGGCTACGACCGCGGGCCCTTCGCCGGCGGCTACGAGAAACTCGCCCGGGACCTGCCGGTGGCCGGCCTGGGGCACTCCGGGACCGCCGTGTGCCAGGCGGTCCTGGTGCCCCAGCTGTCCACGCTGGCGCGCACCACCTGGTTCCGCAACGACGAGCCGCCCGACGGGCTGTTCACCCCCGGCGCCCCGCTGCCCGCCTTCGAGCACCGAAACCTCGCGCACTTCGGCACCCAGGACCTGCTCACCGCGACCCTGGTGGCCGCCGCCGCCCGGCTTCAGGCGCAGCCGGGCCCCGGCCCGCTGCACCAGGCCCTGGCCCACCTCGCGGGCCTGTTCGTCGAGGAACTGCGCACCCTGCGCGCCCGGTGCATCGCGCTGGCGGCCTCCGGCCACGCCGCCTTCGACCCGCAGGCCTGCGCCCTGGCCGACCGCTACGCCCTGGTCCTGGCCGCCGCCGCCTGCCTGGGCATCTGGGAGGGACAGGCCGCCGCCGACACCTTCCTGGCCCGCCCGGCCTGGGCGGTGCTGGCGCTGGGCCGCATCGGCCGCAGACTCGGCGCCCCGGTGCCCCCCACCCCGCCGCAGGCGGATGCGGAGGTGCTGGCGGAAGTCCTCGAACGCTGCCGGCAGGGCCGCAGCCTGGACCTGTACGGCACCCACCTGGCCGGCTGAACCGGCCACCAGCCACCAGCCACCGGCCACCGGCCTCCACGGCGGCCCCGGCCGGCCGGAGCACGCCGCCCCCGCCGCACCGCCTACCGCCGTACACGTTTCATGACCCACACGCCGCACCGGCTCGCACCGGCGGTGCCTGCCGCGCCCCGGGCCTTCGCCCCGGGCACACCGGCGCCGCGCCGGGGCGGGCCCGGGGCGGCGGGCCGCCACTACACGCAGGGAGACAACGATGGACCGGGTGAGATGCGCCGCGCCCCTGCACGTGCCGCGGCCGGCAGGGCCCTGGCGCGGAGTACGGGACAACCTGGCCGAACTCGGCAACGCGCTGGTCTACACGACCTGGAGCGAGTGGCTGCCCAGCGTGCTCACCACGCCGAGACTGCGACAGCTCCTCGGCCCCGACTGGGACCGCTACCGGCGCACCCCCGGCGCCGCCGTGCGCTACCGGTTCGCCGCCGCCCGGCTGCTGATCAAGTACACCGCCGCCGCGGCGCTGGCCACCCCGCCGGAGTACCTCGACCTCGCCTACCGGCTGGGCGGCCGGCCCTACCTGCGCGGCTTCGACCAGATCGAACTGAGCCTGAGCCACACCGGCGACGTGATGGCGGTGGGACTCAGCCGCACCGGCCGTATCGGCGTCGACGTGGAACCCGCCGACCGGTTCGTGCGCCTGGACCTGCTGGAGACCCAGATGCTCACCCCGGCCGAGACCCGGGAACTGGCCGCGCTGCCGGAAAGCGAACGGGCCGCGCGCACCCTGCGGCTGTGGACCCTCAAAGAGGCCTACAGCAAGGCGCTGGGCCAGGGACTGCGGCTGGGCTTCAAGGAGTTCGGCTTCAGCCCGGGCGGCCGGCTGCGCGCCCCCGACGGGCGCCTGGCCACCCGCGGCGAGTGGGGCTTTGCCACCCACCCCGTCATGGACCGCTACCTGCTGAGCGTGGCCTGCCACGACGCGGGCCTGAACACCGCCGGCGACACCTCCGTCAAGACCATGCTCGACCAGGGCTTCCTGTCCGCGATGACCCGCCCGCCGGACGAGGCCCGCTGAGCGCGGACAGCCCGCCCGCCGCAGGGCGGGCGGGCTGTCCGCACCGTCCGCGAGGTGTCCTCGAGTACGTCTGCGGCCGCCTCAGCCGCCTGTCAGCCCCCCGGCAGGCGGCTGCGCCACGATGTCTGCTGGAGTGCCACGCCCGGGCCTGACCGTTTTCTTCTCGTGTTCTTCTCGTGCCCTTTGCCGTGCGGGCTCCGTGAGCGACCGGGGGCCCGCACCGAGCACGAGAGGGAGGACAGCGCCCGCACGTGAGAAGGCCACGAGTGTGAGGGAGGGCGGTCCATGGGCAGGCGCAACCGGCCCCGCACCGCGCGCGGGCGGGCCGAGCACGGCGGCGTGCGGGCCGGCCGCCCGGCCCGCACCTCGGTGCCGGTGACCTGGCAGCAGTACGACCTGCTGGTCGACTCCCTCGCGCACCGCGGCACCGGACACCACGTCGAACAGCTGACCTGGCACTGGCACGGGCCGCTGGACACCCAGCGCTTCACCGCGGCCTGGCAGTCGGTCGTCGACCGCGAGACCGTGCTGCGCGCCGGCGTCGTGTGGGGGACCCGGCCGCGGCTGCTCTTCCACGACCGCGCCCGCGCCGAGGTGGTCCGCCACCCGGCGGGCAGCGTCGACTGGCCCGCGCTGGTGGAGGAGGACCGGCGGCGCGGCTTCGACCTGCGCCGGCCCTGCCCGCTGCGCATCACCCTGGTCGACCTCGCAGACACAGACGCAGACGCAGACACCGGCACAGACACGGGCGCGGATGCGGGTGCGGTGCGGGTGCTGCTCACCTTCCACCACGCGCTGCTGGACGCCTGGAGCGTGTTCATCCTGCTGGAGGAGGTCTGCCGCGCCTACCTGGCCGGCGGCGTGCTGCCCGGCGGCGAGCGCCGCCCCGACCTGCGGGACTGGGCGCGCTGGCTGGAGCGCCAGGACACCGCACCGGCCCGGGACTTCTGGGCCCACGCCCTGCCCGGGCCCACCCCGGTGGTGCTGCCCCTGCGGCCCGGCCCGGACACCGCGCAGCGCGGCTGCGGCCGCGCCGAGGCACGGCTGAGCGCGGCCGAGGCCGCACGGCTGCACCGCTGGACGGCCGCCCAGGCCATGCCCGACTCCGGCGCCCTGCAGGCCGTGTGGGCGCTGCTGCTCTACCGTGCGGCGCAGACCCCGGGCGCCGCGCCGGTGGGCTTCGGCGTCACCGTCTCCGGCCGCGGCGTCGCCCTGGACTCGGTGGAGCGCCTGCTGGGACCGATGCGCAACCACCTGCCGGTGGTGGTGCGCATCGACCCGCACCACCGCATCAGCCACCTGCTGGCGATGCTGCGCGACGGGGCCCTGGAGCGGGCCGCCTACGAATGGGTCTCCGCCCGCCAGGTCCACGAGTGGACCGCCCGCACCGCGCGCGAGGCCCGGCTGCTGGACAGCCTGGTCGCCCTGGAGAGCACCCCGCGCCCCAGCAGCGACCTGCACCACGACCTCGCCGGCGCCGGGATCCGCCTCCAGCCGGGCCGGGCCAGGGACGCGCAGCCCGCCTTCCCCCTCGCCCTGCTCGCCCGCCACGACCGCGACGGCTCGCTGTGCCTGGCCCTCGCCCACGACCGCGCCCGCGTCTCGGACGCCGACGCGGCGCTGCTGCTCGGCCACTGCGCCCGGCTGCTGCGCCGGCTGCCCGCCACCGCCCCCGCCGCGACCGTGCACGAGGTGCTGTCCGCGCTCGGCGGCGCCGACCTGCCCCGCGGCGCACCGCCCCGGCGCACGCAGAACACCGTACGGCTGCGGCTGCGCTCGAGAGGCGGGCGAGCCGCCCGCAAGCGCGGTTCAAGCGAGTCTTGACACCGTGAGGTGACCCATCACCCAGGAGGTGCGTATGCGCGACGGCACGGAGGATCTGCGGGAGATCGAGATGGCCCTGTTCGGGATGGTGCCGGTGGGACTCGTACCGCCGCTGCGCCTGGCCGGGGCGGACGACGACGAGGACGACGCCACCATCATCCGCAGCATCGACTGACCTGACCTGACCTGACCTGACCTGACCTGACCTGACCTGACCCGGCCGGACCGCACGGAAGCGGGCCGCACCGGACGGAACCCGGGAACCCGGCCGCACACAACCGGGCCGGGCCGCCGGGCCGTGCCCTTGCGCCGCCCCGCGCGCTCCTGGCCCCGGCGCCGTTCGGGGCGTGCCCCGACGCCGTGCCCCGGTGCTCCCGCCCCCGGCGCTCTTGCCCCCGACGCAGAGGACCCATCACCGATGTCGCTGTCGCCGCAGCCGCCCGCCGCCACGGCGGTGCCCGCCGCCGTCGAGGCGTTCTTGAACGACCCGCAGCACGTCGCCGCGTTCACCACGCTCCGGCCCGACGGGACGCTGCATGTGGCGCCGGTGCGGTTCACCTGGGACGCGGCGGCCCGGCTGGCCCGGGTCATGACGGTCCTGACCTCCCGCAAGGCCCGCAACCTCCTGGCCGCGCCGGGCAGCCGGGTGGCACTGTGCCAGGTGGACGGGTTCACCTGGGTCACGCTGGAGGGCACCGCCGCCGTCGTAAAGGACCCGGCGCGGATCGCGCACGGGGCGCGGCTGTACGCCAAGCGCTACTGGTCCGCCCCGCCCGCCCCGCCCGGCCGCGTGGTCATCGAGATCGCGGTGGACCGCGTCCTGCACCTCAACACCTAGACGCCCCCGCGCAGACCCGCACGCCGCCGCACCCCTCCCGGGGGTGCGGCGGCGTCCGACGTCTCAGGCGGCCGGCGGCGGGCTGCCCTCGGCCCACAGCAGCCGGAAGGACAGCAGCGTCAGCCGC
Organism: Streptomyces sp. R21; assembly: GCF_041051975.1. Classification (GTDB taxonomy): domain Bacteria; phylum Actinomycetota; class Actinomycetes; order Streptomycetales; family Streptomycetaceae; genus Streptomyces. The sequence continues at coordinate 287,649 of NZ_CP163435.1, read as the reverse complement.
CAGCCCTGCGGGGTGCGGCGCGCCGCGCCGTCGACGAACGTGCCCGTCGCGAACAGCGGCGCGCGCTCCGCCTGGGGGCGGGCGTGCTGCGGATGGTGCACATGGGTGGACAGCAGGTTGGCGCGCAGGGTGGCCCGCTCCCCGTCCACCACGACCAGGGCCGCGGAGCCGAGGTGCTGGGTGGCGGCGAACGCCGCGAGCGCCGCGCGGTGGTAGGCGGCCATGCCGTCAAGGCCCTGGTGCCGGCTGATCGGGAACGCCACGACCGCGTCCGGGGTGAACAGCGCGGCGGCCCAGGCGTCGTCGAGCTCCTCGTCGTCGAGCGAGAGGAGATAGCGGGCGAGCAGGTCCGCGACCTCGGCGCGGGCGAGCACGCCGGACGCCGCGTCGGACGCGGTGTCGGATGCGTCGGCCGCCGAAGCGGTGGGTGAAGCGATGGTTGAAGCGGTGGGCGAAGTGGTGGTCATGGTAGAGAATGCCGCCCGCCGCCCCCCGTCCGGCAAGTCGACTTGTCAAAGATCTGACGTTCCCGACGTTTCTCTGGCATTCGTTGTCGAAAACCTGTACCGGCGGCTATTTACGGCCTCCAAAAGCCCTCGTAATACTGGCCGGACACCAGTGAGAAGAGGGCAGATGGAATTCATCGATACGGATGTCATTGTTGTGGGCGCCGGCCCCACTGGGCTCATGCTCGCGGGTGAATTGAGGCTCAATGGAGTCTCGGTTGTCGTTCTTGAAAAACTTTCCCAGCCCATTCGTGAGTCGCGGGCTCTGGGATTCTCCGCGCGCACCATCGAGGAGTTCGCGCAGCGGGGTCTTCTGGAGCGTTTCGGCGAGGTCGCCACCATTCCCGTGGGCCACTTCGGCGGCGTGCCGCTGGACTACCAGGTGATCGAGGGCGGCTCGTACGGGGCCCGGGGCATCCCGCAGGCCCGGACCGAGGCCGTGCTCGGCGGCTGGGCCCAGGAACTGGGCGCCGACGTGCGCCGCGGCGTCGAGGTCACCGGCCTGCAGACCGGCGGCGGTGACGGCGACGGCGGTGACGGCGGCGGTGTGGTGGTGACGGCGGTGACGGCGGACGGGGAGTTGCGGCTGCGCGCCCGTTACGTGGTGGGCTGCGACGGCTCGCGCAGCGTGGTGCGCACGCTCGCCGGGATCGACTTCCCGGGCACCGAGGCGACGATCGAGCTGCGTTTCGCCGACATCGCCGGGGTGCAGCTGCGTCCCCGTTTCAGCGGCGAGGCGGTGCCCGGCGGCATGGTCATGGTGATGCCGCTCGGCCCGGACCGCAGCCGTGTCATCTACTTCGACCGCGAGCAGCCGCTGCGCACCGGCCCCGGCCCGCTGACCTTCGAGGAGGTCGCCGCGTCCTTCAAGCGGCTGTCGGGCGAGGACATCAGCGCCGCGAGCCCGCTGTGGGTCAGCTCCAGCACCGACGTCAGCCGCCAGGCCGCCCAGTACCGCAAGGGCCCGGTCCTGCTGGCCGGCGACGCCGCGCACATCCACCTGCCGATCGGCGCGCAGGGCATGAGCGCGGGCATCCAGGACGCCGTCAACCTCGGCTGGAAGCTGGCGCTTGAGGTCAAGGGCCGGGCGCCCGAGGGCCTGCTGGACACCTACCACAGCGAGCGGCACCCCGTCGGCGCCCGCATCCTGACCAACACCCTCGCCCAGCGCACCCTCTACCTCGGCGGCGACACCGTCGCCCCGCTGCGCGAGGTCTTCGGTGAACTGGTCGCCGGCTACGACTCCGTCCGCCGCCACCTGGCCGGCATGGTCACCGGCCTGGACATCCGCCACGACGTCGGCGGCGCCGAGCACCCGCTGCTGGGCCGGCGCCTGCCGGAGCGGGAGCTGGCCGTGGACGGCGAGAAGACCTCCAGCACCCGGCTGCTGCGCGCCGGCCGCGCCGTCCTGCTGGACCTGAGCCCCCGCGCGGGCCTGGCAGCGGCGGCGGCCGGCTGGAGCGACCGGGTGGACACGGTCGCCGCCGAGTTCGACTGCGACGTCCCGGTGGACGGCATCCTCGTGCGCCCCGACGGCTACGTCGCCTGGGTCGGCCCGCTCGGGGCCGGCGCCGAGGGGCTGCAGGCCGCGCTCACCCGCTGGTTCGGCCCCGCCGCCTGACCCCGCACCCCTGCCGCACGACTCCTCCCGCACGCGCACGCCCGCACGTTCCTGCCCGCACGCTCACGCCCGCACTCTCAAAGGAAGCGAAGGACTCATGCCCACCATTTCCCCGAAGGACAAGCACCTCACCGTTCTCAACCTCTTCACCACGGACGCTCCCGAGAAGCAGGTCTCGCTGATCGAGGAGATGACGAAGATCGTCAACGCGGCGGCCTACGAGGGCTGGCAGTCCTCCACCGTGCACGCCGGCATCCAGAGCCCCGGCACCGCCAACTTCATCCAGTGGCGCAGCGGCGAGGACCTCGAACAGCGCTACGCGGGCGATGAGTTCAAGCACCGCACGCTGCCGGTCTTCGGCGAGATCACCACCTCGATCCGGCTGCTGCAGAACGAGATCGCCTACACCCTGACCCGCGCCGACGGCCCGGGCGGCACCGTGGAGATCGGCCCGCACCGCGACGACTTCACCGTCATCACCGTCTTCGGCGTCGCCGAGGAGAACCAGGACGAGCTGGTCGACGCCCTCGGCGAGGGCCAGAACTGGCTCGTCGACATCCCCGGGTTCCGCTCGCACGTGGTCCTCAAGGGCCTGCGCGCCCGCGGCCTGGACGGCCTGTTCGTCGTCTCCTACTCCCAGTGGGACAGCCAGGAGGCCTTCGACACCTACCGCGGCCAGCCGGCCGAGCAGCACAGCGAGGGCCGCACCAAGGCCCAGGACCGCACCCGCGCCGTGGCCACCTACGCCGACCTCAACACCTACACGGTCGTGCACACCCGCTCCGCCGACGAGTAAGCACCCACCCCGCACCGCACACCGCATTCCGCACCGCACATCGCATCCTGCACGCCGGTACTCCTGGCACGCCTCCGGACGCCCGACGCCCTCCCCGGCCGGGCGGCCGGAGGCGTGCCCGTCCACGCCACCCCCACGCCCAGCCGCCGTTGGCCGTTGGCCGGTGGGGGCGGGCGGGTGGCTCCGGCCGGACTCCGGCGGTCCCCGTGCCGGGCGCTATCGCCGCACCGCACCGTCGGGGGTGAGGGAGGTAGTGCGGTCCACCGTGCCGCCACCTCTGCTCCGCACCCCCTCCCACGCCACCGCTGAGGAGCTGAACCCCTATGCACAGCACGCTGATTGTCGCCCGAATGGCAGCCGCCTCGAGCAACGACGTGGCCCGGCTGTTCGCCGACTTCGACGCGACGGACATGCCCCACCGCATGGGAACGCGGCGCCGCCAGCTGTTCTCCTACCGGGGCCTGTACTTCCACCTGCAGGACTTCGACGAGGACAACGGCGGCGCTCTGATCGAGGCCGCCAAGAGCGAACCGCGCTTCGCGGGCATCAGCGAGGACCTGAAGCCCTTCATCGAGGCCTACGACCCCGCCACCTGGCGCTCCCCGGCCGACGCCATGGCCACCCGCTTCTACACCTGGCAGGCGTCGGCGTGAGGCGGCGCGTGGTCATCACCGGCATCGAGGTGATCGCCCCCGGCGGGGTCGGCCGGGGCAACTTCTGGGACCTGCTCAGCGAGGGCCGCACCGCGACGCGCGGCATCACCTTCTTCGACCCCAGCCCGTTCCGCTCCCGGGTCGCCGCCGAGGCCGACTTCGACCCCTACGCGCACGGACTGAGCCCGCAGGAGGTCCGCCGCCTGGACCGGGCCGCGCAGTTCGCCGTGGTCACCGCCCGCGGCGCGGTCGCCGACAGCGGCATCGACCTGGCCGCCCTGGACCCCTACCGGGTCGGCGTCACGGTGGGCAGCGCGGTGGGCGCCACCATGGGCCTGGACCAGGAATACCGCGTCGTGTCCGACGGCGGCCGGCTCGCCGCGGTGGACCACACCTACGCCGTCCCGCACCTGTACGACTTCATGGTGCCCAGCTCGTTCGCCGCCGAGGTCGCCTGGGCGGTGGGCGCCGAGGGCCCCTCCACCGTGGTCTCCACCGGCTGCACCTCCGGCATCGACTCCGTCGGCTACGCCATCGAGCTGGTGCGGGAGGGCTCCGCGGACGTCGTGATCGCCGGCTCCTCCGACGCCCCGATCTCCCCGATCACCATGGCCTGCTTCGACGCCATCAAGGCCACCACCCCGCGCCACGACGACCCCGAGTGCGCCTCCCGGCCCTTCGACGCCACCCGCAACGGGTTCGTGCTGGGGGAGGGCGCCGCCTTCTTCGTCCTGGAGGAACTGGAGAGCGCCCACAAGCGCGGCGCGCACATCTACGCCGAGATCGCCGGCTACGCCACCCGCTCCAACGCCTACCACATGACGGGCCTTAGGCCCGACGGCGTGGAGATGGCCGAGGCGATCGGCCTCGCCCTGACCGAGGCGCAGCTGGCCCCCGACGCGATCGACTACATCAACGCCCACGGCTCGGGCACCAAGCAGAACGACCGCCACGAGACGGCCGCCTTCAAGCGCAGCCTGGGCGAGCACGCCTACCAGACCCCCGTCAGCTCCATCAAGTCGATGGTCGGGCACTCCCTCGGCGCGATCGGCTCCATCGAGATCGCCGCGTCCGCGCTGGCCATGGAGTACGACGTGGTGCCGCCCACCGCCAACCTGCACACCCCCGACCCGGAGTGCGACCTCGACTACGTCCCCGTCACCGCCCGCGACCAGCTCATCGACGTGGTGCTGACGGTCGGCAGCGGCTTCGGCGGCTTCCAGAGCGCCATGGTGCTGGCCAGCCCCGAAAGGAGCCTCGTATGACCCCCTCGGTCGTGGTCACCGGCCTGGGCATCACCGCGCCCAACGGGCTGGGCCTTACGGACTACTGGTCGGCGACGCTGGCCGGCAAGCACGGCCTGGGCCGCATCACCCGCTTCGATCCCGCCGCCTACCCCGCCAAGCTGGCCGGCGAGGTCCCCGGCTTCGTCGCCGAGGACCACCTGCCCAGCCGGCTGCTGCCGCAGACCGACCAGGTCACCCGGCTCGCCCTGGTCGCCACCGACTGGGCGCTGGCGGATGCCGGCGCCGACCCCGCCGCGCTGCCCGCCTTCGACATGGGCGTCATCACCGCCTCCGCGGCGGGCGGCTTCGAGTTCGGCCAGGGCGAACTGCAGAACCTGTGGAGCCGCGGCAGCCAGTACGTCTCCGCCTACCAGTCCTTCGCCTGGTTCTACGCCGTCAACAGCGGCCAGATCTCCATCCGCAACGGCATGAAGGGCCCCTCCGGCGTCGTCGTCAGCGAGGGCGCCGGCGGCCTGGACGCCGTCGCGCAGGCCCGCCGGCAGATCCGCAAGGGCACCGCGCTGATCGTCACCGGCGGCGTGGATGCCTCCGTCTGCCCGTGGGGCTGGGTCGCCCAGCTGTCCACCGGCAAACTGTCCACCAGCGACGACCCCACCCGCGCCTACCTGCCCTTCGACCGCGACGCGCGCGGCTACGTGCCCGGCGAGGGCGGCGCCGTCCTCATCGCCGAGAACGCGGACACCGCCCGCAAGCGCGGCGCCCGCGTCTACGGCGAGATCGCCGGCTACGGCGCCACCATCGACCCCAGGCCCGGCAGCGGCCGCCCGCCCGCCCTGCGCCAGGCCATCCAGACCGCCCTGGCCGATGCCGGCATGGACGCCGCCGACGTCGACGTGGTCTTCGCCGACGGCGCCGGCGACCCGGCCGGCGACCTGGCCGAGGCCGAAGCGATCACCGCCGTCTTCGGGGAACGCGGCGTGCCCGTCGCACTGCCCAAGACGATGACCGGCCGCCTGTACTCCGGCGGCGCGGCCCTCGACCTCGCCGCCGCCTTCCTCTGCCTGCGCGACGGCGTCATCCCGCCCGCCGTGCACATCGATCCGTGCGCGGACTACCAGCTCGACCTGGTCCTCGCCGAACCCCGCCCGGCCCCGGTGCGCAGCGCACTGGTGCTGGCCCGCGGCCACGGCGGGTTCAACTCCGCCGTCCTGGTGCGCACCCCCGCCTGACGCCCGCGCATGCACCGACACCACCGACGAAAGGACCCCACCATGGCCACCAAGCCGTTCACCCTCGACGACCTCAAGCGCACCCTGCGGGAGGCCGCGGGCGTGGCCGAAGGCGTCGACCTGGACGCAGACATCCTCGACACGGAGTTCGAGGTGATCGGCTACGAATCCCTCGCGCTGCTGGAGGCGGGCAGCCTCATCGAGCGCGAGTACGGCATCTCCCTCGACGAGGAGGCCGTCGGCGAGGCCAACACGCCGCGCGCCTTCATCGACGTCGTCAACGCGCAGCTCGCGCCGGTCCAGGCAGCCTGAAGGAGGCACACACCATGCCCACCACCGCATCCCCCCGGGTCGCCGTCGTCACCGGTGCCACCAGCGGCATCGGCCTGGCCACCGCCCGCCTGCTGGCCCAAAACGGCCACCAGGTCTTCATCGGCGCCCGCAGCGCCGAGAACGTCGCGCACACCGTCAAGGACCTCCAGGCCGAGATCCTCCAGGTGGACGGGGCCGTCGTCGACGTCCGCGACACCGCCTCCGTGGAGGCGTTCGTGCAGGCGGCCGTCGACCGCTACGGCCCCGTCGACGTCCTGGTCAACAACGCGGGCCGCTCCGGCGGCGGCGTGACCGCCGACCTCACCGACGAGCTGTGGCAGGACGTCGTCGAGACCAACCTCCACAGCGTCTTCCGCGTGACCCGCGCCGTCCTCAACGCCGGCGGCATGCGCACCAAGAGCCGCGGCCGGATCATCAACATCGCCTCCACGGCGGGCAAGCAGGGCGTCGTCCTGGGCGCCCCCTACTCCGCCTCCAAGCACGGCGTCGTCGGCTTCACCAAGGCCCTGGGCAACGAACTCGCCCCCACCGGCATCACCGTCAACGCGGTCTGCCCCGGCTACGTCGAGACCCCGATGGCCCAGCGCGTGCGGCAGGGCTACGCGGACGCCTACGACACCACCGAGGACGCCATCCTGCAGAAGTTCCAGACGAAGATCCCCCTGGGCCGCTACTCCACCCCCGAGGAGGTCGCCGGCCTCGTCGGCTACCTGGCCTCCGACACCGCCGCCTCCATCACCGCGCAGGCCCTGAACGTCTGCGGCGGCCTCGGCAACTTCTGACCCCCCCGGCACCACCAGCCCCCCGGGGGCGCCCCCGTCATCACCGACCGATCCGACCGACTCACCGAGGAGGAAGCCGCCATGACGACGCGTGAGGTCGAGCACGACATCACCATCGGCGCACCGGCCGCCGCGGTCTACCAGCTGCTCGCGGACGTGACCAACTGGCCGCAGATCTTCCCGCCCACCATCCACGTGGACCGCATCGAGGCCCAGGGCGACACCGAACGGATCCGCATCTGGGCCACCGCCAACGGCGCGCCCAAGGACTGGACCTCGCAGCGCACCCTGGACCCGAAGGCGCTGACCATCACCTTCCGCCAGGAGATCCCCGCGCCGCCCGTCAAGCACATGGGCGGCACCTGGATCATCGAGCCGCTCGGCGCCCAGGAGGCCAAGGTCCGCCTGCTGCACGACTACAGCGCGCTCGGCGACGACCCGCACGACCTGCTGTGGATCGAGCGGGCCGTGGACAAGAACAGCACCGCCGAACTCGCCGCCCTCAAGGAAAACGTCGAGCGGGCACACGCCGCCGCCAGCGAGGAGCTGACCTTCTCCTTCACCGACACCGTGCACATCGCCGGCAGCGCCAAGGACGCCTTCGACTTCGTCAACGAGGCCCACCTGTGGGACCAGCGGCTCCCGCACGTCGCCACCGTCCGCCTCACCGAGGACACCCCCGGCCTGCAGGAACTGGAGATGGACACCCGCGCCAAGGACGGCTCCACGCACACCACCAAGTCCTACCGGGTCGTCTTCCCGCACCACAAGATCGCCTACAAGCAGGTCACCCTGCCCGCCCTGATGACCCTGCACACCGGAGAGTGGATCTTCACCGACACCGGCGAGGGCACCACCGCCTCCTCCCAGCACACCGTCACCCTCAACACCGACAACATCGCCCGCATCCTGGGCCCCGACGCCACCGTCGCCGACGCCCGCGCCTACGTGCACACCGCCCTGTCCACCAACAGCAGCGCCACCCTGGCCCACGCCAAGGCCCACGCCGAGCAGAAGCGGGCCTGAGCTCATGGCCGCGGACAGCATCCACACCGACGTCGTCATCGTGGGCGGCGGCCCCGTCGGGCTCCTGCTCGCCGGGGAACTCGCCTACGGCGGCGTCGGCGCCGTCGTCGTGGAGAAGCGGCGCGCCCCCAACACCGAGTCACGGGCCTCCACCCTGCACGCCCGCACCATGGAGATCCTCGACAGCCGCGGCCTGCTGCCCGACTTCGGCCCCGTCCCCAATGAAGTGCTCGGCCACTTCGGCGGCATCCCCCTCGACCTCACCCTGCCCAGCTCGCACCCCGGGCAGTGGAAGGTGCAGCAGACCAAGACCGAAGCGGTCCTGGAGGAGTGGGCCCTGTCGCTGGGCGCCGAACTCAAGTGCAAACACGAACTCATCGCCGTGGCCGACCTCGGCGACCACATCGAGGCCGAGGCCGTCGGCCACGACGGGGTGCACCGCCGTCTCACCGCCCGCTACCTGGTGGCCTGCGACGGCGAGGACTCCACCGTGCGCCGCCTGCTGGGCGCCGACTTCCCCGGCCAGGACGCCGGCCGCACCCTGCTGCGCGCCGACGTCGTCGGCATCGACGTACCCAACCGGCGCTTTGAGCGCCTGGAGCGCGGCCTTGCCATCGCCGCCCGCCGCCCCGACGGCGTCACCCGGGTGATGGTCCACGAGTTCGGCGCCCCCGCCCGCCCGCCGGCCGGCGACGCCCCCTTCGAGGAGATCGCCGTCGTGTGGAAGCGGGTCACCGGCGAGGACATCAGCGCCGGCACCCCGCTGTGGGTCAACGCCTTCGGCGACGCCTCCCGCCAGCTCACCCACTATCGGCACGGCCGCATCCTGTTCGCCGGCGACGCCGCCCACCGCCAGATGCCCATCGGCGGACAGGCCCTCAACCTCGGCCTGCAGGACGCCTTCAACCTCGGCTGGAAACTCGCCCTGCACCTGCGCGGCAAGGCCCCCGCCACCCTCCTGGACACCTACCACACCGAACGCCACACGGTCGGCCGGCGCGTGCTGGCCAACATCCGCGCCCAGGCCACCCTGCTGCTCGGCACCCCCGAGGTGGAACCGCTGCGCACCGTCCTTGCCGAACTGATCGCCGAAGAGGACGTCCGCGCCCACCTCGCCGGCATGATCAGCGGCCTGGACGTGCGCTACGCCATCGACGGCCCCGGCCCCGCCCACCCGCTGCTCGGCGCCCGCCTGCCGTGCACCGCCGTGCACCTGCGCGACCAGCGGGCCCAGTCGGCGCGGCTGCTGCGCACCGGCGGCGGCGTGCTGCTCGACCTGCGCCCCACCGCCCCGCCCGAGCCGTCCGATCCGGTGCTCGCCCGCTGGGCGGACCGGGTCAGCCCCAGGGCTGCCGCGGCCGAGCCCGGCAGCGTCCTCGACGGCCTCGCGCGCGTCCTGGTGCGCCCGGACGGCCACGTCGTCTGGATCGACGCGGGCACCGGCGACCAAGGACTGTCCGACGCCCTCGAGCGCTGGTTCGGTCCGCCCCGCTGAACCCGGGGCCGCGCCCGGATCCGCCCGCCGCCGCCCCTCCGCCGTGCGCATTCCGCTCCGGCGGCGAAGATCCCCACCGTCAGGAAGGACAACCATGGATGGGTCAGCGACGGACACCGACACCGACGTCGTCGTCGTCGGTGCCGGCCCGACCGGACTGATGCTCGCCGGCGAACTGCGCCTCGGCGGGGCCCGCGTCGTCGTGATCGAGAAGCTGGCCGCCCCCACCGGGCAGTCCCGCGGCCTGGGCTTCACCGCCCGCGCCATGGAGACGTTCGACGCGCGCGGCCTGCTGCCCGGCTTCGGCCAGGGCGAGACGCTGCAGACCAGCCCCCAGGGCCACTTCGGCGGCACCGTCTTCGACTTCACCGTGCTGCCCGGCGCCCACTTCGGCGCCCGCGGCATCCCGCAGGGCCACACCGAGGCGGTCCTGGAAGCCTGGGCCCGCCGGCTGGGCGCCGACCTCCGCCGCGGCTGGGAGTTCGTCTCCCTCGACAGCAACAGCGACAGCAACAGCGGCGACGGCGACGGCGACAGCGGTGACGGCGGCGGTGGTGTCGAGATCAGCGTGCGCACCCCCGACGGGGACCTGCGCCCGCTGCGCGCCGCCTACCTGGTGGGCTGCGACGGCGGCGCCAGCCGGGTCCGTAGTGCGGCCGGCTTCGCCTTCCCCGGCACCGACGCCACCCGCGGCATGTACCTCGCCGACGTCACCGGCGTCGCACTGCGCGCCCGCCACCTCGGCGAACGCCTCCCCGGCGGCATGGTGATGTCCGCCCCGCTCACCGACGACATCTGGCGCATCATCGTCTGCCCCGACCAGACCCCGCCACCGGACCGCCAACAGGCCGTCACCTTCCAGGAGATCGCCGACGCCTGGCAGCACATCACCGGCGAGGACATCCACGCCGCCGACGCCTCCTGGGTGAGCTCCTTCACCGACGCCACCCGCCAGGCCGCCGCCTACCGGCGCGGCCGGGTGTTTGTGGCCGGCGACGCCGCCCACATCCACCTCCCCGCCGGCGGCCAGGGACTGAGCACCGGCGTGCAGGACGCCGCCAACCTCGGCTGGAAACTCGCCGCCGCCGTCCGCGGCGACGCCCCCCAAGGCCTGCTGGACACCTACCACTCCGAACGCCACCCGGTCGGCCGCCGCCTGCTGATGAACACCCGCGCCCAGGGCACCCTCTACCTCGGCGGCACCGAGTCCGACCCGCTGCGCGAGCTGTTCGGCGAACTCATCGGCCACGACGACGTCAAACGCCACCTCGCCGGCGTCGTCAGCCACCTCGACATCCGCTACGACCTCGGCGACGCAGCACCACACGACGGCCACCCCCTGCTGGGCCGCCGGATGCCGCCGAGGCTGCTGGCCGGCGCGGACGGCGAGATACCCAGCGCCGCTCTGCTGCACCCCGCCCGCGGCGTCCTGCTGGACCTGGCCGACGACGCCGCCCTGCGCGGCGTGGCCGCCGGCTGGCACGACCGGGTGGACGTGGCGACCGTCCTGGCCAAACCCGCCGAGACCGAGGACCCCGACCCGCTGGCCGACACCGCCGCCGTCCTGCTGCGCCCCGACGGCTACGTGGCCTTCGCCGGCTCCTCCGCCCGCGGCCTCGAGGCGGCCCTGCAGCGCTGGTTCGGTTCCGCCCGCTGACCCTCCCGCCGCCCCCGGCCCCGGTGTGCGCTCTCGCGCCCGCCGGGGCCGGCGCCTGTGCCACGCCGTACCTCCGCACCGGCAACCGGCAGGCGGCGTACGGCGCAAGGCGGCGGCCCCGGCCGTACGTCGCAGCGACGCACGGCCGGGGCCGCGGGGAAAGCAGGAACGCGGGGATCAGACCGGCACGGCCTCGATGACGCTGACCGAGGACGCCGTCTCCACCACCCGCTCCAGCCGGAAACCGGCCCGGGAGAGCAGGTCGGCGTACTGGGACGCGGTCCGCTCCCGGCCGCCCACCAGCAGCATCAGCCACAGGTCGACGAGTTTGCCCGCGTGCGGCTCGTTGCCGCCCTGCGGCAGCACCATCTCCACCAGCAGCAGCCTGCCGCCCGGCGTGATGGCCGCCCGGACGTTGCGCAGGATCTGCAGCGCCTGTTCCTCGGGCCAGTCGTGCACGATGTGCTTGAGGACGTAGGCGTCACCGCCCTGCACGACCTGATCGAACAGGCCGCCCGCGTGCGTCAGGCAGCGCTCCGCGACCCCCTGCTCGGCCAGGAAGGCGGCCGCGCCGTTGGTCCCCACCCGCGGGTCGGAGAGGATGCCGTGCGTCTGCGGCGCCTGCTGCAGAATGCCGGCGAGCAGCCCGCCGCGGCCCCCGCAGAAGTCCACGACCGTCTCGAACTGCGTGAAGTCGTAGGCGGCGAGCACCGGCCAGGTCTCGGTGTCCGACATGTTGCCCATGCCCCGGATGAACACCTCCCCGTACTCGGGGTGCTGCTCCAGGTACTCGAAGGCGCCCATGCCCCGGTGCTTGGGCAGGCTCGCCTCGCCGGTGACCACCGAGTCGATCAGGTGGCTCCAGTCCTCCCAGTGCGTGGGGTCGCCCATCAGCACGGCGATGTCCCGCATCGACATCGGGTGCTCGGCGCGCAGCGCGTCGGCCATCGGCGTCAGCGCGTAGGCGCCGTCCTCGCCTGCCTCGAAGACGCCGTGCGAGGCGAGCAGCCGCAGCAGCCGCTCCACGGCCCCGGCGTGCGCGCCCACCCGCTGCGCGATCTGCTCGGGCGGCAGCGGGCCGTCCTGCAGCTGTTCGGCGATGCCCAGCCGGGCGGCCGCGTACAGGGCCTGCGTGACCATGGATCCCATGGCCAGTTCCAGCAGGGCGAAGGGCGGCGGCGCGAGTTCACGGCTGCGCCGCTGAAGCTCCGCACGGGCCTTTTCCGCTTCCCGGACCACGCTCGGGGGCGGCAATTCGGGCATGAGAGTCCTCCATGGCAGGCGCGCAAGGTATGTCCCAACCGCCGGAAGGGACCCGTAGGACCACCGTAGGCAAAAGCCTCGCCGCGCCCTGGAGCGGCGCTGGAACGCCCCCGGTGACAGGGCCTGTTGGGCCGGGGGAGCGGCGCACCCCGGCACGCGCCGGGCGCCGTCGCGGGCCCGGCGCCGGGGTCGCGGCGCGCGGTGGGGAACGGCTCGGCGGCCGCTCGACAGCGGCCGGAGAACGACCCCCGCACACCGGCCGGCTCGGCATTCTGGCCGCAATCCGCTGGCCGATTCCGCGGTGCGACGCTCCTGGAGGCTGTCCGTGTCACTTCCCGAGAGGACCCCTGCCGCTGCGGCACGGACGGGGGTGTGGCTGATCGGCGCCCGCGGCTCGGTGGCCACCACGGTCATCGCCGGCGGCGCGGCGCTGGCCGCCGGACTGCTGGCGCCGGCCGGCCTGGTCACCGAGAGCGCCGCGCTCGCCGGCAGCGGCCTGCCGGCGTTGTCCTCGCTGGTCTTCGGCGGACACGACGTGGCGGCCACCCCGCTGGCCAAGCGGGCCGACGAGCTCGCCGCGCAGGGGGTGCTGCCGCACTGGCTGCCCGCCGCCGTGCAGGGCGAACTGGCCGCCGCCGACGCGGCGATCCGTCCCGGCGGGCCGCTGCCCGGCGACGACCGCGACCACGAGCAGCTGATCGGGGCGTTCGCCACCGACCTGCGCGACTTCGCCCGCACCACCGGCGTCGCCCGCACGGTCGTCGTCAACCTCGCCTCGACCGAACCGGAACCGGCCCGGGGGCAGTGGCCGGCGAGCTCGCTGTATGCGGCGGCCGCCCTGCGCGCGGGCTGCGCCTACGCCAACTTCACCCCGTCCGCCGGGCTGCACCACCCGCAACTGGCCGCCGCCGCCCGGGCCTCGGGCCTGCCGTACGCGGGCCGCGACGGCAAGACCGGGCAGACGCTGCTGCGTTCCGTGCTCGCCCCGATGTTCCGCGCCCGGGCGCTGCGGGTGCGGGCCTGGTCGGGCACGAACCTGCTGGGCGGCGGCGACGGCGCCGTGCTGGCCGACCCGGCGGCCGCGGCGGCCAAGAACGCGGGCAAGAACCGGGTGCTCGTCGACAACCTGGACGCGGCGCCCGAGGGCGAGGTGCACATCGACGACGTACCGGCCCTGGGGGACTGGAAGACCGCCTGGGACCACGTCGCGTTCGAGGGCTTCCTGGGCACCCGCATGGTGCTGCAGACGATCTGGCAGGGCTGCGACTCCGCGCTCGCCGCGCCGCTGGTCCTGGACCTGGCCCGCCTCCTCGCCCGTGCCCATGAACGGGGCCTGTGCGGCCCGCGCCCCGAACTCGCCTTCTACTTCAAGGACCCCGACGGCGACAGCGCCTCCCTGGCGGAGCAGTACGAAGCCCTGCTGGCCTTCGCCGAGCACCTGGGCGAGGGCCGGTGACCGCCTGGCCCACCGCCGGCGCCGCCCGGATCCGCCGGTGGGCGCGACGCCTTGGCCCCGCGCCCGCACGGCGGCCCGGGGCCGGCCCCGCGCCGCGGTCCGGGCCCGCGTCGCAGTCGGGCGCCGTGCTCATGTCGCGGTCCGGGGCGGGCTCCGCGCCGCGCGCCGGCAGGGCCCTCCTCCTGCTGCCAGGGGCGCGCACCGGGCCCACGGCCGCCACCGGATCCGCCGCCGGTCCCGCCGCCGGCGCGGCACCCCGCGCGCACCGCCCCCGCCCCGCCGCGGCCACGCTGCGCGCCTGGGCCGAACTCCTGCGGCTGCCCGCGGTGTTGACGGTGCCCGGCGACGTCCTCGCGGGCACCGCGGCCGCCGGGAAGCGGCCCGGGCGCTCCACCGTGTTCGCCATCGGCGCCGCGGTGTGCCTGTACGAGGCGGGCATGGCCCTCAACGACTGGGCGGACCGCGACGAGGACGCGGTGGCCCGCCCCGAGCGGCCGCTGCCCTCCGGCCGCATCCGGCCGCCGGCCGCCCTGGCGGTGGCAGCCACGCTGAGCGCGGCCGGCCTCGCCCTGGCCGCGGGCGCGGGCCGCCGGGCGTTCGCGGTCGCCGCGCCGCTGGCGGCCACCGTGTGGGCCTACGACCTGAAGCTGAAACACACCGCGGCCGCTGCGCCCGCCCTGGCCGCCGCCCGCTGTTTGGACCTGCTGCTCGGCGCGGCCGCATCCGGCGCCCGCTGCGCCCGGCCCTCGCCCCCGCGCTCGTCCTGGGCAGCCACACCGGCGCCGTCACGCTGGTCTCCCGCCGCGAGGCGCAGGGCGGCTCGACGGCCGCACCGCTTTTGGGCCTGGCCGCCACCGCGGCCGTGACCGCCGCCGTCACCCGCCGCACCACCGCCGCCGCCCATCCCGCCGGCCCCCCGTGTCCGGCGTCGCGGCCCCGGCCGCCCGGCCCCCAAACCCCCGCGCCGCAGGACCCTTTGGGCCCGACCCCGGTGCGCACCGCGCTGGCCGCCGGCTACGCCGCCACCCTCGCCCGCCCCCTCGCACACGCCGCCCTGAACCCCTCTCCACAGCTCACCCAGCGGGCGGTCGGCGCCGGTATCCGCGCCACGATCGCCCTGCAGGGCGCGCTGAGCGCGCGGGCCGGCGCGCCCGGCACCGCTCTGCTGACCGCCGCCCTCGCCCCGGCCGCGGCCCGCCTGGCGCGGCGGGTGAGCTGCACGTGAACCCGCTGCTTTTGGGCTACGGCACCAACGGGCTGAGCGACCTGCGGCTGGAGGACGCCCTCGCGCTGCTCGCCGACCTCGGCTACGACGGCGTCGGCCTGACCCTCGATCACATGCATCTCGACCCGCTCGCCCGCGACCTGGCCACCCGCACCGCCCGCCTGGCCCGCCGGCTGGACGCCCTGGGCCTGGACGTGACCGTGGAGAGCGGCGCCCGCTACGTCCTTGACCCGCGGCGCAAGCACCGCCCGAGCCTGCTGGAGGACGACGAGGACGCCCGCTGGGCGCGGGTCAGGCTGCTGCTGCGCGCCGTACGGATCGCCGCCGACCTCGGCGCGCACGCCGTGCACTGCTTCAGCGGCATCCCCCCGGCGCCCCTCGACACCGCCACTGCCTGGCAGCGGCTGGCCGGCTCCCTGGAGCCGGTGCTGGAGGCCGCCGACACCGCGGGCGTGCCGCTGGCCGTCGAACCCGAACCCGGCCATCTGCTGGCCACCCTCGCCGACTTCCACCATCTGCGGGAGCGCCTCGGCAGCCCGGACGCACTCGGCCTCACCCTGGACATCGGGCACTGCCAGTGCCTGGAACCCCTGCCTCCCGCCGACTGCGTGCGCGCCGCCGCGCCCTGGCTGCGGCACGTGCAGATCGAGGACATGCGCCGCGGCGTCCACGAGCACCTCCCGTTCGGGGACGGGGAGATCGACTTCCCGCCCGTCCTCGACGCCCTGGCCGAGACCGGCTACCAGGCGCTGACCGTCGTGGAACTGCCCCGCCACTCCCACGCCGGGCCCGAACTCGCCGCCCGCTCCCTGGACTTCCTGAAAAACGGAGGCGCCCGATGACCACGGTCCACCCCCAGACGGACCCCGGCCCCGCCACCCTGCCCGGCCTCGACGAGGACGCGCGGCGCTGGCTGGCGGACGCGCGGGCGCAGGCCGCCGCGCAGGCGCCCGGCTGGGAGCTGCGCTTCGCCGAGGCCGGCCGGCGGTGCGGGCCCGGGCACGCCGATGCCGCCCGGGTGCTGCTGCTGGCCGACGCCCGGCCCAGCCCGGCCACCGTGACCCGGCTGTACCGGCAGGGCACGGCCGCCGAGCGCCGGGCCGTGCTGCTCGCGCTGGACGGCCTGGACCCGCACGCCGTGCACGGGGTGCCGCTGCTGCAGGACGCGCTGCGCACCAACGACACCAGCCTGCTGGCCGCCGCCGTCGGCCCGTACGCCGCCCGCCACCTGGATGCGCACACCTGGCGGCACGCCGTCCTGAAGTGTCTGTTCACCGGCGTGAGCGTGGACGTGGTGGCCGCGCTCGCGGCCCGCGCGCGGGGGGACGGCGAGCTGCTGCGGATGCTGCGCGCGTACGCCGCCGAACGCACCGCGGCCGGCCGGCCCGTACCCGACGACCTGTACCACGTCCTCGCCCTGACGAAGGAGGAGCGGTAAATGCGCATCTTCGACCCGCACATCCATATGACGTCCCGGACCACCGACGACTACCAGGCCATGTATGCGGCGGGTGTGCGGGCTGTGGTCGAGCCGGCGTTCTGGCTGGGCCAGCCGCGCACCTCGGCCGCCTCCTTCCTGGACTACTTTGATTCGCTGCTGGGCTGGGAGCCCTTCCGTGCCGCGCAGTACGGCATCGCGCACCACTGCACGCTGGCTCTCAATCCCAAGGAGGCCAACGACCCGCGCTGTGTGCCGGTGCTGGACCACCTGCCCCGCTATCTGGTCAAGGACCAGGTCGTCGCGGTGGGGGAGATCGGCTACGACGCGATGACGCCGGCCGAGGACACCGCGCTGGCCGCCCAGCTGCAGCTGGCCGCCGAGCACGGCCTGCCGGCCCTGGTGCACACCCCGCACCGCGACAAGCTGGCCGGGCTGCGCCGCACCCTGGACGTGGTCCGTGAATCCGCCCTGCCCGCGGGCCGCGTGCTGGTCGACCATTTGAACGAGACCACCGTCAAGGAGGCCAAGGACAGCGGCTGCTGGCTGGGCTTTTCCGTCTACCCGGACACCAAGATGGACGAGGAACGGATGGTCGCCGTCCTGCAGACCTACGGTCCCGAGCGGGTGCTGGTGAACTCGGCGGCGGACTGGGGCAGAAGCGACCCCCTCAAGACCCGCGCTGTCGGGGATGCCCTGCTGGCGGCAGGGTTCACCGAGGACGCCGTCGACCAGGTGCTGTGGCGCAACCCCGTCGCCTTCTACGCCCTCAGCGGCCGCCTCAACCTCAACACCGCCACCGTCACGGACACGACCCACGAGGGCAACTCCATCCTGCGCGGCACCCCCGCCACCGCGCCCGCCGGGGCGTGATCCGGTGCGCCTGCGCCATCCGGACGGCTCCACCGTCCACCTCGCCTACTCCACCAACGCCCACCCCGCCGAGACCCTCGAGGAGGTCCTCGCCCAGCTGGGCACCCACTGCGCCGCGGTGCGCAGCCGCCTCGGCGTGGACCGGCTCGGCATCGGCCTGTGGCTCGCCCACAATGCCGCCCGCACCCTCGACACCGATGTGAGGGCACTGTCCGCGCTGCGCACCGAACTCGACCGCCGCGGCCTCGAAGTCGTCACCCTCAACGGCTTCCCCTACGAAGGCTTCGGCGCCCAGCAGGTCAAGTACCGCGTCTACCAGCCCGACTGGGCCGACCCGCAGCGCCTGGCCCACACCCTGGCGCTGGCCCGCATCCTCACTCGCCTGCTGCCCGACGACGTGGCTGAGGGCAGCATCTCCACCCTCCCGCTGGCCTGGCGCACCGCCTACGGCCCTGCGCGCGCCGCCCGCGCACAGGCGGCCCTGAGCGAGCTCGCCGAGGGTCTCGACGCCCTGCACGCGGCCACCGGCCGCTCGGTGCGCATCGCCCTGGAACCCGAGCCCGGCTGCGCGGTGGCCACCTGCGCCGACGCCATCGGCCCGCTCACCGCGGCCGGCCACCCGTGCCTGGGCCTGTGCCTCGACACCTGCCATCTGGCCACCTCCTTCGAGGACCCGCAGACCACCCTTGCGGCGCTCACGGCCGCCGGGGTGGGGGTGGTCAAGTGCCAGCTGTCCGCCGCGCTGCACGCCGAACACCCGGCCCGGCCCGAGGTGCGCGCCGCGCTGGCCGCGTTCGACGAGCCGCGCTTCTTGCACCAGACCCGCACCCCCACCCCTGCCGGCCTGGCCGGCACCGACGACCTCGGCGAAGCCCTGCACACCCACGTGCTGCCCGACACCGCGCCCTGGCGCGCCCACTTCCACATCCCGCTGCACGCGCCCCCCGCCGCGCCCCTGACCTCCACGCTCCCCGTCCTTGAGACCGCGCTGGCCGCTCTGGTGGGCGGGCCGCGCCCGCTCACCCGCCATCTCGAGGTCGAGACCTACACCTGGCAGGCCCTGCCACCGGAGCTGCGCCCGCGCGACGTGCCCCAGCTGGCCGACCACATCGCCGCCGAACTGGCCCTCGCCCGCGACCTGCTGACCCACCACGGCCTGAAGGAACTGCCATGACCCGCCCCGACGGACGACCCGCCCCGCTGCTCGTCCTGGACGTCGTCGGCCTCACCCCCCGGCTGCTGGCCCACATGCCCCGCCTGGCCGCGCTCGGCGCACAGGGCTCACAGGCCGTGCTTCAGACCGTGCTGCCCGCACTCACCTGCACGGTGCAGGCCACCTTCCTCACCGGCACCCACCCCTGCGAGCACGGCATCGTCGGCAACGGCTGGTACGTCCGCGACCTCGGCGAGGTCCTGCTGTGGCGGCAGAGCCACCAGCTGATCGAGGGCGAGCGGGTGTGGGACGCGGCCCGCCGCGCGCATCCCGGCTACACCGTCGCCAACATCTGCTGGTGGTACGCGATGGGCGCCGGCACCGACATCACCGTCACCCCGCGCCCGGTCTACTACGCCGACGGCCGCAAGGAACCCGACTGCTACACCCGCCCCCCGGCCCTGCACGACGAACTCACCGCGAAACTCGGCACGTTCCCGCTGTTCAGCTACTGGGGCCCCGGCGCGGGCCTGGCCTCCTCACGGTGGATCATCGACGCCACCCGGCATGTGCTGGCCACCCGCCACCCTGATCTGGCCCTGGCCTATCTGCCCCACCTCGACTACGACCTGCAGCGCTTCGGCCCCGACGACCCGCGTGCGCACCGCGCGGCCGCCGACCTGGACGCGGCCCTGGCCCCGCTGCTGGACGACGCGAAGGCGCAGGGCCGTACCGTCGTCGCGCTGTCCGAGTACGGCATCACCCGCGCCGGCCGGCCCGTCGACATCAACCGCGCCCTGCGCCGCGCCGGCCTCCTCGAAGTGCACACACAGGACGGCATGGAGTACCTCGACCCGCTCGCCTCACGGGCGTTCGCGGTCGCCGACCACCAGATCGCCCACGTCTACGTGCACGACCCCGAGGACCTGCCGGCCACCCGCGCGGCGCTGGCCGGCCTGCCCGGCATCGACCAGCTCCTGGACGACGAGGGCGGCGGCAAGCGGGCCCACCATCTCGACCACCCGCGCTGCGGCGAACTCGTCGCCGTCGCAGAGCCGGACGCCTGGTTCACGTACTACTACTGGCTCGACGACGAGCGCGCCCCCGACTTCGCGCGACTCGTCGACATCCACCGCAAACCCGGCTACGACCCCGCCGAACTGTTCCTCGACCCGGCCGACCCCTACGTCCGCGTCCGGGCGGCGGCCGCCCTGGCGCGCAAGAAGCTCGGCCTGCGCTACCGCATGGCGGTCGTCCCGCTGGATCCCTCACCTGTTCGCGGCAGCCACGGCCGGCTGCCCGCACACGACGACGACGGCCCACTGCTGCTGTGCTCGGCGCCGGGCGCGGTGCCCGGGCGGGTGGCGGCCACCGAGGTGAAGGCGCTGCTGCTGGAGCTGGCCGGCCTGGGCCAAGGCGGCGGCGCCGGACGCGGTGCGCGCGAGCGGGCCTCCACCCCCGCCTGAGAGGTCCGCCGGAGTATCGAAGGCGTCCGGATTTTGCTGTGGACAAGCAGACTTAGACCTAGAGGGGTCCGTGCCCGTGAAAAAGATCGCCTCGTCGGCTGCGCTGTCCGGGCGGGCAGAGCGGATGGCCCAGCGCACCCGCCCCGACACCTGGAAGAAGCCGCCGCGCCGCATCGAGAAGTCCGAGTGCATCACCTGCGACACGTGCCTGCGCAGCTGCCCGCAGGAGTTCGGGGCCATCTTCGACAACGGCCTGGACGTCGTGATCATCCCGGAGCTGTGCTCGGGCTGCCCCGCCTGCGTCCTGGAGTGCCCCGTGGACTGCATCTACGTCGACGAGGACTGGGCGCCGACCGGTGAGCTGCTGTGGAACCACATCGAACTCACCGCCGGGGACGCGTGATGAGCGGCCTGCCCGAGCGCGCGGAGACCCGCCGCGCCGCCAACGCCCGCAAGCGGATCAGCCGCCGCCCCAGCCGCCTCGGCATCCCCGCCGGCACGGTGGCGCCGGACCGCACCTTCGATGCCCAGGCCGGGTTTCCCGGCCTGCTGGCCCGGACCTGGCAGCGCGCCGAGGAGGCCGGTGACCTGCGCTCCTTCGTCACTGTGCTGCTCACCCTCGACGGCCATGTGCCCGCCGACATCCAGCTGCGCGCGCTGAGCGCACCCGAGGAGGCCGCCCTGCGGGCGCTGTGCGGACTGACCTGGCGTCAGGACCACACCGCCACCGACGGTGAGGGCGGGGACGGGGACGGTGCGGCCGGCACCCTGCGGTCGGTGTGCGGGCTGACCTGGCACGAAGAGAACACCACCACCGCCGACGCCGCCGACGGCACCGCGGTCGAGGACGGCGTGGACGGTGTCGGGGACGATACGGCGCCCGAGCCGGTCTTCCTCGGTGAGATCGGCCTGGCCGCCTCCGGCCGCATCGTCGTACGCGTCCCCTCCCAGGGCCCGCTGGCCCGGGAGGACCTCGTCGGCGGCGTGCGCCGGGTGCCCTGGACGCGCCGCACCCTTGACGCCTACCTGCGGCACACGCAGGACACGGCCGCCGCGCTGGCCCGCTCCGTGGCCGACTGCCGCCGCTGGCTTCAGGAGCAGGGCGGTGCGGGCCGCGACGCACTGCTGGAGCAGGCCAAGGAGGCGGCGCTGCGCACCGCCCCGTTCGTCCTCTACCAGCAGGAGCGGCAGTACACGAACTTCCGCGACGCCAACAACCTCACCGGCAAGACGCTGTGGCCCGGCCACCCGGACTGCACGCTCAGCAGCCTCAAGGGCCTGCCGCTCGAGCTGTGGTCGGACCACGACGTGCAACTGCTGGTCTGCCTGACGCTGCTCATCCGCTCGGCCGGCTTCGGCCGCGTCGAGGAGGCCAACGGCACCCAGCTGACCCTCGATCACGTCGCCGGGATGCTGGAGCGCATCCGGCGCGGCTACAACACCGTCCCCGGCGCCGCGCCCGTCGCGCCCGCCGCCGCGCCCACCGTCGCCGATCTCGACGCGCTGGCGCTCGCCCTGCGCGAGCGCCGCACACAGGCGGCCCGCACCGCCCAGCTGTACCGGGAGATCCACGGCGCCCTCATGCACAAGATCGAACGGGTGGCGCAGGCGCCCGGCGCCCGGGCGAGGGCCCGCACGGACGCCATGAGCGCCCGGCTGGCCGGCCGGCTGGGGCTGAGTGCCACCGCCCTGGACGGGCTCGGCGAGCAGCTGGCCGCCGCCCCCGACTGGCTCGCCGCCCCGCACGGCGGATTCGGCACCGGCCTGGAGCACCTGGTGTACGAGACGGTCGCGGCGACCACCGAGGTGTTCGAGGCCGACTTCACGATGAGCCGGGGCATGCGCTCGCTGCCCGCCCTCATCGCGGCGCTGCGCGAGCGGCGCTGGGCGGAGATCTGCGACTGGGACATCACCCGCTTCTTCTGCTGCGTGATCCCCCACCCGGCGGCCGCCCGGCACTTCGGCGGCTCGGTCACCGGCCTCGCGGACGCGGCCTGGGCGATGTCCTCGCGGATGCAGTACAACTCCTGGCACTTCATCGCGGGCAACCTGCCGCGCGGCGAGGAGATGGCCGCCCGCGACCACTTCGTGCCGCCCACCCTCCCCGATGTCGCCTTCTACTCCGACCAGCACCACCACGGGCACGTCAACAACAAGGTGCGGTTCTCCATCCGTTCCCCGCAGGCCGTCGAGGTGGACGGCCGCACCTTCAACGGCTTCATCGACCTCAGGCTGCTGCGCAGCGAGGGCCCGGCCTTCGACGAGCAGGACCTGCTCGCCGCCCACCAGGTCTCGGCGTTCATCGCCCGGGCCACCTCGCTGGCGGCCGCGCTGGCCGCGGACGGCCGGCCCCTGGAGGTCACCGCGTTCGACTCGCCCTGGCACCTGGCGGCCATCGCGGGCAGCGAACCCGCCTCGGCCGACGCCGCCCCCGGGCAGGTCCGCCGTGCATCCTGACCCCCCCGGCGCCGGCGCGCGCGGCATCACCCGCACCAAGGAACTGCTGTCCCGGGGCGAGCTCACCGCCGTCGAACACGTCCGCTCCGTGCTGGCCGCCATCCGCGAGCACGACGAGCTGGGCGCGTACGTCGCCGTCGCGGGCGAGGAGGCCCTCAAAGCGGCCGAACACGCCGACGCCCTCATCCAAGAGCGCGGCCGGGAGGCGTGGTGGGAGCGGCCGCTGCTGGGCGTCACGGTCTCCGTCAAGGACCTGCTGCAGACCCGCGACCTGCCCACCACACGCGGCTCGCTGCTGCCCAACGACCGCCCGCGCGAGGACGCCCCGGCGGTGGCCCGGCTGCGCGCGGCGGGCGCGATCGTCGTCGGCAAGACCACCACGTCCGAGTTCGGCTGGAGCGCCTCGACGGTGGGACGCGTCGCCGCGCCCACCCGCAACCCCTACGACCCGCACCTGACCGCGGGCGGCTCCAGCGGCGGGGCGGGCGCGGCGGTGGCGACCGGGCTGTGCGAGGGCGCGCTGGGCACCGACGGGTCCGGCTCGATCCGGATCCCGGCCGCGTTCTGCGGCGTGGTCGGCTACAAGCCGTCCTACGGCCGCGTGCCCTACTTCCCCAGCGGCGCCGACCGGCTCGCCCACCAGGGCCCCCTCGCCCGCAGCGTCGCCGACGCGGGGCTGCTCGGGCAGGTCATCGCCGGCCCGCATCCCACCGACCCGGACTCCGGGCTGGGCTCGCTGGACTCCCCGCGCGACATGCGCGCCCTGCGGATCGGCTGGATCGAGTACGAGGGCACCACCCCGGAGATCCGCCACGTCACCGAGCAGGCCCGCGACGCGCTGGCCGGTGAGGGGCACCGGGTGGAGGAGGTGGAGGTGCGCTGCCAGAACCTCTACCCGGCCGTCGTCGACCTGCTGGCCGCCACCGAGGCGGCTGGCACCCCGCCCGAGCACGAGGCGTGGTGCGACCCGGGCCGCCTCGAGGTCGTCCGCCACGGGCGCACCCTCACCGGGGTGCGGGTCATCCAGGCCGAACAGGTGCGCCAGAACCTGCGCGCCACCCTGCGCTCCGTCATGGACCGCTACGACCTGCTGGCCATGGCGACCGTGCCCGTCGAGCCGTTCGCCGCCGACGCCATCGGCCCCTCGTGGGCGGCCGATGCCCGCGACCTGATGTGGCTGGCGTGGGCGCCCGCCTCCTACCCCTACAACATGACGGGCCAGCCCGCCGTGTCGCTGCCCGCCGGGCTGACCCCGGCCGGGCTGCCGGCCGGGGTGCAGCTGGTCGGCCCGGTCGGCGCCGATGACCTCGTGCTGACCGTGGCCCGCCGCCTGGAGGCGCTGCTGGCACCGCTGCCGCACCCGCCCGCGCCCGGCCGCACCCCTGTTTCCCTCGGTGAAAGGACGCTCTGAACCATGTATGCCAGGTCATGGTCCACCCCCTTCACGGAGGGCAGCGCGGGGCGCACCTCGTTCGTCGCCGACCACGGGCTGTGGAACGCCGAGCAACTGGCCGCGGCCGAACGCATCGAGGCCGCCCTCGACGAGGTCGACCTCGTACGGGTGGCCTTCGGCGACCCGCACGGGCTGGCCCGCTCCAAGACACTGACCGCCCAGGCCTTCCGTTCCGTACTGCGCAACGGCATGAACTTCAGCCCCGGCCCGTTCCTGTTCGACACCGGGCACGCCGTCGCCGTCGACTTCCTGGGCGAACACGGCATCGGCGTCGACGAGATCGCCGGCGCCGGAAACTTCCTGCTGGTGCCCGACCCGGCCACCTTCCAGGTGCTGCCCGGCCGCGGCCCGCGCACCGCCTGGGTGATCGGCGACGAGTACCTGCGCGACGGCAGCCCGCACCCGCTGTCCGCACGCGCCGTGCTGCGCCGCGTCCTTGACCGCTACGCCCAGCAGGACCTCGCGCCCGCGCTCGGCCTGGAGGTCGAGTGGTACCTCACCCGCCGCCTCGATGACCAGCCCGGCAACCAGGGCAACGGCTTCGGCCGCCAGGGCCAGGCGCCGCGGGTGGCCGCCGTCAACGCCGGCTACCAGTTCAACCTCGACGCCGCCTACGACACCGTCGCCCCCGTCACCGACCATCTGGCCCTGCACCTGCTCAAACTGGGCCTGCCGCTTCGGTCGATGGAGCACGAGTCGGGACCGGGCCAGGTGGAGACCACCTTCAGCCCGATGTCGGCACTGGACGCGGCCGACGCGATGCTGCTGTTCCGCACCTGCACCAAACGGTTCTGCGCACGCCGCGGCTACCACGCCTCCTTCATGTCCCAGCCGCTGCTGGAGGCCGCCGACCCCAGCGGCTGGCACCT
The DNA here is from genome assembly GCF_041051975.1 of Streptomyces sp. R21. Classification (GTDB taxonomy): domain Bacteria; phylum Actinomycetota; class Actinomycetes; order Streptomycetales; family Streptomycetaceae; genus Streptomyces. The sequence goes on along the minus strand of NZ_CP163435.1, from coordinate 262,651 downwards.
CAACCAGTCCGTCGTGCACCGCGCCGGCGGCCGCAACCTCTTCAGCGCCGAGGGCCTGTCCGGCGGCCTGTCCCCGCAGGGCAAGGCCTACGCCGAGGGCCTGCTGTCCTGGGCACGCGAGCTGTGCCTGCTGTCGGTGCCCACCGTCAACGGCTACCGGCGCCTGGCCGCCGAGCACGCCCTCGCGCCGACCCGCGCGGGCGTGAGCGTCGAGGACCGCACCGCGATGCTCCGCGTCGTCGGCAGCGGCACGCTCGCCCACATCGAAAACCGGATGGGCGAGCCCTGCGCCAACCCCTATCTCAACATCGCCGCCCAGCTGTTCGCCGGCCTGGACGGCATCACCGCCGCCACCGCACCGGGACAGGGGCCCGGCGACGGGCCCGGGGACGGGCCCGGCCAGATCGTGCCGCAGTCCCTGGACGAGGCCCTGGACGCCTTCACCGCAGGCCGCGCCGCCCAGCTGCTCGGCGCGCCGCTCGCCGCCTGCCTGGCCAAACTCAAGCAGAGCGAGCTGAACCGCTTCACGGCATGGTGCGAGCAGGCCGCACCGCCGCCGGGACGCGTCACCGAGTGGGAGCAGCGCGAGTACTTCGGGGCGTACTGAGGGAAGCGCCCCGAACCGGGGTCCGGTGCGGCCGAGGTCACCGCACCGGACCCCCACCCCGCCACCGCATCCCCCTCACCGGCCCCCGGACGAAGGCTTGAGAGATGATTCCCCGCTACTGCCTGCCCGAAATGGCGGACCTCTTCACCGACCAGTCGCGCTACACCACCTGGGTGCGGGTCGAGATCCTCGCCACCGAGGCCCAGGTCGAACTCGGCCACGTCCCCAAGGAAGCCCTCGAGGACATGCGCCGCGCCCGCATCCCCTCGGCCGCCCGGGTCGCCGAGATCGAGAAGGACCGCGACCACGAGGTGCTGTCCTTCCTCGCCGCCTACTGCGAGGACCTCCCCGACGCCTCGGCCCGCTGGGTCCACCACGGCATGACCAGCTACGACCTGGTCGACACGGCCCTGGGCCACACCCTGGCCCGCGCCACCGACCTGCTGCTGGGCGCCGGACGGCAGCTGCGCCGCGTGCTGGTCGAACGGGCCCTGGCGCACTGGGACACGGTGATGGTCGGCCGCACCCACGGCATCCACGCCGAGCCCACCACCTTCGGGCACAAACTCGGCGGCTACGCCTTCGCCGTCGACCGCTCCCTGACCCGCCTCAAAGCGGCCCGCGACGCCGTCGCGGTGGGCACCGTCTCCGGCTCGGTCGGCACCTACGCGCTGATCGACCCCTATGTCGAGGCCCACGTGTGCCGGGAACTCGGCCTCGGCGTCGAGCCGGTGCCCAGCCAGGTCGTCGCCCGCGACCGGCACGCCCAGCTGGTGCAGGCGGTGGCCACCCTGGGCGCCTGCATCGAACAGATCGCCCTGGAGATGCGGCTGCTGCAGCGCACCGAGGTCCGCGAGGTCGAGGAACAGCGCACCACCGCCTACCAGGGCTCCAGCGCCATGCCCCACAAACGCAACCCCACCACCAGCGAACGGCTGTGCGGCCTGGCCCGGCTGCTGCGCAGCCACGCCGGCGCGGCACTGGAGAACGTGGCGCTGTGGCACGAACGCGACCTGGCCCACCAGTCGGTGGAGCGGGTCATCCTGCCCGACAGCCTGTGCGTGGGCCACTTCCAGGCCACCCGGGCAGCCGACCTGGTGGCCTCGCTGACCGTCCACCCGCAGCGGATGCGCGCCCACATCGACCACACCGACGGCCTCATCTACAGCTCCCCGGTCCTGGCCGGCCTGCTGGGCGAGGGCATGGAACGCGAGCGCGCCTACCGCGCGGTGCAGGCCGCCGCGAACCATACGATCACCACCGGACAGCACTTCACCGCCTCCCTCGCCGCCGAGGGCATCGACCCCGGCCGGCTGGGGCCCGAGCGTTTCCTCACCCACCACGACGTACTGCGCAGCCGATTGGAGATGCTCCGTGAGCTGGACGATTGAACGGGCCGACCCCACCGCCCTCGACCTGGACGAGGTACTGGAGGTGTACCGCTCCTCGGGCCTGGGCGAGCGGCGCCCCGTCCAGGACCGGCCGCGGATGGCCGCCATGGTCCACAATGCCAACCTGGTCCTGGTCGCCCGGGACGCCGACGGCACCCTGATCGGCATCGCCCGCAGCGTGTCCGACTTCGCCTACGTCACCTACCTCTCCGACATCGCGGTGGCCGGCTCCCACCAGCACTCCGGGATCGGCCGCGCCCTGATCGACGCGACCGCCAAGGAGGCCCCGACCGCGAAGATCGTGCTGCTGTCGGCGCCCGCCGCCGCCGCGTACTACCCGCACATCGGATTCACCCCGCACCACTCGGCATGGGTCCTCAACTGTTCCTAGAGACTGAGCGGGAGTGAGTCCTGTTGCCAGGACTCATGCTCAGCCGAACGCCCCGAACGGTGTTGGGCGTTCTGGTCCACCGCGTTCGCTCCGCGTCCGGGCGGCACGGATCGTGTCCGTGGTCCGGGGATGCGGGGGCGGTTTCCCTCACGCCCCGGGGCCTCCGGTCGGGCCTGGACGGTCCGATGCCCCACAGCATCACTCCGGTGCTGTGGGGGCGGTGTCGTCCGTCGCCGGATCGGGTGTCCCAGGGCGCGCCTGCCGATCGCCACGGCGGCCGCGTCGTGGCGAGTGGTCTTCCTGGTGGTGCTGGTGAGGGGTTTCTGCCAGTGCTGAGCGCCCCACCTGGAGGTGTAGGCCGGATCGACGGCGATGATCGTGATGCCGAGTTCGGCCGCCATGCTCACGAGCCGGGCCCGCAGCCTGGCCACGGGCATGCCGGAGATCAGCTTGCGGAAGCGCTTCTTGCAGCCGTGTTTCTCGCGGGTGGTCTCGGCGGTGAAGTCGAGGTCTTCGACCGCGATCGCCAGCCCGTGGCGCTTGGCCCAGTGCAACAGGCGGAGCAACGCGTGGCGGATCTGCGCGTCGCGATGCTGGGCGATGCCGGTGAGGTCGTAGTCGAACCGGAGCGGCTGGCCGACGGGGTTGCCGTGGGCGTCCAGACGCCAGGCGGCGAGGTGGTCGGCGTTGGTGTCCACGCCGATCAGGCCGCCCACGCGGGCCGCAGCCAGGGGGACGGTCTGGACCGGGGAGATGGTCCACGAGGCTGTCAGGTACCAGCGGCCCCGCACGGTGTCCTCGTGGATGCGGTAGGCAACCGCTCGGTTAGCGGTGACGCGGTCGCGCCACTGCCCGCCCCGGTGCGCGAATCGCACGCGGGCGGCGAGCACGTACCGGCCGTGCGGGGCGTTGGCCAGGTGCGCCAGCGGCGCCGGGAGCTTGAGGGAGACCTCGCCGTGGGGGGTGACACGGATGGTCTGGTTGCCGAACCGGCTGCCGGACTCGCCGTTGGCGGCGAGGAACCGCCGCCCGGCCTGCCACCGCTGCCGCCACTCGGCTTCGGTGAGCCGGGCGGTGTCCAGATGGTGGCGGGTGTTCAGCAGCCGCTTCCCGCCGCGCACCACGCACACGCGTCCGGCCTCACGGTCCCGGCATGCCACCTCGAGCCGATCGGTCAGCAGGCCTTGGCGGCGGGCCTTGGCGAACCACTCCCGTTTGCTGCGGTAGCCGCCCGGAGCGCGGTTGGTGCCTTTCTCGCCCAGCGGGAGGGACAGCCGGTGCGTGATCGTGCGCACCCCCGCTTCGAGGCTCTGTATGTGCGCGAGCTGCCCGCGCCGGGCGAGCGCCCACTGATCGTGGCTGGTCTTCGTGATGCTGCCTGCCCAGCGGGAGGAGGACTCCTTGGTCAGGGCACGCTTGCGGTGCGCCCACTGCTTGCTGTCGTGCTCCAGCCCGGCCGCGCACCGCTCCTTCAGATCCCGCGAGGCGAGTGAGCCGAGGTGGTCGCCGACTAGGCGCAGCATCTTCTCGTCCTCGGCCGTCAGGTGCTTGAACCGGTCGCGGACCGCCACACCGGACGGCCCCCGGGCAACGAACGGCGCCGCCATCTCCCGCAGCCCGCCCACCCTTTCACCCCCGTCCCCGCGTCAGCCGAGGAAACCCTCAACCCACCCAACGACCACCACCGACAAAGGACACCCATGCGGCAGGGAAACTCCCGTTCCCTTACCCGGCGCCGGACGCACCGCAGCCCGGCCACCCACTCGAGTGCGTCGGAACGCACCCGCGCGCAGTCAATCGCCAACAGCCCTCAACCCTTGGGACTGTGCCGCGCCCGCCGCAGCCTGCCCCGCGCTGGATCGAGGCTCGACCGCAGGTCGCTACGGTCGAAGCGGAGCGGGAGCGTGGCCGAAAGCCGCGGCCGGACCCGGATCCGAGATCCGTTTTGGGTCCGGGTCCGGGATGTGTTCCGGGTCCGCCCGGCCGGCGCACCCGCCGCGCACGGGCCGTGTCAGGACGCTGGGGAGGCGTGACGCAGATGTCGGCACAGTCGCTGCTTGAGCCCCCTACCCCGCTGCCACCGTCCTTCCGGCTGGTCAAGGACACCGCCTCGGCCCCGTATCCCGTGCCGCGCGCCGCGGCGGCTACGCCGGGGCGGCGCGTGCTGGTGGTGGACCCCGACGTGGAGCGCACCGACTCCCTGGTGGCGCAGCTGCGCCGGCACGGCCACGAGCCGGTCGGCGTCACCCGGGGCGGCGCCGCCCTGCAGGCGCACGGCGACGTCGACCTGGTGCTGCTGGCGCTGGAACTGCCCGACCTGGACGGGCTGGAGGTGTGCCGGGCCATCCGGTCCGTCAGCCGGGTGCCGGTCATCATCGTCACCGCCCGGCAGTCCGAACTCGACTGCGTCCTGGGACTGCAGGCGGGCGCCGACGACTACGTCACCAAGCCCTTCGGGCTGCGCGAGCTGATGGCCCGCATCGAGGCCGTGCTGCGCCGCGCGCAGTGGCAGCCGGCCGTCGTCAAGGAGATCCGGCACGGCCGGCTGCGCATCGACCCCAATTCCCGCGAGGCCAGTGTCGACGGCGTCGAAGTCGCCCTGACCCGCAAGGAGTTCGACCTGCTGTGCCTGCTGGCCTCGCACCCGGACACGGTCATCCCGCGCCGCCAGCTGCTGCAGCAGGTGTGGGGCGACTCCTGGTCGCGGCGCACCGTCGACACCCATGTCAGCAGCCTGCGCGGCAAGCTGGGGGACAGCCGGTGGATCGTGACCGTGCGCGGGGTGGGCTTCAAGCTGGGCAGCGGCTGACCTGCCGGCCGGGTTGCCCGGCCGTTTTCCGGCCGGGCCCGCGGCGGTGGGGTGGCCGGGGTGTGCTGCCCCCTGTCGGGTGTGCACCGGCGCGTCCGCGGGCACCGTCGTGAGCCGGCCGGGGAAGGGCGTACCCCGTCCACGGCCGGCTCGTTTCCCGGGCGCTGTGCCCTCTCCTGCTCCGCGCGACGCCATCTGCCGGGGCCAAAAAGCTGCCGAGGCCGGACCCGCGGAGGGAGGGTTACTTCTTCTTGCGGCGGGTGGTCTGGGTCTTGCCCTGGTGGATGGTTGCGCGGGTCTTCTCCGCCTGCGCCTGGATGGTCTTCTGGACCGCCGCGGGCAGGCCCTTGCCCCGGAAGGTGGCGACCATCTTGTCGAGTACGGCGTCCGCTTCCAGGAGGTTTCCGTCCTTGGCATGGACGCGGGCCAGGCGGCGCATCGCCTGGCCCAGGGTGATGTTGTCCAGGCCCTCGTCGCCGGTGGAGGCGTTGATGGCGGCACTGAGCTGCTGGACGCTCTCCTTGATGTCGGGTTCGCGCACGACGAGCCGGCCGTCGCGGATGTGCTGGAAGTGGCGTCCGGCGTTGGCGCCGCGGGCCAGCCGGGCGTGCGCGGCCAGGGGGTGGTCGCCGTAGCGTTCGATGACTTCCTGCAGGGCGTCGTTGCCGGCCTGCAGCTGCGGTGCGTCGGAGCCGAGGAACGTCAGCAGCCGGCCCTGGTCGTCGCCCGTCATCAGTTCGCCGATGTGCTGCGCGTCGCGGGCGAGCGGCTGGCGGACCCGGACCGTGCGCGAGGCGGAGACCGCGCGTGATCCGTCGGGGGCCTGGTAGGCGGCGGTCACCTTGTACAGGCCGGGCTCGCTGAAGTAGAGCCCTTCGGCGCCGTAGCCGAGGTACACGCTGGTGTAGAGGGACGGCGCCGCCTCCGTGAGCGCGACGGTGTCCGCTGCACCGTCGTGGCCCGCGCATACGCGGGTGAGAGGCCGGAACATCCGGGAGCGGCCGTAGGGGTCGGTGATCGCGACGATCACATGCCCTGCCGATGGCTGCAGGTCGGGCGCGACCACGACGTCTTTGCGGCTGCCGGTGCGGCTCAACTTGATCTGGGCGACGACGGGTTCGCCGTACTCGAACGCGTCCTGGCCCTGCAGCTCCAGCGCGAGGCCGGATTCATCGGTCAGTGGCAGGGCGAACGCCTCCGCCGCCGAGAGGTCCATCGCGGCGTCGGCGATGAAGTTGCTGCCGCCCATGATGACGTGCCGGTAGAAGCCGTGGCGCAGGTGCCGGATCTCGTCCTGGCTGAACTGGAAGGGGAAGTCACCCCAGTACGCGTCGACCCCGTTGCCGGTGCTCCCCTGGTAGAGGTGCGGGTAGTTCATCCATGACAGGTCGCCGAAGCCGTTGCGGGGCCCCAGCGGCGCGGGCGGGTTCGCGATGTTCTTCTGCGACGAGTGCAGCAGGTTGAAGGCGTGGCCGATCTCGTGGACGTAGGTGTGCATGTCCCAGGCGTGTCCGGCCAGGCCGTATTCCCTCAGGGTCTGCTCGAACACGGCCATGCCCTGCCGCTGCAGACCGGTCGTGTCGAACATGATCCCGGCGGTGCCCTCGCCGTCGGCGTACTTGCCCGCGACCAGGGCCCACAGCTTCCACTGCGGCACGTCGCGGTGCCCGCTGAAGTTCGCCACCATGGCCGCGTGCAGCTCGGCGCTGGACCACAGCAGGTCCGTACCGGTGCCGGTGGTGTCGAGCACGTTGCGGGTCCCGGCGATCCGCAGCTCGAGGCCCGCCTCGGCGAACGCGGACGGCACGGTGATGACCCGGTTGGCATACCCGGGCGGCGTGGCGGCGTTGGCCGTGTCGTAGCGGACGAGCTCCGCCTCCCCGACCACCGTGTCGACCTCGTAGTCGACGGTGCGGAAGTACGCGGACGTCTTGGGCAGGTCGTACCAGACGGCGCGGTAGGAGTTGGCGTCCTCCAGGGTCAGCCATCCGGCCGACCGGGCCGGCTGACCGGCCGCGGTGAGGTAGAGCAGGATCCGGACCTGGGTGAGGTCGGGTGCCGCGGTGGCCCAGGTGAGTCCCTTGCCCACCACCACCACGTAGGTCTCGGTCCACTGCACCTCCACACTGGTGGAGCGGAAGGAGTTGGCGTAGGCGGTGGTTCCGCCCGCCACCGTGAACAGGTCGCCGCTGATCGTGGACAGCGTGCCCACCCCGTCGACGTCGACCCGCGCCTCGATGCTCTGATCGGCGTTGGTGGCCCGGTACGTTCCCGACATCGGGAGATACGGTGTCGGATAGGGCGCCGGCAACGCGCCCAGGCCCGTGGTCAGTGAGGTGAGCGCGCCCGACGTCTCCACTCCGGTGCGCCAGTTGAGGACGAGCCCCATGTCCCCCTTGACGAGCAGCGAGCGGCGTATGCCGCCGGAGGCGGGCGGCAGCGCGACGACGTGGTCGAGGTCGGCGCGGAAGTCGGCCGGGAGCTGGGCCCAGCCCGGCGCGTCCGCGTCCGGCCCGTCGGTGATCAGCGCATTGCGCTCGATGGGCGCCCAGACCCTGGTCCAGTTGTAGGTGATGACCCGGCTGCCCTTGAACAGGTACGTGCGCCACTCGTCCGCCGCCGAATTGGGCGCCTGCAGCAGGGCGTCGACGTTGTACTGCCAGTCGGCGGGCAGCCAGGAGAGCATCTCCAGCTGGTTGTGCTGGACGGCACCGGTGCCCACGCGGTAGGTCAGGCTGTCGGTGCCGGTGATGAACAGGTACTGCGCCGACCCGTCGGTGTGGGCGGGCAGTTGTAACACCGCCTCCGGGTACAGCTTGAAGTTCTGGTACGCCGCCTGCCGCAGGTCGGTGAACTGCCCCCCGAACGCGTCGTGGGTGGCCGCCTCGAAAAGCAGCCCTGTTTCGCTGACGCCCGCGGCCCTGCCGGGCCGCAGGAACATCGCCGACCATCCCTGTCCGGTCGGGCACGCCACCGCGCAGCGGTATCCCGTCGACTTGGACCTGAGGAACGCCATGGGCATCCCCTCTCTGAAAGGCCGCGGCTTCAGGCACGCGACGCTGGGCCCTCACCTCAGCACCGAGGCCCGCATTCCCCCAGACCCGCTACCGGCCAACTCGCCCCGCGCCGGGACACCGGTCAGCGGACGCTCGTCCCCGGGCGGCCCGGGTACCACCGGAGCGGATCCGGCCCACGCCCCTCGGCAGCACCCGGCGCCGTCCCCAGCTGTCCCGCGCTGCCCGAAGCCGAGCGGGACCGGCGAAGCCGTAGAACACAGGACACGCCCCCGCCCCATCCGTTCGGCCCGACGCCTCCGGCGTCCGCAGACCGGACAACTTCACGGCTGAACTCGGCGGAAGGGACCGAACCCGCCATGGTCAGCGCCGCATCCGTCCGGGCTCGCGGCCGGCCTCGTCTGCCGCCGCTCACAGCCGTTGTGGTGTGTGAGCCGCCCCTTTCTCCTGCGCGTCGAAGCCTGCGGCGAGCTGGGCTGCCGGCGCGGGGCGTCGGACTCCGGATAGCTGAAGGGTGCCTTTAGGCCACCTTGGAACAGTGGCCGCCGGTCGATCAGCCGGGGGAGAGGGATGGCATGCGGGGGATACGCGGCGACGCCGGTGACGCGCGGGTGCAGGCGGACCACGGGGCGCTCCGGGACCGGCATGACGACTGCGGGCGCAGGGGCGGCGACTTCCCGGCGGGCCCGGCGGGCCCGGCCGGCCGGGCTTTTTGCCCCCTGGTGCCGGCCGTCCCGGGGAGCCGGCCATGACGGAGCGTTTCCCGCTGACGGCTCACCAGCGGGACATCTGGACCGTGTGCGGGTCCGCCGAACAGTCGCCGCAGTTCACCATCACCGCCCATGAACGGCTGCGCGGCCCGGTGGACCTCGACGTACTGGCCGGGAGCCTGGAGCGGGTGACGCGCCGTCATGACGCGCTGCGCGCCCGGTTCGGCGAGGCCGGCGGCGTCCCCTACCAGTGGACCGATCCCCAGCTCGCCCCGGCCGAGGTCTGGGACCTGTCCGGGCAGGCGGACCCGGCGGCCGCGTGCGCCGGCCTGGTGGACGCCGCGCTCACCGTGCCCATGCGGCTGGGAGCCGACCGGCTCTTTTACGCGGCCCTGCTGCGGCAGGACGCGCAGCACGTCCACATCGTCCTGCGCGCCCACCACATCGTGGCGGACGGCTACGCGCTGGACCTGCTTCTCACCCAGGTCCTCGCCGACTACGCGCGGCACGCAGCAGACGGCCGGTCGTCCGACGCACCGGGATCACCCGACACGCAGGGTGATCCCGAGGAGCCCGGCGCGCCGTCGTATCGCGCGTTCGTCGAGGAGGACCTCGCCTACCGCGGCGGCGCCGAGCACCGCCTGGACCAGGACTACTTCCGTGAGCGGCTCGGCGGCGCGGTCCCGGCGCTGTTCGCCCGGCGCCCGGCGCCGCCCGCGACGGCGGCCCGGCGGGTGTTGCTCACCCTGGAGCCCGGGGAGGTGGCCGGGATCCGGGCCATGGGCAGCTCCGTCTTCTCCTACGTCGCCGCGGCGCTGGGCACCTATCTTGCCCGCCTGCACGGCACGGACGAGACGGTCCTGGGGGTCGCCTTCCTCAACCGGCGCACCCCGCAGCACGCCGCCACCGTCGGGCACTTCGCCACCACGCTCCCGCTGCGCGTCCCCGCACCCCCCGACCGCACCCTCGGCGCGGCAGCCGCACAGGTCGCCGCCGACGTCCGGGAGCTGCGCCGCCACGAAAGGCTCGCCCCCGGCGATGTGCCCCGGCCCGCCGCATCCGCCACCGGCGGCGGGCGGCGGCTGTTCGACGCCACCATCTCCTACCTGAACCTGCCCGAACTGCCCGACGTGGCGGGGCTGGTCCAGGAGCGCACCGGCCACCAGCGCCGGCACGACCAGGACGCGCTGGCGATCCTGGTCGTCCACCACCGGGGCACCGGCGGTGTCCGGATCGAACTCGACTGCGCCCCGGACGTGTTCGACGACGACCTGCCGCCCGCGCGGGTGGCGGAGCATCTGCGCGCCCTGCTGGTGCACGGCCTCGCCGACCCGGCCCGGCCCGCCGCCCGCATCCCGCTCCTGGACGCCGCCGGGCGGGCGGCCGCGCTGGACGCCGCCCGCGGGCCCAGCACACCGCTGCCCCACGGCGCCACGGTGCACGGACTGTTCGAACAGCAGGCCCGGCGCAGCCCCGAGCAGGTCGCGGTGCGCGATGCCGCCGGTGCGATGACGTACGCCGCGCTGGAGGCGTATGCCGCCCGGGTGGCAGATGCGCTCGGGCGGGCGGGGGTGGCGGCGCAGGAGAGGGTCGCGGTGCTGTTGGAGCGCGGCGTCGCGCTGCCGGCGGCCCTGCTGGGCGTGCTGCGCGCCGGGGCGGCCTATGTGCCCGTCGACCCCGACTACCCGGCCGAGCGCATCGCGTATCTGCTGCGCGACAGCGGGGCGGTGGCGGTGCTCGCCGAGGAGTCGACCGCACACCTGGTGCCGCCCCAGGCGCCCGCGGCGGTGATCCGCGTCGACACCCTTCCCCTCTCCGACGGCCCTTCGCCCGGCCGTGTGACGGCGCCCGGTGACGTGCCGGGCGGCCATCTCGCCTACGTCATCTACACGTCCGGGTCGACCGGCGGCCCCAAGGGGGTCATGGTCGAGCACCGCTCGGTGGTCAACCGGCTGCTGTGGATGCAGCGCCGCTACCCCCTCGGCCCTAGCGACGTGATCCTGCAGAAGACCCCGGCCTCGTTCGACGTGTCCGTGTGGGAGCTGTTCTGGTGGGCGGCCTCCGGCGCGGCGGTGGCCATGCTCCCGCCCCGGGCCCACCGCGACCCGCGGGAGATCCTGCGGGCCGTCGCCGCCCACCAGGTCACGGTCGTGCACTTCGTGCCCGCCATGCTCGGCCCGTTCCTGGACATGCTGGAGGACGAGCCCGCGGCGGTGTCCCGCGCGGCGTCGCTGCGTTATGTGTTCTGCAGCGGCGAGGCGCTCACGCCCGATCTGGTCAACCGGTTCACCGCACTCTTCGCCGCGCTGGAGCGGCCGCCGCGGCTGGTCAACCTCTACGGCCCCACCGAGGCCACCGTCGACGTCACCTACTACGACTGCCCGGACGACCCCGCCCACCGGGTGCGGCACGTGCCGATCGGCCGCCCGGTCGACAACACCCAGCTGTACGTGCTCGGCCCGGGCGACGAGCCGCAACCGGCCGGTGTGCCCGGCGAGTTGTGCATCGGCGGCATCCAGGTGGCGCGCGGCTATCTGGGCCGCCCGGAGCTGAGCCGCGAGCGGTTCACGGCCGACCCGTTCACGCCGGGCGGGCGCCTGTACCGCACCGGTGACCTCGCCCGCCGGACGGCCGGGGGACTGTTTGAATACCTCGGCCGGATCGACGACCAGGTCAAGATCCGCGGGCACCGGGTCGAACCCGGCGAGGTCCAGGCGGCGCTCACCGCGATCGCGGGCGTGCGCGCCGCGGCGGTGGTGGCCCGCACCACCGCGGAGCAGGGCACCCATCTGGTGGCCTATCTCACCGGCGAGCGGGAGATCGCCCCGGCGCTGCTGCGCGCCGAGCTGGCCCGCACCCTGCCCGGCCCGCTGATACCGGCCGCCTGGCGGTGGGTTGAGGCGCTGCCGCTGACGCCGAACGGGAAACTGGACCGGGCCGCGCTGCCCGCGCCCGAGCGCGCGGCCGCACCGTCCCGGCCCCCGCGGGCGGGCGCCGAGTCCGTGCTGGCCGCCGTGTGGTCGCAGGTCCTGGGCACCGGGGCGGGCGTGCACGACGACTTCTACGCGCTGGGCGGGGACTCCCTGCTGGCGCTGCGGGTGCGCGCCGAGGCCGAACGGCGCGGACTGCGGTTCGAGATCCGCGACCTGATGCAGCATCCGACGGTGGCCGCGCTGGCCGAGCACGCCGTCCCGGCCGGCGACCGGGGCGAGGGCGAGAGCGGGGCCGCGGCGCCCGCCCCGTTCGCCCTGGCGGCGCCCGCGGACCGCCACCGCCTGGACGTGGACGGCGCGCAGGACGCCTTCCCGCTCAGCCGCCTGCAACTGGGCATGGTCTACCACAGCCTGCGCTCCGCAGACCCAGACCCAGACCCAGACCCAGACCCAGACACAGAGGCCGGTGCCGGGGACGGCCGGCCGGACCTGGGCCCCTACCGGGACGTCTTCCACTACAGCCTGCGGATGCCCTGGGATCCGCAGCGGCTGCGTGCCTGCTACGACCGGCTGACGGCCCGGCATCCCGCGCTGCGCTCCGTCATCTCGCTGGCCGGGTACTCCGAGCCGCTGCAGATCGTGCGCCCGCCGGCTCCGGGCGCGCTGGAGTGCCGCGACCTGCGCGGCGCCGGCGAGGCGGCGGCGGACGCCGAGCTGGCCCGGCACATCACCGAACGCCGCCGTCACCGCTACGACTTCGAGGCGGGCCCGCTGCACCTGCTGCGCGTCCACGCCCGGCCGGGCCGCATCGACCTCGTGCTGAGCTTCCACCACGCCGTCCTGGACGGCGGAAGCGTCGCCGCCCTGCTGAGCGAGCTGCTCCAGGACTATCTGCACGGCCTGGGGGCGGACATCCCCGCCGTGTCCGCCACTGCGCTGCCCTCACCGGCGCTGTACGTGGCCGCGGAGCTCGCGGCCCTCACCTCGCCCGAGGCCCGCGGCTACTGGGAGACGCGGCTGCGCGGCGCCGTACCGCTGCAGCTGCCGAGGTTCGCGACCGCCCAGCAGCCCGGTGCGGCCGGCCGTTTCACCCACCTGGCCACGCTGCCCGACGAGCTTCAGGAGCGGCTGCGGGACTTCACCCGCGCGCGCGGACTGCCGGTGAAGTCGACGCTGTTCGCCGCCCACAGCCTGACGCTGCGGCTGCTGTCCGGGCAGGGCGACGTGACGACGGGGCTGGTGGTGCACGGCCGCTCGGAGCAGCCGGGCGCCGACCGCACCGCCGGGCTGTTCCTCAACACCCTGCCGCTGCGGGTGGATGCCGCCGCGCGCAGCCTGGGCGAGCACGTGCAGGAGGTCTTCCGCCAGGAGCGGGAGAGCTTCGGACACCGCCACTACCCGCTCAGCCGCATCCAGGAGGACTTCGGCGGCCCGCTCATCGACACCGCGTTCAACTACGTGCACCTGCACGTGCTGGACACGGTGCTGCGGCTGCCCGAACTCGACATGCTGTCGGTGCAGACCTGGGAGGAGAGCGGCATCGGCCTGCTGGTCAGTGCCATCGTCCACCCCGTCGACGGCCGCCTGCGGCTGAGCCTGGACTGCGACGGCCGCGCCTACACCCCCGGCCAGGCCGCGCTGATCGCCGACACCTACGTGCGGATCCTTCAGCGCATCCTCACCCACCCCGACGAGAGCGCGGACCTGGCCTTCCTGGCCCCCCGGTCGGCCACCGCACCCGGCCGCGGACCCGCCGAAGCCACCGACGACACCAACACCGACACCGACGACACCGACGACACCGGGGATGGGGCGGCGGTGCCCCTCGACCTGGCCCGGGCCGTCCACGCCCGCGCCGAAGCAGCGCCCGACGCGATCGCCCTCGCCTTCGAAGAACAGCGCTGGACCTACCGCCGACTCGACCGCGCCGCGGACCTGATCGCCCGCCGGCTGCTGGCCGACGGCGCCACCCCCGGGGCCCGGATCGGCATCGCCATGGACCGCGGCCCGCACTACGTCGCGGCCGTCCTCGGCGTGGCCCGCGCGGGCCTGGCCAGCGTCCCGCTGGACACCGGCTACCCGCCCGCCCGCATCGCCGCGATGCTCGAGACGGTCCGGCCCTTCACCGTCATCGCCCCACAGCACCACGCGGGACTGCTGGGCGACGCCCCGCTGCTCGCGGCCGAGTCCCTGCACCTGCCTGGCGATGACCCGGACACCGCCCCCGCCGCACCGTTCGAGCCGCCGGTGATCGACCCCGACAGCACCTGCTACGTCCTGTTCACCTCCGGCTCCACCGGCCACCCCAAAGCCGTCACGATGCCGCACCGCGCCCTGGCCGGCCTCATCCGCTGGCAAAACCGCATCCCCAGCGGCGCGGTGACCGGCCCCACCCTGCAGTTCTCCGCCCTCGGCTTCGACGTCCACCTGCAGGAAATCTTCGCCACCCTGTGCGCGGGCACCACGCTGCAACTCGTCGGCGAACAGCAGCGCCTGGACTTCCCCGCCCTGCTGCGCCTGCTCGACCAGGAACGCGTCGAGCGGGTCTTCCTGCCCTACGTGGCGCTCCAGCAGCTCGCGGAGACCTCCGCCGCGCTGGGCCTGGTGCCCCGCGCCCTCAGGGTGATCATCTCGGCGGGGGAGCAGCTGCGCGTCACCGACGAGATCCGCCGCCTGTGCGCCGCCCTGCCGGCCGACGGCGTCCTCCTGGAAAACCAGTACGGGCCCACCGAGACGCACATCGTCACCGGCTTCACCATGACCGGCGATCCGGCACGCTACCCCGCGCTGCCGCCCATCGGCACGGCCGTCGACGCCAGCGAGGTCACGGTCCGAGACCGCGCCCTGCGCCCGCTGCCCGCCGGGGCGACCGGCGAGATCTACGCCGCCGGCGCCTGCCTGGCCGACGGCTACGAACACCAGCCCGGCCTGACCGCCGAACGCTTCGTCCTGCTCCCGGCCCGGCCCGGCCACCCCGACGGGGTGCGCGCCTACCGCACCGGCGACCTCGGCTACACCCTGCCCGGCGGGGAGGTCGTCTGCCTGGGCCGCACCGACACCCAGGTCAAGATCCGCGGCTTCCGCATCGAGCCCGCCGAAGTCGAACTCGCCCTCACCGCCACGCCCGCGGCCCGCGCGGCGGGCATCAGCGAGGCGGCCGTCGTGGCCCGCGGCCAGGGCCCGGCGTCCTTCCTGGCCGCATTCCTGGTCGCCGGCCCGCACGCCGTCGACCTGGACGCGGTGCGCCGGGACCTGCGCGCCCAGCTGCCCGGCCACATGGTCCCCTCCCACCTTCAGTGCGTCAGCGCGCTGCCGCACACCCCCAGCGGGAAACGCGACGACGCCGCCCTGCGCCGCCTCCCGCTCACCCGCCGGGCCGCCGCTGCCGCGCCGTTGGATCCGCTGGAGCGCCGGCTGGCCGGCATCGCCGCCGAACTGCTCCAGCTGCCCACCGTGGGCGCCCACGACGACCTGTTCGAACTCGGCGCCACCTCACTGACCGCCGTACGCCTGGTGATCCGCATCGAACAGAGCCTGGGCACGGCCGTCCCGCTCTCGGCGCTGATCACCGCGCCCACCGTCGCCGCACTGGCCGCCCTGCTGCGCGAGGGCGACGGCAACCCCCCCGCCGCGGCGGGCCCCCTCATCCCGCTGCGGGCGTCCGGAACACGGCGGCCGGTGTTCCTGGCCCACCCCACCGGCGGCAACGTGCTGTGCTACCTGCCGCTGGCCCGCGCCCTGCCGCCCGACCAGCCGCTGTACGGCTTCCAGGCGGCCGGCATCGCGCCGGGCACCCAGCCCCTGCGCACCGTCGAGGAGATCGCCCGCAGCTACGTGGCCGCCATGCGCACCGTCCAGCCGCACGGCCCCTACACCATCGGCGGCTGGTCCTTCGGCGGACACATCGCCTTCGAGATGGCCGCCCAGCTGCGGGCCGCCGGCGATCAGGTCGCCGACGTGCTCCTCATCGACTCCGACGCCCTCGACCAGAGCGCCACCCGCCCCCAGGTCGACGCCCTGTCCCTGATGACCTGGTTCTTCTGGGAACTGCTCTGGCTGGACGCCGGCGGCGACGTACCGACGGCCGCGTTCCGCGAACTGCGCGACGAGGGCGACGCGTTCGCCAGCGTCCGCGAACTCGCCGTGCGCACCGGCATGCTCGGCGCCGACGACGCGGACACCTCGCTGCGCCGCGTCTTTGAGATGTTCCGCGCCAACTGGGACGCCCTGCTGGGCTGGCGGCCCGCCCCCACCGACCAGGACCTCGTCCTGATCCGCGCCCGCGGCTCCCTGCCCGACGTCCTCAAACCCGTCCACGACCTCGCCGGCAGCCTCTACGGCGACCCGGCCAACGGCTGGGGCGCGCTTACCACCGGCCGCGTCCGCGTCCTGGACGTCTCCGGCGACCACATGCAGATCGTCCAGGACCCGCACGTGCGCAGCGTCGCCGCCATCCTCGCCGAATCCACGGGGCACCCCGCGACCCCATCGGCTCAACCGACCGGGAGGTACTGACATGGCCGCTGACATGGCCGCCGGGGTCGCCGGAAAAAAGGCCCTGATCATCGGCGCCGGCATCGGCGGACTCACCGCCGCCGTCGCCCTGCGCCGCATCGGCATGGACGTCGAGATCTACGAACGCGCCGGCGAGCTCAAGCCCGCCGGGTTCGGCATCTCGGTGGGCGCCAACGCCATCCGCGCACTGGCCACCCTCGGCCTCGACCTCGACCTTGAGCAGCGCGGCCAGGTGGTCACCCAGATGAAGTTCACCACCCCCACCGGACGCCGCCTCTTCGAACTCCCGCACGCCCGCGTCGACCGCGAAGCCGGCGCCCCCAGCATCTGCCTGTACCGCGGGGACCTGCAGCAGGCGCTGCGCGAAGCGGCCGGCGACTGCCCCATCACGCTGGGCGCCACCGCACTGCACTACGAGACCTCCGCCGACGGCGTGCGCGTGCACTTCGCCGACGGCACCGAGGCCCACGGCGACGTGCTCATCGGCGCCGACGGCATCCACTCGGTCATCCGCGGCCAGGTCGCGGGCACCGGTCCCACCGCCCCCCGCTACGGGGGATTTTTGTGCTGGCTGGCCATCACCGAGTTCGCCCACCCCACCTTCCCGGCCGGCTTCAGCGGACACTACTGGGGCGCGGGCCGCCGCTTCGGCCTCCACGACGTGGGCCACGGACGGTTCTACTGGTGGGGCAGCCTGAACGTGCCCGAACACGCCGCCCGCGACTACACCGCCGACAAGACCGAGATCCTGCGCACCTACGCGGGCTGGGCCCAGGAGGTGACCGCCGCCGTCCGCGCCACCCCGCAGTCCGCCATCATGGCCGTCCCCTGCCAGGACCGGCCCTTCCTCGAGCAGTGGGGCGACGGCCGGGTGACGCTGCTGGGCGACGCCGCCCACCCGATGCTGCCGAGCCTGGCCCAGGGCGGCAGCTCCTCCATCGAGGACGCCGTCGTCCTGGCCGGCCGCCTCAACGCCGCCGACAAACTCGGCGGCGTGACCGCCGCACTGCGCTCCTACGAGGACCTCCGGCGCGAGCGCACCCGCGAGATGGTCGAGGTCTCCCGCTCGCTGGCCGGCCTCGAACAGCTGCAGCACCCGATCCCGCGCCTGCTGCGCAACACCGCCGCCCGCCTCATGCCCAGCGCCGTCCTGGCCGGACTGCTGCGCAAGACGCTCATCTACCCCGGAGCGGACCAGCCGGTCCTCGTTCCCACGCTCGGAGGTCACTCATGAACAGTCCCGCAGGCGGGCCCAAGGCCACCGTGGAGCGCTATCTGCGCGCGATCGCGGACCGTGACGCCCCCACCGTCATCCAACTCCTCGCCGACGACGTGGAGTTCTGGATCGCCGGCGACCACCCGGTGTGCGGGACCTGGAAGGGCCGCGACGCGGTGGTGGGCGGCTTCCTCCTCCCGCTGGGCGAGCTGTTCGACCCGCAGGCGGGCTACACGATCGAGGTACGCAGCATGATCGCCGAAGGCGGCCAGGTCGCCGTGGAATGCCTCTCCCGCTCCACGACGAAGGCCAACGTGCCCTACGAGAACCGCATCGTGTCCGTCTACACGGTCAAGGACGGACAGATCACGCGCATGCACGAGTACTTCGACACCGCGTACTTCACCAAGACGCTCGCCGCCCGATGACCCGCGCAGGGCTGCTGCCCGCCACAGCGCCACCCCCCGCCCCGACGCCCCCCTCACCCGACCGGTTCTACCGCGACGGCACCGGCGCCACCGCGATCATGAGCGTGGCGCACTTCCCCGACGAGGTCCTGACCTTCCTGCAGATGGAGTGCCTGGCCGCGTTCAAGACGGCGCTTGAGGGACCCTGCGACGCGGTCGTCGAACTCGGCTGCTTCGACGGGCGGGCACTGGAGGTGGCGCGGGCCGCCCAGCTCCGCTACTGCGGCATCGACATCAGCTGCGGCGCGGTGGCCGCCCTGCGCGAACGCATCGCCGACGAAGGCCTCGGCGCCCACGCCACCGCCCTGGTCGGCAACGCACAGGAAACCCTCCGCTGGTCGCACCGGATCCCCGGCGAACAGCCGCTGTTCGTCCTCCCGTTCAACCTGCTGGGCAACCTCCCCGACCCCCGGCGCGCCCTCACGGGCCTGCGCGCGCTGGGCGGCACCGTCCTCATCTCCGTCTTCAACGAAGACCCCCGCACCACCGCCGTACGCCGCGCCTACTACACCCAGTGCGTGAGCGAGCTGGCAGAGCCCGCCCCCGGCCGCTACGGCGGCACCCTCTTCCGCGGCGCCCAGGGCTTCCGCTCCGAGTCCTTCAGCGCCCCCGCCCTGCACCGCCTCCTGACCGAGTGCGGCCTGCAGATCCGCTCCGAGACCACCAACCGGCTCGGCCGCTGCGTCACCGCACACCGCGCCTGACCACCCCTGACCACGCCGCAGCCCGCCAGCACCGTCAGCACCCGGAGGACACACAATGACGACACACTTCCTGGCGGTCCCCGGCGGCCGCACGGCCGAGAAGGACACCGGCCCCCGGACCGCGCGGGCCCGGGGCGCCGGCCCCACGCCGCGGCCGGTGCTGCCGCACCCCGCACACCCCGCACACGACGCACACGACATGCAGGACGTGCAGGGCGCCGCAGTGGGCGGAGGTGCCCGGTGACCGCGGACGAGCCGGCAGCGGTCCACCCCGCCGACGCCGAGCTGTTCCAGCTGTTCAGCCCGGAAGGGCAGCGCAACCCCTTCCCCGGCTACGCCCGGCTGCGCGCCCTCGCGCCCGTCCGGGTGAGCGAGGCACTCGGCGGCGCGTTCGTGACCGGCTACGACGCGGCCTGCGCGGTGCTGTCCGGCGAGAAGTTCGGCACGGTGGGCGCGGAGTGGTTCGACAAGAACCAGCCGGGCTGGCGGGACAGTCCGCTGCTGGTCAGCGTCTTCTCCTCGCTGGCCGGTGCCAACAACCCCGACCACACGCGGCTGCGGGGGCTGGTGGCGCGGGCGTTCAACGTCCGCCAGATCGAGCAGGTACGGCCCTACACCGCCCAGCTGACCGAACGGGCCCTGGACACCATGGCCGAGCACGCCGCCCGCGGCGACGTGGCCGACATCCCCTCGCTGCTGGCCCTGCCGGTGGCGATGGGGACGATCGCCCGCCTGGTGGGGGTGCCGGAGGAGGACCTCGGCCCGTTCGACGGCTGGATACGCAAAGCCAGCGTCGTCTTCGAGGTCGCGGTCTCACCCGAGGCGCTGGCCGAGGCCGACGCCGCCTACCTGAACGTCCTGGACTACTTCCACGCTCTGGTCGCCGAGCGCAGGAAGGCGCCCGGCGACGACCTCCTGTCGGCGCTCATCGCGGTGCGCGACGCCGACGGCGACCGGCTCAGCGAACAGGAACTGGTCGACCTGCTCGCGTTCATCTTCGGGTCCGGATTCGAGACGACCGCGGGACTGGTCGGCAACTCGGTGGTCACCCTCGCCGAGCACCCCGACCAACTGGCCGTACTGCAGAGCGTCCTGGCCACCGCGCCGGACAAACTCGCTCCGGTGATCGACGAACTGGGCCGCTTCGACGGATCGGTGCAGGCCACCCGGCGGATGGCGCTGGAGGACGTGGAGATCGAAGGCGTCCACATCCCCGCGGGCACCGGCACCATCGTCTTTTTGGGCGCGGCCAACCGCGACGCGGCCCGCTTCCCGGACCCGGACCGGCTCGACCTGCACCGCGCGGACGCCCGCCCCCTGAACCTCGGCCTGGGCGTCCACTACTGCCTGGGCGCGGCGCTGGCCCGGCTGGAGATGGAGGAGATCCTCCGCCGCCTCTACGGCCGCTACCCCCGCCTGCGCCTGGCCGGCACCCCCATCCGGACCCCCGGCCTGCAGCTGTACCGGCACGAGTCGATCCCGGTCGCGCTGGACTGACCGGGCCGCACGCCGGCGGCCGCCCGTTCCGGTCCGGGACCCGCAACGGGCGGCCGCCGGTTTCACGGTCGGCGCCGGCCGCACGGTCCGGCGGCCGGGTCGGGCGGCACACGGCATCCACCGTCGTCGGCAGCGGCAGAGGATCGCCACACTTTCGGCAGCACCGCCCAGCCTTCCCGCCGGCGCCGGATCATCCGGCCGCAGGGATCTTGCGGCCGCCGTGCACACACCTGCCCGGCGCCGCGGGCCGGCCGCGTCCCGGCCCACCCGCCGGGCCCCGGCCGGGGCGGCCATGCCCGCGATGACCGGCGGCCCCCGGTCGCGGACGGCACACCGCACCGTCACCGCCGGCGCCCGTGCCGGCGGTGACGGTGCGGTGTGCTCGCGCCGGCCCTGACGGCGGCGCTGCCGCCCACGCCGTGGCCTGGCGCCGAGCGCGCCCGCTACCGGGGCCCGGCGCTGCTGCTGGCGGCCCCCCGCCGCGCCCGCGCGGATCACCACCCAGGGGGCTTCGCTGGGCAGGCCCCCCGACCGGCCCGGCGTCCTGACGCCGGTCCGGCACCGGCCGGCTGCCCCGCCTCCTGCCCTGACCACCCCGCCACCGCCACCGCGCCCGCGCCCGTGCCCGCGCAGGTGGCTGACCTCCCGTCACCGCCGCCGCGGACCGCGGCCCGTGCCCGCGCGTCCGCCGCCGCCCGCAGGGCGTCCCCGCACGCCGTAGGGCCGCCCGGCGGCGGGCTTCTCCAGCAAAATCCCAGCCCTGGTTGAGCGTCGCGGCCGACGGTGGCGGCGGAAGGAGGCGCTGTGGACGGTACGCACGTGTGCGGCCCGGGCGGCTTGCCGCATGCCGCAGGACCTGCGAGGCCGCCGGTCACCGAGGGCCCTGCGGGGCCGCGGAGGACGGCGGCCGCTCTGTTGTGCCCCCAACGTCGGGAACCCACCAAGACCTTCGGGGGCGGCGCCGTGTGCACCACCGTCGCCGACGCGGCCGTGCGGCCCCGTCGCCCCCGACTGCCGAGCGGAGTGTCCTTGTGAGCAGCGGACGTATGCAAGTGTGCCTCGTGGGGGCCGGACCACGCGGACTGTCCGTCCTGGAGAGGCTGTGCGCCCAGGAACGGAAGTCGCCCCGCGTCTCCCGCCTCACCGTGCACGTCGTCGATCCCGGCCCGCCCGGCTCCGGCATGGTGTGGCGGCCCGCGCAGTCGAGGCATCTGCTGATGAACACCGTCGCCTCGCAGGTGACGCTCTACACCGACGCCAGCGTCACCATCGAGGGGCCGCTGGAGGAGGGCCCGAGCCTGTACCAGTGGGCGAAGGCGCTGGGGCCGAGCGCGCTGACGCTGGGCGGCGGCCTCGCCTACGACGACGAGACGCTCGCCGAGGCCCGGGACCTGGGGGCGGACACCTATCCCACGCGCGCCCTGTACGGCCAGTACCTGGCGTGGGTGTTCCAGCAGGTCACCGCGAACGCGCCGGCGCACGTCACCGTGCAGGTGCACCCGGTGCGGGCGATCGCGGTGGAGGAGGACGCCACCGGCCCGGCCGGTACGGGGGCGCAGAGCGTGGTGCTGGAGGACGGCACGCGGCTGGACGGGCTGGCGGCGGTGGTGCTGGCACAGG
Organism: Streptomyces sp. R21; assembly: GCF_041051975.1. Lineage (GTDB taxonomy): Bacteria > Actinomycetota > Actinomycetes > Streptomycetales > Streptomycetaceae > Streptomyces. The sequence continues at coordinate 240,777 of NZ_CP163435.1, read as the reverse complement.
GCCACGTGCCGGCCGCCCTGTCGGACACCGAGCGGGACCTGGCCGCCTTCGCCGCCCGCCACCGCCTGACCTACATCGCCCCGGCCAACCCCGCCGACGTGGACCTGTCGGGCGTGGCGGCCGGCGAGAGCGTGCTGCTGCGCGGGCTGGGCCTGAACTTCTTCGACTACATGGCGCTGTTCACGCACGCCCGCGGCGGCGTCTTCGCCCGCGACGGCGAGGGCCGGCTGGTCTACCGGCCCTCCGGCCGCGAGCCGCGCCTGTACGCCGGCTCCCGGCGCGGGGTGCCCTACCAGGCGCGCGGCGAGAACGAGAAGGGCCCGCACGGCCGTTACCTGCCCCGGCTGCTGACCGCCGAGCGCAGCGCCGCGCTGCGTGCGGCGGCGCGGCGGCCGGTGCGGTTCGGCCGCGACCTGTGGCCGCTGATCGCGAAGGAGGTCAGCTGCGTCTACTACGAGACGCTGCTGGCGGGCCGTCAGGAGCCGGCCCGCATCGCCGAGTTCGCCCGCCGCTACCTGGCGGCGGCGCCGGACGGGGAGGAGCGGCTGCTTAGGGAGGCCGGCATCGCCCCCCAGGAGCGCTGGGACTGGGAGCTGGTGGCCCGCCCCTACGGCCGCCGGGTCTTCGAGAACCGGGCGGCCTTCCGCAGCTGGCTGCGCGGCTATCTCGACGACGATGTGCGCGAGGCGAGGCGGGGCAATGTCAGCGGCCCGTTCAAGGCGGCGCTGGACGTGCTGCGGGACCTGCGCAACGAGGTGCGGCTCGCGGTCGATCACGGAGGACTGGACGCCGACTCGCACCGCGAGGAGCTGGACGGCTGGTACACGCCGCTCAACGCCTATCTGTCGATCGGCCCGCCCGCTGCGCGGATCGAGGAGATGGCCGCGCTGATGGACGCCGGGATCCTGGAGGTCACCGGTCCCGGCCTGCACGTGGAGGCGGACCCCGACGCTCCTGGGGGACCCTGCTTCACCGGCACGTCCGCGCAGATCGGGGACGTGCGGGTGCGGGCGGGGGTGCTGATCGAGGCCCGGCTGCCGGAGATCGACCTGCGGCGCACCGCGGATCCGCTGATGCGCGCCCTGCTGCGCAGCGGGCAGTGCCGGCCGCACCGCATCGAGGGCAGCGGCGGCGAGGGCTATGAGACCGGGGGCCTCGCGGTGTCCGAGCGGCCCTACCGGCTGCTGGACGGGCGGGGGGTGCCGCATGGGCGGCGTTTCGCCTACGGGGTGCCCACCGAGTCGGTGCACTGGGTCACCGCGGCCGGCATCCGGCCCGGGGTCGGCTCGGTCACGCTGGAGGACTCCGACGCCATCGCGGCGGCCGTCCTCGCGCTGGCCGCCCCGGCCGTCGCGGAGCCGGCTGCGCCGGCGGCGTTCGCCGCGGCCGTGACGGCCCTGGGCACCACCACCACGACGACGGCGGGGAAGGCGGCGTGAGGGCGGCCCGCGCCCAACGGCCCGCCCCCGCACCGGCCCCGGCGCCACCCGCCCCCGCCCCGGCGGCACTGGCCCCGGCGGCACCGGCACTGGAGCTGGCGGGTGAGGGTGCGGCCTGCCTGGACGCCGGGCTGCTGTCCCCGGTCCGTGCGGGCACCCCCGTCGAGGCGGCCGTGGGGGACATGGCCTGGCTGCAGGCGATGCTGGACGCGGAGGCGGCGCTGGCCCGCGCGCAGGCGCGATGCCACACCGTGCCCGGCTGGGCGGCGGCGGCGATCACGGCCGCGGCGCGCGCCGAGAAGCTGGACCTGCGCCGCCTGGCGCTGGCCGCGCGGGAGACGGCGAACCCGGTCGTGGGCCTGGTCGCGGCGCTGGGTGCGGTCGTGGCCGCCGAGACGCCGCAGGCCGCCGAGTACGTCCACCGGGGCTCCACCAGCCAGGACGTCTTCGACACCGGGGCGATGCTGGTGGCCGCGCGGGCGCTTGGGCTGATCGTGGAGGATCTGCGGGCGGTGGCCGCCTCGCTGGCGGTGCTGGCCGCCGGGCACCGGGACACGGTGATGGCGGGCCGCACCCTGGCCCTGCACGCCGTGCCCACCACCTTCGGCCTCAAGGCGGCCGGCTGGCGACAGGGCGTCCTGGACGCCCAGGCGCGGCTGCAGCGGATCCTGGACTGCGGACTGCCGGTGTCCCTGGGCGGGGCGGCCGGCACGCTGGCGGGCTATGCGCACCACGCCGGCCCCGGCGCCGGCCCCGAGGCGCTGCTGACCGGCCTCCTCGAGGCGTTCGCCGACGAGACGGGCCTGGCCGTGCCGGTGCTGCCCTGGCACGCGCTGCGCACGCCCGTCGCCGACCTGGGCGCGGCGCTCGCGCACACCACCGGCGTCCTCGGCAAGATCGCCGCCGATGTGCTGGTGCTGGCCCGCACGGAGGTCGGCGAGGTGGCCGAGCCGGCAGCGTCCGGGCGCGGCGCCTCCTCGGCGATGCCGCACAAACAAAACCCCGTGCTGGCCACGCTGATCCGCTCCGCGGCCCTTCAGGTGCCCGCGCTGGCCGCCGTCCTGGCGCAGTGCCTGACGGGCGAGGACGAGCGGTCGGCCGGCGGCTGGCATGCCGAATGGCAGCCGCTGCGCGAATGCCTGCGGCTGACCGGGGGAGCGGCCCACACCGCCGCCGAACTGGCCGCGGGCCTGACCGTCCGGCCGGAGCGGATGCGGGCCAACCTTCAGGCGACCGGCGGGCAGATCGCCTCCGAGCGCGTCGCGGCCGCGCTCGCCCCCCAGTTGGGCCGGGCGGCGGCCAAGGACCTGCTGACGCGGGCGTCGCGGGCCGCCGCCGACGCCTGCCGCCCGCTGGCCGACGTCCTGGCCGAACTCCCCGAACTGCACGGCCTGCTGACCCCCCGGCAGCTGGCCGCCCTGCTCGACCCGGCCGCCGGCACCGGCCTGGCCGGCGCGCTGGTCGACCGGGCCCTGGGACATCCCGCCGAACCCGCCACACAAGGAATCCCGCCCTTCCCGGAAATTCCGCCCTCTATTCAATCTGTTCCCTAGCTGGAAAAGCCCTGGAGCCGCACTCGAATATTCCCGCAATTCAGTTCCTCTTTGGTTTTCTGAAGTTATATGAACCCCTTTTTCCTCCCCTCTTCCGGGAGCGGATTCCGTATCCGCCCCAGAATTGCGGGGAGCTGACCTCAGTCAGGGAGAATCCATGTCGATTTCACGCAGCTCCTTCAGAAAAGCGCTGGTGGCGGCCGGAGCGGCGGGCATCGTCGCCGCCCCGCTGCTCGCCGCTCCGGCCGCGCACGCCGGCACCACGGCGACGCTGGAGGTCATCGCGTCCGGGCTGAAGAGCCCGCACGGCATCACCGTCCTGTCCGACGGCACGGTCCTGGTCGCCGAGGCCGGCGAGGGCCTTCCGGGCTGCCCCGAGGGGCAGAGCTGCGTCGGCAAGACCGGTGCGATCTACAAGGTCAAGGGCAGTTTCAAGGGCCGGGTGGTGACGGGGCTCGCGTCCACCGGGAAGGGCGCGGCCGGCGGCACCCAGAGCGACGTCACCGGCCCCACCGACGTCCTGGCCGACCCCGGCGGCGGCTACGACGTCGCAAGCGGTCTCGGCGGCACCACCGCCACCCGCGCCGCGCTGGGCCCCGAGGCAGCCACGCTGGGCACGGTCTTCCGCACCCGCGACGGCAGGATCCTGGGAGACCTGACCGACCACGAGACCCGGCTGAACCCGGACGGCGGCGAAGTCCACGCCAACCCCTGGTCACTGACCCGCAGCGGCGGCGGCTTCCTGGTCACCGACGCCGGCGGCAACACCCTCGTGCGCACCGCCGCCAAGGGGGCGACCTCCACCGAGTTCGTGGTGCCGACCAACGCGACCCCCTCGCGGGTCGCCGAGGGCGTGCCCACCGGCATCGTCACCGCCCCCGACGGCACCGTCTACTTCGCCGACATGAGCGGCACCGTCACCGGCTCCGCCCGCATCTGGAAGATCGCCCCGGGCGGAGCGCCCGAGGTCCTCGTCACCGGCCTGAGCAACCTGATCGACCTGGCCGTGGACTGCCACGGCAACCTGCTGGCACTCTCCTTCACCCAGGGCTTCCAGGCCGGCCCGCCGCTGCCGGGCAGCATCTCGAAGATCGACGTGAAGACGAAGACGGTCACCGAGATACCGACCGGCGACCAGCTCAACACGCCCACCGGCCTGGCCACCGGCCCGCACGGCGCCCTCTACGTCACCAACAACTCCACCGGCAACGACGGCCAGCTGGTCCGCGTCCACTACTGACCTGCTACTGACCCGCTGCTGCGAGCGTGCCGCGTGCCGGGTGCGCGCCCCTGATCACGGCCCCGCCGGCCTCCCCCGACCGGCGGGGCCGTCCGCCGTCCGCTGCCCGGCCCCGGCCCCGTCCCGGGTCGCTCCGGTCCCGTCCCCGGTCCCGCGCCGGGCCGTTGCGGTCCCGGTCCCCGGGGGTGGCCGGGGCCTCTTGAGCCGGGCTGCACCGCCCGTCCACCGCGGTGGGCTTTTCTGGTGCCCATCCACCTGCGTGAGGAGTCGACATGGCACACGGTGCGATCATCGTGGGAGCCGGCCCGGTCGGTCTGATGCTCGCCGGCGAGCTGCGGCTCGGCGGCGCGGACGTCGTCGTCTACGACAAACTGCCCGCCCCCAGCGGTGAGTCGCGCGGCCTGGGATTCACCAGCCGCACCGCCGAGATCTTCGACCAGCGGGGCCTTCTGGAGCGGCTCGGCGACATCCGCTGGGGCAAGCAGGGCCACTACGGCGGTGTCCGCATCGACTTCTCGCTGCTGGAGGAGAGCCACTTCGGGGTGATGGGCCTGGCCCAGTCGGCCACCGAGGACATGCTCGGCGCCTGGGTGAGCGACCTCGGTGTCGAGGTGCGCCGCGGCTGCGAGCTGACCGGCTTCACCGAGACCGACGACGGCGTCGTCGCCCGCTTCGAGACCCCCGACGGCCCGCTGGAGGAGACGGCCGCCTATCTGGTGGGCTGCGACGGCGGCCGCAGCACCGTGCGCCGCCTGGCCGGCATCGCCTTCCCCGGCGAGGAAGCCACCCGGGGCCTGTACCTGGCGGACGTGGTCGGCGCCGATCTGCGCATGCGGCCCATCGGCGAGCGCATCCCCGGCGGCGGCATGATCCTCTCGGTCACCCTGGAGCCGGGCGTCGACCGCATCGTCATCCACGAACCCGGCGTGCGCCCGCACCACGGCGAGGGCGAACTCACCTTCGCCGAGGTCGCCGACGCCTGGCAGCGGCTGACCGGCGAGGACATCCACCACGCCGACGCGTCGTGGATGTGCGCCCTGACCAACGCCAGCGGCCTTGCCGAGGACTACCGCAAGGGCCGGATCCTGCTGGCCGGGGACGCCGCCCACGACCACGCCCCGCTCGGCGCCCAGGGCGTCAGCGTCGGCCTGCAGGACGCCGCCAACCTGGGCTGGAAACTCGCCGCCGTCCTGCGCGGCCACGCACCCGAAACCCTCCTGGACACCTACCACTCCGAGCGGCACCCGGTCGGCGAGAAACTCATGACCGACGTGCACGCCATGTCGCTGCTCTACCTCAGCGGCGAGGAGATGGAGCCGCTGCGCGCCGTGATGCGGGAACTGGTGCAACTGCCCGCCGCCGCCCGCCACCTGGCCGGCCGGGTCAGCGGCCTGCACCTGCGCTACGACGTCGGCGACGGCGGCCACCCGCTGCTCGGCCTGCGGCTGGCCCCCTACCGGGCCGTGGAGCGCCCCGACGGCAGCCGCGTACGGGTCGCCGAACTGCTGCACCCCGCCCGCGGCGTGCTCGTCATCACCGCCGGCACCACCGACGCGGCCGCCCTCACCGACACCGCCGAGGGCTGGGCCGGCCGCGTCGACGTGGTCACCGGCAGCTGGGCCGACCAGGACGCCCACGACACCGGCGCCCTGCACGCCGTCCTGGTGCGCCCCGACGGCCACATCGTGTGGGCGGACGGCGGCGCCGGCGACCTGACCGGGGCGCTCACCCGCTGGTTCGGCGAGCCCACCGCCTGAGTGCCCGGGCACTTGGCGGATCCCTTCCTTCCGACCGCAGCTGATCCGACCGCAGCCGATCCGGCAGCCGCCCGCCGGCGGCAGCCCGTTGTTTGAGGAGTACGACATGCCAAAGGGCGCAATCATCGTCGGCGCCGGGCCGGTCGGGCTGATGCTCGCCGGTGAACTGCGCCTGGGCGGCGTCGACGTCACCGTGTTCGAGCAACTGCCCGCCCCCAGCGGCGAATCCCGCGGCGTCGGCTTCACCCGCCGCGCCGCGGAGGTCTTCGAGCAGCGCGGACTGCTCGCCCGCTTCGGCGAGGTCGAATGGGCGCAGGGCCACTTCGGCGGCGTGCGCATCGACTTCTCCCAGCTGGAGGACAACCACTTCAGCGTCCGGGGCATCCCCCAGTTCCACACCGAGGAGATCCTCGGCGCCTGGGTGGACGAACTCGGCGTGGACGTGCGCCGTTCCCACGAGGTCCTGGGCTACCGCGAGAGCGCGGACGGCGTCGTCGTCGAGTACCAGGGCCCGGACGGCTACGGCGAACTGGCCGCCCACTACCTGGTGGGCTGCGACGGCGCGCGCAGCCTGGTGCGCCGCCTGGCCGGCATCGACTTCCCCGGCTGGGAGCCCACCCGCGGCATGTACATGGCCGACCTGGTGGGGGCGGACGTACGCCGCCGCCCGATCGGCGAACGCGTCCCCGGCGGCATGGTGATGTCCTTCAACCTGCAAAACGGCGTCGACCGCATCGTCATCCACAACGAATCCCTGCGCCCGCCCGAGGACAAGAGCAGCCTGACCTTCTCCGTCATCGCCGACGCCTGGCAGGAGATGACCGGCGAGGACCTCCACGACGCCGAGGTGCGCTGGGTCAGCTCCTTCACCGACACCACCCGCCAGGCCGCCGAGTACCGGCGCGGCCGCGTCTTCCTGGCCGGCGACGCCACCCACATCCACATGCCCGCCGGCGCGCAGGGCATGAGCGTGGGCGTGCAGGACGCCGCCAACCTCGGCTGGAAACTCGCCGCCGACATCAACGGCTGGGCCCCGCCCGGCCTGCTCGACACCTTCCACGCCGAACGCCACCCCGTCGGCCAGCAGTTGATGCGCAACACCCGCGCCCAGACCAAGCTCTACCTCAGCGGCGAGGAGATGGAACCGCTGCGCGCCGTGATGCAGGAACTCGTCGCCGACCCCGGCGTCGCCCGCCACCTGGCCGGCCAGGTCAGCGGCCTCGACATCCGCTACGACATGGGCGAGGGCCACCACCCCCGCCTGGGCCTGCGGCTGCGCCCCGACCTGCCCCTCAAGCTGGCCGACGGCAGCCCCTCCTCGGTGGCCGGCCTGCTGCACCCCGCCCGCGGCCTGCTGATCCTCACCTCCGCCGCCCCCGACGCCGGCCGGCTGCGCGAGATCGCCGCCCCCTGGGCGAGCCGCCTCGACGTCGTCGCCGGCGACTTCACCGGCGAGGAGGCCGGGCGCCCCGACGCGCTGCACGCCGTCCTGGTCCGCCCCGACGGCCACATCGCCTGGGCCGCCCCCGACGACGCGGACCTCACGCGGGCGCTCGAGCGCTGGTTCGGGACCGCTTGAGCCCCACTTGATAGGGCCGTCCCGGCTGCCGGGGCGGCCCTATCGTCATAGCCCCGGACGACCCCCGGGCGCCGCGCACCACGCCAGGCAGCCCGGACACCGGCGCCATCCGCGCCACCCCACCGCCTTGCCGCCCGGCCGGAGAATCCGGCCGCGGCCGGCCGGGCCCGGGAGCGGGCGGCGCGGCCACCGCGTATCCGAGCGGCGGCCGCGCCGCCCTTCGCATGAAGAGGCCGGGCCGGCCAGGGCCCCGGCCGCCGGCGAAGGGCCGATGAAGGGCCGATGAAGGGCCGATCGAGGAGAGGACCCATGAGCGAGCACACCTTGCACGTCGCCGTCATCGGAGCCGGCATCGGCGGACTGACCGCCGCGATCGCGCTGCGCCGGGCCGGACTGCGCGTCGACGTCTGCGAACAGGCACCCGTCCTGTCCGAGATCGGCGCCGGCATCCACCTCGCCCCCAACGGCAGCCGCCTGCTCGCCCGCCTGGGCCTGGAGGAGGAACTGCGCGAGATCGCCGCCCGGCCCGAGGCCATGGAGGTCCGGGCCTGGGACACCGGCACGGTGCTGATGCAGCAGCCGATGGGCGACATCTGGCAGGACCGCTTCGGCGGGGCGCACTACACCCTGCACCGGGCCGACCTGCACCGCCTGCTGGCCCGGCAGATCCCCGCCGACCTGGTGCACACCGGCCACCGGGCCGTCGCCGTCACCGAGGACGACGACGGCGTACAGATCGACTTCGCCCACGGGGCACACTTGCGCGCGGACGTCGTCATCGCCGCGGACGGCGTGCACTCCCTGCCCCGCCGCACCATCGCCGCAACCGAGCGTCCGGTGTTCTCCCGCACCGCCGCGATCCGCGGGCTCGTCGCCCCCGGCGCCTGCGCCGGCCTGCCCCCCGACACGCTGCTCACCTGGTCCGGCCCGGCCGGCCGGCTGCTGGCCCACCCGCTGGGCTGCGGCCGCGGGATCGCGTTCGTCGCCGTCGTCGCCGACCGCGCCGACCACGGCGACTCCTGGAGCCGCCCCGCCGACCTCGCCGCCCTGCGCCGCACCTTCGCCGACTTCGAGCCGGCCGCCCGCAAACTCGTGGAGGCCGCCGGCGAGGCCGGTCACTGGACGCTCTACGACCGCGAGCCGCTGCCGTACTGGAGCACCGCCCGCACCACCCTCCTCGGCGACGCCGCCCACCCGATGCTGCCGCACCACGGACAGGGCGCCAGCCAGGCGATCGAGGACGCGGCCGCCCTCGCCGCCTGCCTGAGCCACCTCGGCCAGGGACCGCACGGCCCCGCCCCGGCGCTGCGCCGCTACGAGGAACTGCGCCTGGCCCACACCTCCCGGGTACGGCAGGGATCACTCGGCGGCGGAGCGCAGCGCCTGGCGGGCGGAGCGGGCATGCGGGAACTGGTGAGCGACGTGACCTGGGTGCAGCGCTACGACCTGGCGGCGGAGCTGACCGCGGCGGGACTGCCGCCGGCGTAGCACCGGGGCTGAAATTCTTTCTCCGCGCGGCCGTCACATTCCTGGTCCGGGAAACGTCAGTGCAGTGAGACCCCGGATCACAGGGATCCCCGAACCAGGAGACACGACCGTGAGCGCACGTATGAAGAACCCGGCGATGGTCCTTTCCGACGCGATGCAGGGCATCCCCCTGCTGTACAAGGCGATGCACAAGGGCGGCGTGGAGCAGACGACCCTCGAACTGGTCCATCTGCGGGTGAGTCAGCTCAACGGCTGCAGCGCCTGTGTCCACGCCGGGGTGCAGACCGCCAAGAAGGCCGGTGAGAGCGACGAGCGGCTGCACGCCGTGGCCGCCTGGCGCGAGACGGACTTCTTCACCGACGCCGAGCGGGCCGCACTCGAGCTCGCCGAGTCCGCCACCCGGCTGACCGACCGCTCCAACCCGGTGCCGGACGACGTGTGGGACGCGGCCGCCGACCACTACGACGAGGCGCAGCTGTCCGCCCTGATCCTCATGATCGCCACGACGAACTTCTTCAACCGCATCAACATCACCATCAAGGAGCCGGCCGGCGCGACCTGGGGCTGACACCACCCCGCGCGGCCGCAGCCGCGGCAGCGCTTGCAGGCCCCCGTCCCCGCAGCCGCCGGGCGCACCCCCTGCCGTGCCCGGCGGGCGCCGCGGGCCACCCGCCCGCAACCGGACCTCTCTCTCGGGCCCGGCCCTCCTTTCCCGGCCGGTCTTTGCACCGGCCCGAACATTCCCTCCGGGGCCTGACGGCCGCCTCCGCCGAGGCCGGCGCACCACCGCCGCACCCCTGCCCCCGCCACCCCCGCCACGGCCCCCTCGCCCGCGCGGCCTGGACCGTTTCTCAAGCCGTCCTCGAGGCGCCGGCGGCAGGCTGCGGACCACGCCAGGCCCGGCGCGGGAGGCGGACTGGCCCGCCGGCCCCCACAGGGCCGGGGGCGCTCAAGCGGGATTCGAGCCGTTCCCGACCGGAAGCCTGTGTACTTTCCATGGCCGTCACGGACCGCAGTGTCCTGTGCGCGGACCGTAGGAACCGCGGCCGGGGGCATGCCCCGGCCCACGGGGCACCCGACCTGGTCGGGGACCGCTCCCGATGACCTGATCCAGCACAGTTGAGGAGTTTCACAATGGCTGCCCCCGACTCCACCACGAGCCGGTCAGGCCTCGGGAAGGACTTCAATCCCGGGGCGATCCTGGCCTTCGTGTGCATGGGACAGTTCATGGTCTTCACCGATGTGTCGATCGTGAACCTCGCGCTGCCGTCCATCCAGGACGGCCTGGACATGTCCGACGTGAGCCTGAACTACATCGTCACGGCCTACGCGACGGTACTCGGCGGTTTCCTGCTGCTCGGCGGGCGACTGGCGGACACCTTCGGCCGCCGCCGGATGATCCAGATCGGCTTCACCATCTTCGCGCTGGCGTCGCTGGCCTCCGGCCTCGCCCAGAGCGGCACCATGCTGATCGTCTCGCGCGGCTTCCAGGGCTGGGGCGCCTCGATGGTCACCCCCGCCGCCCTGGCGATCCTGACCAACACCTTCAAGGAAGGCCCCGAGCGCAACAAGGCCCTGGGCCTGTGGGGCTCGCTCTCCGGCATCGCCTCGATCGTCGGCGTGATCCTCGGCGGGGTCCTCGCCGACGGCCCCGGCTGGGAGTGGATCTTCTGGATCAACGTGCCCATCGGCCTGGGCGCCGCCCTGCTCGCCCCGCGCATCCTGCCCGAGAGCAAGGCCGAACAGCGCGGCCAGTTCGACACCTTCGGCGCCGCGACACTCACCGGCGGCCTGCTCCTGCTGATCTTCACCCTCGGTGAGGCCACCAACGTCGGCTGGGGCAGCGCCCGCACCATCGGCTCGCTGGCCGGCGTGGCCGCACTCCTCACCGCCTTCCTGGTGATCGAGTCCAGGGTCGCGTCGCCGATGATGCCGCTGCGGTTCTTCCGGCTCAAGACCATGCGCGTCGCCAACCTCTCCGCCGTGCTGGTGTTCGGCACCTTCAGCGCCCTGTTCTTCTTCGCCAGCCTCTTCATGCAGGACGTCTACGGCTACTCCCCGCTGAAGGCGGGCTTCGCCTACGTGCCGCTCGCCGTCTCCGTCGCGGTCGGCGCGGGCATCGCCTCCGGCATGGTCACCAAGATGGCGGCCCGCCCCGTGGTGATCATGGGGCTCGGGCTGACGGTCGCCGGCCTGCTGCTGATGTACCGGGCCCCGGCCGGCGGCAGCTACGCGGTCGACCTGCTGGCCCCCTTCATCCTGCTCGGCCTGGGCTGCGGCATGGTCTTCGTGACCCTGCAGATCGCCGCCTTCGTCGGCGTCTCGCCCCAGGAAGCGGGAGTGGGCGCCGGCCTGATCAACACGAGTCAGGAAGCCGGCGGCGCCCTGGGCCTCGCGGTCGTGGCGACCATCGCCTACAACAACATCGCAGCCGAACTGGCCGCCACCAAGGGCAACCCGCACCTGATCACGAAGGCCTACGAGGCCGCCAACCACGACGCCTTCCTGTCGGCGGCCGTCCTCGGCTTCGTCGCCCTGCTGGTGGTCACCTTCCTGATGCCGCGCGGCCAGCAGTCCATGAACACCGTGCCCGCCACCGAGGCACCGGAGCAGGCACCGGCACCGGCGCAGGCCCAGGCGGAGGCTCCCGCAGCAGCCGTACTGGCCACCGAGGCCGAGCACTAAAACGGCACCTGCCCTACGAGGGCCCTGCGGCTCCCCTGTGGGAGCGGCGGGGCCCTCCCGCGTCCCGGTGCGCGTGGGCCAGGGCGCCGCCGGGCGCCGCTGCGCCGTCCAGGCCGCCGCGGCCGCCGGCGCCGTAGGACAGCCGCCGGCGCCGCAGGCCAAGTTATGGATGGGGTTTTGTTCTGTCCGTTGTCCACTGGGGGCATGAGTCCACGGCCCTCCGGTGTGAAGGGCCCTGGACCAGTGGTGGCGTCGGTTGGGTGAGCACATGGCCAACGGCTCGGCGAACTGCCCCACCAGACCCTGCTGGCCTGGCTCGACCAGCGCCGGGCCACCTGGCCAAAGACCCCCAACCGGTACGTCCTGATCAACGCGAAGACAGCCCTGGGAACCGGGCCCGTCAGCCCCGAATACGTTAAACGGCACCTGCTGCACCAGGGCGTTTACCTCGAACGCATCCGCGGCGACCGGGTACTTCACGAGGCACTGACCGCCGGCACCGACCCACTGCATCTCGCCCTGGTCTTCAACCTGTCCCACACCGCCGCGAGCCGCTACGCGGCCATCGCCCAAAACCTGCTCGACGACCAGATCGAGCAGAGCGCCGAGATGCGGTCGGAAGGGAGAGCGGGCGCTCTTGACGGCTGCCCGTGAAGGGATCCCCGGCCGAACGGCGCTGGCGGAGCAGACAGAAAAGACCGGCACGGCTTCTGTCGAGGAGCTGCCGTCAAACCAGTGGCGCCCCGTGGACGCGCCTCATAGCTTGTGCGCTCGTGACTGATGATCCGCAGACGCGCCCGAATCGACATGACCTCGGCCGAGTGTTCAACGAAGTGCCCGAGCTCTACGACCGGGTCCGGCCGGGATACCCCGACGAACTGTTCGCGGACCTTGTCACCGTCACCGGCATGGACGCAAGGTCGTCGGTGCTGGAGGTGGGCTGCGGTACCGGCCAGGCGACGAGCTCGCTGGCAACGCTCGGATGCTCAGTGACCGCCATCGAGCCGGGCGAAGAAATGGCCGCACTCGCCCGCCAGCGGATCGCCACCTTCGGCAACGTCGAAGTCGAGACGTCGATGTTCGAGGAGTGGGACGACCGCGGTCGACGCTTCGATGTCCTCGTGGCTGCGTCGTCGTGGCACTGGGTCGACCCGTCGATTGGCTGGCAGCGAGCGCACGACATGCTCCATCCCGCAGGCTGGATGGCACTGCTCGGCAACGTCGTTGTCCGCCGAGTGGGAGAGCCGGAGGTGTACGCCAAGACCGCCGATCTCCACGAGCGGTTCTGCCCCGGGAACCCCGACTGGGGTCATCCGCCCCTGGAGGACGACGTGCGCACCACCGACGAGGGCTGGGGACTGGTCGAAGATCCCGGCGGATTGTTCGGCTCAACGATCGTGCGCTGGTACCCGACCGTTCAGTGGTTCGACGGGGACGGCTTTGCCGATCACCTTCGCTCGTTGTCGCTGTACCGGAGGCTCGACCGCGACGTCCGTGAGCCCCTGCTCGACGCAATCGCCGAGCGCATCCGCACGCGGATGGGCGACCGAGCATCACGCCGTTACCTGAGCGTCCTCCGTGTCGGACAGCGCGCCGAGTGAGCCCAGCGGTGAAGGGTCTGCCGATTCAGCGGCAACGGACCCACCGCACTTTCATGCCTGCCTGCCGAAGACGCCGTGGGTTCCCAGTGAAAGCACCTCAGTCACGCTGAACCCACGGCCGATGAGCCGTTAACGAGCGGCGCATCAGGTGCCAAGTATCTCGTGAACCGCCTCCGAGGTCGCCGCCGCAAAATTTCAGCTGGACGGCGAAGCCCAGCCTGGTGGCGCCGCCTTTGTTCCGTAACCAGCCCGCCTCGTCGCAGGACAGGGTGAAGGAGTCCACCACCCCGTCCAGACCCAGATCCCGCCCCGCCGACAGCCCCTTTCATACGCCCCCGTTCCCAGCGTTCGGGCTGGACGGTTGGGGCGCCGGTGTACAGCGGGGACGGATATCGGCGAAGGACTCCCCTTACGGAAGATGGGCCGCCGCCGGAAAACTGTCGTAGGCGTCAGCTGTGGCCGAAGGCAGCCGCGGTGGCCACGCACGAGAGCGATGTGCTCGGCGAGGTCACCGAACGCAGGCTGCTGACCAGGAACGTGCGGACCGTCGACGCCCTGACGGACCCGACGGTCCTCGAGCCGGTGATCGCCGGTGTGACCGTGGGCTCAAAGGGGCGGGCGCGGTGTCGCCGGTCGGGCGCCTGTCCATGGGTGAGTGGGCTGCCGCATGGACAGGCGTGACCGTGGGCCTCAAGCCGCTTCGAGGAAGGGGTAGTCGGTGTAGCCCTCGGCGCCCGGCCCGTAGAACAGTTCCGGCCGCGGCTCGTTCTCCGGGTGGCCGCCCTGCCAGCGCTCGACCAGGTCGGGGTTGGCGATGAGGGCCCGGCCCACGACCACGGCATCGGCGTGGCCGGCCTCGATCTGCTGGAGCGCCTGCTCGCGGGTGGTCTGCCCCCCGAAGGGGCCGCTGTTGACAATCAGCTTGCCGTCGAAGCGCCGCCGCAGCTCCTGTACAAGGTCGCCGCCCGGCTCGGCGTGCAGTACGGAGAGGTAGGCCAGGCCCAGCGGGCGCAGCTGGTCCATCAGGGTGCCGTAGGTGGCCAGGACGTCGTCCCGGTCGGTCTCGAAGACGTCCCCGAGGTCGACCTCCGGCGAGATCCGCAGCCCCACCCGCTCGGCACCGACGGCCTGGGCGACCGCAGTGACGACCTCGACGACGAAGCGGGCGCGGTTGCGCGGCGAGCCACCGTATCCGTCGGTGCGCTGGTTGGCCGCCGGGGAGAGGAACTCCTGGAGCAGGTAGCCGTTGGCACCGTGGATTTCCACGCCGTCCGCTCCCGCCTCGACGGCCCGGCGGGCCGCGGCGACGAAGTCCTCCAGGGCTGCCCGGATCTCTGCAGTGGTCATCGCTTCCGGTAGGGGGTAGGGCTGCTCGCCCTTCTCGGTGAACGTCTTGTTGTCGATGGCGATCGCGCTGGGGGCGAGGATGCGGCGGCCGCCGTTGATGTCGGCGTGGGTACCGCGGCCGGCGTGCATGATCTGCAGGACGATGCGGCCGCCCTCGGCGTGCACCGCCTCGAACACCCGCTGCCAGCCGGCCGCCTGCTCGTCGGTGGCGATGCCCGGCTCACCGACATACCCCTGCGACGCGTGGTCGGGGTAGGTGCCCTCGGTGATGATCATTCCGACGCTCGCCCGCTGCCGGTAGTACTCGACCATCAGGTCCCCGGGGATGCCGGAGGAACCGGCCCGGACCCGGGTCAGCGGTGCCATGACGATGCGGTTGGCGAGCTCGATCTTCCCGAGAGAGACAGGGGAGAAAAGCGATGGAACGGGCGAAACTTCTGAGATGTCGACAGTCATGGGTTTCTTTCTTTCTGCAATACGGAGGAAAACGGGATGAAGGTCTGCGACGCAGGGGGTCCACGCTGTCCCGGCGGAGGCGCTGATGCGGCCCTCGGGCAGGCGCGGGCCCGCTGACGGTGACGCGGTTCCATGACCGCGATCGGGGTGTGGGTGGTGTGGGCGGCGAACGCGGTGAGAGCCGCATGCCGCCGGCGTCGGCGTCGACGCCGGTCAAGCGCAACTGCCCGCCGGAGCAAGGGCGTTCGCTCCTCGCACGATCAGCAGTCAGCCAGGCGACGAAGTCATGGGTGGCGCCGCCGGAGTCGGTACGGACCGGTGTCTGCAGGCCGCGCCGCGACCGGCTCCCTCGACGCGCCCCCGCGAAGAGGACCGATACACGGCTTCACGGCTCCACGCAGGCGCGGGCCTAGCTGAGCGGCACGTCCGCGACGGCCTTGAGGTGGCTGAACGTCTCGAGGGAGTACCGGCCGTGGTAGCGGCCCATGCCGCTTTCGCCGACGCCACCGAACGGCAGGCCGGGCATGAGCAGTTGCATCACCGGCTGGCCCCAGGCAACGCCGCCGGAGGACGTCTCCTTCACGAGGCGCGACTTGGTGGCCTCGGAGGTGGTGAAGGCGTAGAGCGCGAGGGGCTTGTCGCGTTCGTTGATGAAGGCGATGGCGGCATCGACGTCTTCGACTTCGACGACGGCGAGGATCGGGCCGAAGATCTCCTCCTGCATGACCGGCGATGCGGGGTCGACATCGGTGAGCACCGTCGGGGCGATGAACAGGTCGTCGCGGTCGCGCTGGCCTCCCACCGCCGGCCGGCCGGAATCCAGCAGACGGGTGAGCCGGTCGAAATGCCGCTCGTTGATGATCCGGCCGAAGTCGGCTGAGGTCTGCGGAGCGGAGCCGAACTGGGCGTCGACCGCCGCGCGGAGGGCGGGGACCAGTGCGGCGGCGGTGGCAGGATCGGCCAGGACGTAGTCGGGGGCTATGCACTGCTGGCCTGCGTTGCCGAACTTGGCGCCGACCAGCCGCTTCGCGGTCTCCTCCACGTCGGCGTCGGGCGCCACGAAGACCGGTGACTTGCCTCCGAGTTCGAGCGTGACCGGGGTGAGGTGCTTGGCCGCTGCCGCCATGACGACCCGGCCGACCATCCCATTGCCGGTGTAGAAGATGTGGTCGAAACGCTGCGCCAGCAGGGCCGTGGTCTCCTCGGCGCCCCCCTCGACGACGGTGAGCACGTCGGCGTCGAAGTACTGTCGCAGGAGACGCGAGGCGACCGCCGAGGTGTGCACCGAGATCTCGCTCGGCTTGGCCACCACGGTGTTCCCGGCGGCCAGTGCGCCGATGATGGGGTCGATGAGAAGGTGCAGCGGGAAATTCCACGGAGCGATCACCAGGACGACCCCGAGCGGGTCGTACGTGGTGTAGGCCGTGGTCGTGGGACCGAAATGGGCGGGAACCTCCACCAGGCGGGGCTGAAGCCAGTTCTCGAGATTCGCCAGCGTCTCGTCGATGTCGGCGACGGTGAAGTCGATCTCCTGAACCTTCGCCTCGGCGGCGTTCTTCCGCAGATCCGCCCAGAGCGCTTCGATCAGTTCCTGCTCGTTCTCGACCAGCAGGGCCCGCAGCCGCTGCAGCTGGCCGACGCGCCAGTCCAGTCCTCGGGTGACGCCGGTGTTGAACGTCGCACGAAGGCGGCCGACCACCTCCGCGGCCGGTTCGCTCTGGTGCGTCCTCGACTCGGTCCCCTGTGTTGTGGTCATGGGATGTGCTCCGTTCTTGATGCAAGCCACGTCCCGGCTGCCTTCCGGCCGGGCACGGTGACCAGCGTCCCGGGCGGGCCGGCATCCACCCAGGCCACGGCTCTGTGTACGTGCGCGGTGCCTACCACTGGTTGGGTCAGGAAGGTGTGCGTGCAACCGTGGATACTCGAGGCATGGACGAATCCCCCGAACCGGTGCACGAGCTGGTCGCCGGCGCTCTGGACCCGCGTGCCGAGCTCAGTGAGTTCCTGCGCACCCGGCGGGCCCGGCTGAAGCCGGAGGACGTGGGGCTGCGGGACTTCGGACGGTACCGGCGGGTGCCGGGGCTGCGCCGCGAGGAGCTGGCGCAGCTGGCCGGGGTGTCGGTGGCGTACTACACGCGGCTGGAGCAGGGCAACGGGCGGACCGTGTCGGCGGAGGTCCTCGATGCCATCGCCCGCGCGCTCAGGCTGAGCGACGCCGAGCACGCCCACCTCACGCACCTGGCGAAGCCGAAGCAGCAGCAGAAGAAGAAGCCGGCCGGCCGCGCCCAGCAGGTGCGGGGCCCCCTGCGGACGCTGCTGGACACCATGGACAGCGTTCCGGCGATCCTCGTGGGGCGGCGCTCGGACATCCTCGTCTGGAACCGGATGGCCGCGGCGGTCTTCGGCGACTGGGCCGAACTGCCGGCGCGGGAGCAGAACTGGGCGCGGCTGGTATTCCTGAGGCCC
Source organism: Streptomyces sp. R21 (assembly GCF_041051975.1). Taxonomy (GTDB): domain Bacteria; phylum Actinomycetota; class Actinomycetes; order Streptomycetales; family Streptomycetaceae; genus Streptomyces. The sequence continues at coordinate 223,166 of NZ_CP163435.1, read as the reverse complement.
GAGTACCGCGACCTGTTCGTGGACTGGGAGCACAAAGCCAGCGACGTCGTCTCTCAGCTGCGCATGGACGCCGGCTCCCATCCGGACGACCCCCGGCTGTCCGCGCTGGTGGGCGAACTCTCCGTGAAGAGCGAGGAGTTCAGGCGGCTGTGGGCCACCCACGACGTCAAGGAGAGGTGCCACGGTATCCAGCGCCTGCACCACCCGCTCGTCGGCGAACTGGATCTCCGCCTCGAGTCGTTCCACCAGGCCGACGCCCACGAGCAGATGCTGGTGACCTACCACGCCGAACCGGACTCCCCGTCGGCGGAGGCCCTGCGACTGCTGGCCAGCTGGGGCGCGGATGCGACCCGGGCGGGAACGGGCACGTCGTCGGCACGCCCGGCCTGATGAACTCCCCTTGATCACCGGTAGTCGGCTGCGCGCCACGCCCCGCGTCCCTTCGCACGCCAGACGCCTCCGGCGATGGTGCCTCCGGGACGGCGGGCGATGAAATGCACTCGCCAACCGGTGATCGGCATGACGCTGGACGATAGTCCGTGGACAGCTCAACAGCGCAACAGCTCATAGCCCAAAACCAAAGGCCAAAGGCAGGACACGGGCATGGGGACGGGCATGGGGACGGGCATGGGCCCGCCGGTGCGGCAGCCGCACCGGCGGGCCCCTACCCGCGACCAGCGCGGTCAGCGCTGCGCTCCGGCCTTCGCGGCCGTCACGAACGCCTCGAACAGCGGGACGGTGTCCTCGCCGAGTTCGCCGTGCGCCTGCAGGCCCGCCAGGAACGGCGCCGACGGATCGGCCGCCTCCGCGCCCTCGATGACGCCGTCGTCCGCCCAGGCGGTGGCCACCAGCCCCGCACCGAGCCGGTCGATGCCCTGGTGGTGATGGCAGTACACGGTGGGGGAGTCGCCCAGCGCGTTCCCCAGCAGGGAGCCGGGCTCGACCCGCAGGGTGCGCGGCTCGTAGCGGCCCGGCACCGCGGGCGCATGCTCGGGCAGGTGCTGGTTGAGGGTGCCGCCCCGCGAGACGGAGATCAGCTGCAGCCCCCGGCACACCGCCAGCACCGGGATACCGCGCCGCTCGGCCACCGCCAGCGCGGCCAACTCGGCCGCATCACGCGCCTGATGGGGCGGGAAGGTGAACTTCTCCCGCTTGGCCCCGTACAGCGCCGGATCGAGGTCGGCGCCGCCGCTCATCAGCAGCGCGTCCACCCCGGCCATCGCCGCCTCGACCGCCTCGGCAAGCGGCGGCAGCAGCACCGGCGCTCCGCCGGCGGCCGTCACCTTGTCCAGGTAGGCCTGCGGCAGCAGGGAGACCGGAACATCCCCCCAGATAGCCCAGTTGACTGTCGTCGCGTCGGCGGTCACCGCCACCACGGGTCGTGTCATGGCTTCCTTGTCCTCTCGCGAGCCGCGCCCGGCGAAAGCGCCGGTGCGGGTGCCTTGTCGGCGTCGTAGGCCCGAAAACGGCGCCCCCGTACGGCGCCCGGTCGGCGGCTCAACTCCCAGGAGAGGAAGCCGAGTTGACCGGCCGGCTGCTGCCGGCCATCCAGCGGGAAGGCGGCCGCCGCCCGCACGGCACCGGATGCCGTCCTACGGCGTCTGCCGGGCCCCGCGCGCTCCAGGAGCCGTCCGCCCCTTTTTCTTGGTCGCGCCCCCGCGCGCATGCGGCGTCGCCCGGTCCTCCTTCCCCCTCGCGCCAGCGTGTCGGACGGTGGCCGAAGACGGCCGGATCGCTTCTGGAGCCGGACTCGGCCCCGCCTCGAACCCCCGGCCCGCCCGCCACCCGCCGCGGCCCGTCCCGCCACGCCTCCTGCCCCGCGGCCGGCCACGCAGGCTCCGTCGCCTCCCCGGCGGCCCGGCCGCCGCGCGAGGCGCTCTCCCCACTCAGTCGAGTAGGGCCCCAGCGCTGCATACGACGATCGGTCACGCGCCGCCCCCGGCCCGAGCAGGGCCACCAGGCGGCTCTCGCACACAACGGATGGGAAGTGGTCGGGCATGGCGCTGGATCGGCGCAGAGTGATCGCACTGGGAGCCGGAGCGGCGGCGTTCGCGGCGATGGACGGCGTCGCCGCGGCCGGCGAGGCGGCCGCCTCGCCCGCCGCGGGCGGCCTGCCCACCAAAAACCTCCCCAGCGACGCGGAACTGGCGCGCTCCCTGCCCGGCAACTTCCGCAGCCACCACGCCGACGTGAACGGAACCCGCCTGCACTACGTCGCGGGCGGCCAGGGCGATCCCCTGGTCCTGCTGCCCGGCTGGCCCGAAACCTGGTGGGCGGACCGCAAGATCATGCCCGCCCTCGCCCAGCACTACCGGGTCATCGCCGTGGACGCCCGCGGCCAGGGCGCCTCCGCCCGCCCCCAAGACGGCTACGACAAGAAGACGATGGCCCGCGACGTCTACGAGCTGGTGCGCCAGCTCGGCTACCGCTCGGTGAACATCGCCGGCCACGACATCGGCGCGATGGTCGCCTACAGCTTCGCCGCCAACCACCCCGACGCCACCCGCCGCCTGGCCCTGCTGGACGTCACCCACCCCGACCAGTCCCTCTACGAACTGCGCATGCTGCTGCCGCCCAACACCGGCTTCAACATGTGGTGGTTCGCCTTCAACCAGGTCCAGGGCCTGCCGCAGGACCTGCTGACCGGCCGGTTCTGGCGCGTCATCGACTGGCTCTTCGACAACTCCCTCTACGACCAGAGCAACGTGAGCGCCTTCGACCGCGCCGTCTACGCCCGCGCCTACGACAACCACGACGGCATCCGCGCCAGTTGCGCCTGGTACCAGGCCCTCAACCAGGACATCGCCGACATGAAGACCTACGGCAAGGTGACCGTCCCCGTGCTGGGCATGGCCTGCCCGTCGGAATTCGAGCACGTGCGCACCACCCTCGCGAACGTGGCGAGTGACGTGCGCGGCATGGTGCCCGTGCCGAAGTCGATGCACTGGCTGACCGAGGACGACCCCGAGCTGGTCTCCCGGACCCTGACCGACTTCTTCGGCTGAGCGCCCGAAGCCGGCACATACAGAGAGAAAGGCGAACGGCCATGGCGCCGACAGCAACGACCAGACTCCGCAACGACACGGATGCGAGCCGTCTGCCCTCGCTCACCGGCATGCGGATCATCGCCGCACTGATGGTGTTCGCCTTCCACGCGAACTACCAGTTCCCCTTCACCGACCCGGACACCGCGCGCACCTTCAACCGCGTCTTCGCCCTGGGCGGTTCGACCGGCGTCGGCTTCTTCTTCATCCTCAGCGGCTTCGTGCTGACCTGGTCCGCGCGGCCCGGCGACACCACCGTACGGTTCTGGCGCCGCCGCCTGGTCAAGATCTTCCCCAACCACCTGGTCACCTACGCGGCAGCCGCCCTGCTCTTCCTCAACGCCGGCACCGCGCTGGGCGGCTGGAAGGCCGTACCCAGCCTCTTCCTGCTGCAGGCCTGGTTCCCGCAGGTCCCCATCGCCTCCGCCATGAACCCCGTCGCCTGGTCCCTGTCGGCCGAGTTCCTCTTCTACCTGTCCTTCCCCCTCCTGCTGCGCGTGATCACCCGCATCAAGCCGGCCCGCCTGTGGCTGTGGGCGGCCCTCGTGGCCGGCGCGATCTTCATGATCCCGGTGATCACGTGGACCTTCCCCGACGGACCGCACATCATCTGGGGCCCGGTCACCCAGTGGCAGGGCTGGCTGGTGTACATGTCCCCGCCCGCCCGCATGCTGGAGTTCACCTTCGGCATCCTGCTCGCCAGGATCGTCCAGACCGGACGCTGGATCCGCCTGCCGCTCCTGCCCGCCGCCGTACTGGCCGCCGTGGTCTACGCACTGGCCTGGCACGCCAGCTGGAGCTACAACCACGTCGCCGTCATGGTCATCCCCCTCGGCCTCGTCATCGCCTCCGCCGCCCAGGCCGACATCGACGGCACCTTCTCCCCGCTGCGCAACCGGCCCATGGTGTGGCTGGGCAACGTCTCCTTCGCCTTCTACCTGTGGCACGCCCTCGTCCTGACCGAACTCTCCCGCCACACCCAGGACCTGAAACAGCAGCACGGCACCGCCGGCGGACTGGCCTACCTGGCCCTCGGCTTCACCATCACCCTGGCCCTGTCGTGGGCCCTGTACAGCCTGGTGGAGGAACCGGCGATGCGCCGCTGGGCCCGCCCGAAGGCCGCCCGCACACAGACCGTCAGGACCTCCCCGATCGTGGCCCGTTCCCTGCCCGCCCAGCCGGCCCCGCCCACCGCACAGCCGCAGCCGGAACCGGCCGCCAGCCCCGCCGCGCAACCGGCACCCGACCCCGAGGCGCACTGAACCCCTTCCCGCACCACGGCCGTGGCGGTGCCCCCCTTCAAAAAAGGGGGGCACCGCCACGGCCGCAGGCGCGCCGCCCGCCGCACCGCGCTCAGCCCAGCAGCGTCCCGCCGGTCGCATCGATGAACGCCCCGGTGATCCACCGGGACTCCTCCGAGGCCAGGAAAGCCACCACATCGGCGATGTCCTCGACCCGCCCGACCCGCTTGAACGCCGAGAGCTGCGCCATCTGCCGCACCGCCTCCGGATTACGAAACAGCGGCCCCTGGTTGTCGGTACGGCCCGGAGCCACCGTGTTCACCGTGATGTTCCGCGGCGCGACATGCAGCGCCAGATGCAGAGTCAACTGGTCGACGGCACCCTTGGAAATCGCGTACGCGATCTGGTCCGGCTGCGCACTGCGGGTGATGCCGGAGGAGATGTTCACGATGCGGCCGCCGTCCGGGATCAGCGCCAGCGCACGCTGCGCCACGAAGAACGGCGCGCGGGCGTTGACCGCGTAGTAGCGCTCGAACAGCTCCGGCGTCACGTCCTCCGGCAGCGTGGGCGGCCCGCCCACCGCGGCATTGTTCACCAGGACATCCAACGACGTGCTGGAGGTGCGCTCCTGAAGCTGCTTCTCCAGCCGGGCGAACAACTCCTGCACGGCGGCGACTTCGCCGAGTTCCGCACCGATGGCGAAGGCCTGCCCGCCCTCCCGCTCGATCTCCGCCACCACCTCCTGCGCGGCATCCTGCGCGCTCGCGTAGTGCACGGCGACCAGGGCACCGTCGCCCGCCAGCCGGCGGGCGATGCCCCGGCCGATACCGCGGCTGGCCCCGGTGACGAGTGCGGTCTTGCCATCGAATGTGCCCAAGGCGAACGACCTCCACGAAGAAATGTGTTTCCGGCGCCGAATGGCCGAATGACAGCCCGCACACCAACCTAGGGCCGCCGAATAGCCCCGGGAAATTCCCGGCACCGAAATCCATCCGGCCTCAAGCGGCCCTTCCACAGACCCCAAGTGCCCGCACCCGCAGGGCGGTTGACACCCGCACCCGCGACCTGCGCCCCCGGCCTCTTCTCGACGGGTTTCGCGCATCCGGTCACACCCGGGCCCCGCGATACGTCAAGGAGATGTGGGTCCCCGGTGCAGCCACCGCACCGCACGGCGGTGAAATTCCCCCGTACCGCCCGTGGTGCGGTGGCCTCCCCGCCCCGGAGCACTCACCACAGCAAGGCGGCCTCCCCAGCCTCGCCCCCCACGGCATCTGCCGCACACGCACGGCCCGGCGCGCTCACGGGCGGCGGGCCGTTGGCAGGGCTGGCTGGGGCGTCGCCCGGGTGATCCGGTGTCCGCCCTGTGAGGGGCGAAGCCGTCGCGGGCCGGGGCCTGCCCGGTTCGGTTTGGGTGCACGGGGCTGGGCATGGCATGTAGGGGCGGAGGTTCCTGAACCCGCGGCGGACGCGGGCGAATCGGACGGAGGCCGCCTGAACGTCTGGTGAACTTCCGCGTGAAGGGGAGCCAGTTCAACGGACGATTCGGCACAACGGAGTTCGGGAACTTGGGCAACTCGCCTGAAGTCGTGGCTGAAGGGAGCGGTAGTGAACGGGACGTGGTGGCTCACTCAGGGTGAAACTCGGATCGGCGAGCTCCGGCAGTACGCAACTGATCAGCCAGTGTTCCTCTGCCACTTCATCCCGGGGCCCGGCTGGGAAGGGGTCCGTGCGCTGTTCGAGAGTTGGGCGGCCGTGCACGGCCCGGACCTCGACGGCTCTCGAACAGCGCAGGTCATCAAGCCCATCATGGACCTCGGACTAACGTTGGTTGCCGAAGATGAAGGTCGGCCCATGGCGCTCTTCAAAGAGTGCATCGTCCGTATCAACGGCGACACTGCCCGCGTGCGCTGCTGACCTCAACGAAGCCGCCGACCATGAAGCACAAGCTGAGGGCGCCCAGCCCTATGACGACCGGATGCTGTCCTGGAACGTCGTGCCCGACACCATCGCGTCGAAGTCCTCCTCAGGCGTCGACCTGACAAAGCGACGTGGTCACAAGGCGGCGACGACGGCTACATCGAGTGCCCCAGCCACCAGTACTGAGCGCGGAACCGGCCTGCCTACCGTTCCTACTCAGTGAGCAGGAGTGAGTCTTGGACCCATCCCTGATCGCTGCGCGCATCCCGAACGGTTTTGGGTGCGCTGGTCTCCCGCGTTCGCTGTGTCCCCGTCCGGCTTCGTGCATCGTGTGCACGTTCCGTGACGGGTGGGCGGGTTCCCTCACGCCCCCGTGCGCCCGGTCCGGCCTGGACGGTCCGATGCCCATGACGATCGCTCTGGTCGTCGTGGGGCGGTGCCGTCCGCCGCCGGATCGGGTGCCCGAGGGCGCGTCTGCCAATGGCGACCGAGGCCGCGTCATGGCGAGTCATCTTGCGGCGTGGGGTGGCCAGCGGCTTGCGCCAGTGGTCATCGCCCCACATCGACGTGTACGCCGGGTCCACGGCCACGATGGACAAGTCCATCTCGGCGGCCATCGACACGAGGCGGGCTTTGAGTTTGCCGGTGGGGATGCCGGAGATCAGCTGCCGGAACCACTTCTTGCGGCCGTGCTTCTCGCGGGTCTTCTCGGCGGTGAAGTCCAAGTTCTCCATGCCGATCGCGGTCACGCCGGTCTGCTTGGTCCAGTGCAGGAGGCGGGTGATCGCGTGGCGGATCTGGGCGTCACGGTGGTCGGCGGCGCCGGTGAGGTCGTAGAAGAACCGCTGGGGTTCGCCGGCCGGGTTGCCGTGGACGTCGAGCCGGTAAGCGGCGAAGTGGTCGGCATTCGTGTCGATGCCGACCATGCCCTGGGCGCGGGCCGTCTCCAGCGGGACCGTCTGCACGACGGGGCGTTGCCATGCCGCGGTGAGGTACCAGCGCCCACGCTGCACATCCAGGTGGACGCGGTAGGCCACGGCCCGGTTCGCCTCGATCCGGTCGGCCCATTCCTGTCCCCGGTGCTGGAACGACACCTTGGAGGCGAGGACGTAGCGGCCACGCGGGGCGTTGGCCAGGTGGGCGAGCGGGGCGGGCAGCTTGATGGACACTTCGCCGTCGGGGGTGACGCGGATCGTCTCGTTCCCGGACCGCTTGCCGGACTCGCCATCGGCGGCGAGGAACCAGCGTTCCGCCTCCCAGCGTTCCCGCCACTGCGACTTGGTGAGCCGCGCGGCAGTCAGGTTGTGCCGGGTGTTGAGCAGTTTCCGGCCGCCGCGCACGACGTGCACGGCCCCGGCTTCACGCTCGGCACGGGCCGTATCGAGCCGGTGCTTCAGCACATGCAGACGCCGGGTCTTCTGGAACCACTCGCCCTTGGACCGGTAGCCGCCGGGTGCCCGCTTGCTGCCCTTCTCCCCGATCGGGAGGGACAGCCGGTGCATAAGCGTCCGCACGCCGGCCTCAAGCCCTTGGATGTGCCCGAGCTGGCAACGGCGGGAGAGCGCCCACTGATCGTGCGTGGCCTTCGTGATACTCCCGGCCCACCGCGACGACGAGGCAGCGGTCAGCCCCTGCTTCCGGGCCGCCCACGTATCCGTGGAGTGCTCCAGACCATCACGACACCGGGCCGCCAGGTCACGGGACGCGAGGGAGCCCAGGTGCTCACCGACCAGACGCAACACCTTCTCGTCCTCGGGCGTGAGGCCCTTGAGCCGGTCGCGTACCGCCACACCGGACGGCCCGAGGGCGATGAACGGCACGTCGATGGTGCGCAGCTGCCTCTTCTTCTTCGACTGCTCAGTCATCGGCAGCCGCCGCTTCCAGGGCCTTCTCCGCACGATTCCTCGCCGAACGTCGTCCGTACAGACGGGCGCAGAACGACGTCAGGACCTCGATCATGTCGCGCACCAGATCGTCATCGACCTCGCCGTCGTCCAGCACCACCAGGCGGCGCCCGGTCGCGGACAGTGCGGCCTCGACCAGCTCGACATTCATCCGCCCGAGACGGTCCTTGTGCTCGACCACAACGGTGGTCACCTTCGGATCGGCCAGCAGCCGACGCGCTTTCGTCCGGGCCCCGTTCATACCCGAAGCGACCTCGGATTCGATACGGGCCACCGGCTGACCGTGCTTGACCGCCCAGCCGGCCAGACGGGCGACCTGGCGTTCCAGGTCCGCCTTCTGGTCATGAGAAGAGACGCGGGCGTACAGCCCAACACCACCCGCGATTACGGATGGTGACGAATTCGCCTCGATGTTGACCAGGATCGTGCGCGGTCCCACGCGCTCCGCGGGGACCGGCAATGTGCCCTCACGAAACCAGCGGTAGGCGGTATGCGGGTGCACACCGTTCGCTATCGCCCACTCCTTGAGGTTCATACAGCGAACATAACACCCACTCAGAGGCATTAATACACACTAGAGTTCACTCAACCGGCAGCAGTTCTCACCCCCTCATCGGCCTCCTGGTCGGCGGCTTCGTTGGCGCGGCCGATCTCGGCCATGTGCTCCTCCGCCCAGGTCCGCAGCCCCGCAAGCGCGGCTTCCAGGGACAGCCCGAGTCCGGTGAGCCGGTAGAAGACCCGCGGCGGCACGGCCGGTTCGACCCGGCGCGCCACCAGCCCGTCGCGGGTCAGGCTTCGCAGCGTCACGGACAGCATCTTCTGCGAGACGCCGGGCATCCGGCGTCTCAGCTCCGCGAAGCGCACCTCGTCCGGTGCGGCATCGGCGAGCGTCTTGACGGCCATCGACGTCCACTTCGTACCGATGCGATCCAGCAACTGCCGCGTCGGGCAATGGGGATCGAACAGATCGCCGCGTACCCCGCGACCGGCGGCCCGGGCTCCTCGGGTGGTCACCTGTGGCTCACCACCTTCCCCGAAAGTGCCGTCTAGGAGGCGGCCGGACAGTTACCTATCGTTTGGTGGTCACCAATGGTAACCAGCCGGAGGAGCCGTCATGCCCGTCACCACCGCACACCACCTGCGCCGCATCGCGACGAACGGCGTCCACCTCAATGTCGCAATCGCCGGGGACGGACCCGCGGTTCTCCTGCTGCACGGCTTCCCGCACACCTGGCAACTCTGGAGCGGCATCATGGGCCGACTGGCCGGGCACTACCGGGTCATCGCCCCGGACCTGCGAGGCTTCGGCGCCAGTGCACGTGCCATCGAAGGTTACGACGCAGGCACCCTCGCCGCCGACGCCGAAGGGCTGCTCGACGCACTCGGCGAGCCCACGGCAGCGGTGGTCGGCATCGACGCGGGCACCGCCCCCGCCGTCCTGCTCGCACTGCGCCGACCCGGCCTCGTCCGGCGCCTGGTCGTGATGGAGGCACTGCTCGGCCGCCTGCCCGGAGCAGAGCACGTCGTCGCGGGCGGTGCCCCGTGGTGGTTCGGCTTCCACGCCGTCCCCGGCCTCGCCGAGACCGTCCTGGCCGGCAACGAGGCCCCGTACATCGACTTCTTCCTCGACGCGGGGACGCTCGGGCGAGGAGTGCCCGACGACATCCGGGCGGCCTTCGTCCACGCGTACACCGGGAGCGAGGCGCTGCGCTGCGCGTTCTCCTATTACCGGGCCCTGCCCACCAGCGCGCAGCAGATCCAGGACGCCGTCGCGACGGCTCGGCTGACCATGCCCACCATGGCCGTCGGCTCTCACCCCGTCGGCACCGGGCTCGAGCGCCAACTCCGTCCCATCGCCGATGACCTGGTCGGACACCATCTCCAGGACTGCGGCCACATCATCCCTCTCGACCGCCCCGACGAGTTGTTCGCGCTCCTTGCTCCCTTCCTCTCCGCCGATCTGCCGAGGTGACAGAAAGAGGCGGGGCCGAAGGAGCACGGTCGGCGCTTCGGGCGTTCGTCCCAGCGGTGAGTTGTCCAGGACCGCCGGATCAGGCTGCGCACGGTGATGATTGTGCGCGACCTGTCAGTCCCGGGTCGTTGACTCCATGAGCGCGAGCTCCAGCCGGCGCAGCTGCTCCCCGTCGCTGATGACGTCGACCTCCAGGACCTTCCCGCCCGATATGCGGAAGGTCAGGGCGCGGAACCCGCCGTCTTCCTGCTGGGCGAGGACGCCGGGGGAGCCGTTGATGAGGGCCAGCTGCGCGGCCTGGGCGAAGGGTGCGAACGAGGAGGCTCCCTGGGCCACTTCCAGTGCTCCGCGTGCCACCGGCAGGCCGTTGGAGCGGGCCACGGCGTCGGGATCCAGTACGGCGACCAGCGCGTCGAGGTCGCCGTGGCGGGCGGCGGAGAGGAACGCTTCCACCACTTCCCGCCGCCGGCTCTCGTCGGGCGCCGCCGCTGTTCCGCCGCGCACCCGGCGCCGCGCGCGGCTGGCGAGCTGGCGGGCGGCGGCCGGGGTGCGGTCCACGATCGGTGCCACCTCGTCGAAGGGCACGCCGAACAGGTCGTGCAGCACGAACGCGAGCCGCTCGGCGGGCTCCAGGGACTCCAGCACCACCAGCAGCGCGAGCCCGACGGAGTCGGCCAGCAGCGCGTACTCCTCGGGAGTGTCGTCGTCCTCGTAGAAGGCGGCCACCGCGGGGACCAGCGCCTCCAGCGAGTCCTCCCGGCGCGAGCGGCGCCGGCGCAGCATGTCCAGACAGACCCGGCCCACCACGGTGGTCAGCCAGCCCTGCAGATTGGTGATCTCCCGCCCGGGGGAGCGGCTCAGCCGCAGCCAGCACTCCTGCACCGCGTCGTCGGCCTCGGCCGTCGAACCGAGCATGCGATGGGCGACCGAGCGCAGATGCCCCCGGTGCTCCTCGAAACGCCCCGCCAGCCACTCCAGCTCGTCCACCGCACGCCTCCCAGGCTCCTGGCTGCTCTGCCTGTGTGGTCTGCCGTGCCCCGGCCGGCGCCGTTCCTCGGCCGGGACACGGCTGTCACTGTGACGCTCAGCCGGCCGCGGGCGGCGCGGGCTGCGCGGACTGACGGGTGGTCGGCATGAGCCGGTGCCACAGGTTGTTCACCCCGGCCGCGAGCAGGATCCCGGCGAGCTCCTGGTCGCTGTAGAGCTTCGCGGCCTCGGCCCACACCTCGTCGGAGACCGGGTCCACGGTGTCGGCCAGCCGTGTCGCCGCCTCGGTCAGGGCCAGCGCCGCACGCTCCTCGGGGCTGAAGAACGGGGTGTCGCGCCAGGCGGCGACGGTGCGCACCCGCTCGTCGCTCTCCCCGGCCGCCGTCAGGTCACCGGCGTGCTTGTTCACATTCCAGCTGGAGCCGTTGATCTGGCTGGCCCGCAGGTAGATGAGGTTGATCGTCGTGTCCGGCAGCCCGGTCTTCTTCACGGCCTCACCCAGCGCCAGCAGCGCCGGAAGAGTGTCGGGGCCGGCGGCGATGGCGGGGTTGGGAATACGGGGGGCGGTCATGGATTCCTCCAGAATTCATCAGCGGCAAAAGCCGCCTGGATCGCGGGGTGCCTGCTCACTGCGGTGACAACCGGGAACGGGAATGAAGACCGGCCCTTGCGCAAACTCCTCGGCGCAGCCGCCGCCGGGCACACCCCGGCAGCCTGTGGACGCACCGTCGGCGCCCGCCCTCCCCGGCCCCCGTCCGCAGGAGACCGAGCAACAGCATGCCCCACCACCCCCACCCGGGAAGCTGCCCCAAAGCCCCGCCCAGCCAGGGCAGTAGCACTTCTGAAGCCGACTTCGAGCAATCCTTGAGCGCACTGTTGCCAAGAGCGTCCAGGGCTCTCAGAGGCCGGGGCCTACGTCATATCCAGCTCCGGCCCGGCCTGATCGATAGCTGCCTGGCCGGCGCCAGAGTGCCCCGCGCTCCGCAGCCGACAACAACTCGAGGAAGTCAGCAGGACTTTCCGGTGGTGTGTCCGAGAGGCCGCTCGCCAAGGGGGGTCGGCGAAAGCGCGGTCACAACCCTTCAATTGGCCGCTGAGCGCGATAGTTGGCCGCCTCGTTGGTCGTGCGGGTGCAGACAACTGTGGGCTGGCTGGGCCAGGGCCGGGAAGGCCGGTTGGCCTAGAGTCTGTGGTGACCGAGCGGCTGGAGGTGCAGATGACAGCGCAGGGCCGGCGGCGTGAGCTTGCCGAGTTCCTCCGCAGCCGGCGGGCGCGGCGCACGCCTGCCGACGCGGGGCTGCCAACCTTCGGGCGGCGGCGCACTCCCGGGCTGCGGCGCGAGGAAGTGGCGACGCTCGCCGGGGTGAGCATCACCTGGTACACGTGGCTGGAGCAGGCCCGCAATATCCGCGTCTCGCGCCAGATTCTCGGGAGCCTGGCCACGGCACTCGGACTTGATGAGGTCGAGCGTGCCCATCTGTTCCGGCTGGCCGATGAACCGCCTCCGGACGGGGCGCCTTCGCGCGCCGAACTGCCAGCCCAGTACGAGCTGTTGCTCACCCACCTCGACCCGAACCCGGCCTTCATCGTGAACCCGCGGTTCGACATCCTGGCCTGGAACCGCGGCTGCGAACTCCTCTACGGCGACCTGGGCGCCTTGCCCGCATCGCGGCGCAACGTCCTGTGGCTCACGTTCACCGCGCCCGAGGTGCGGGAGATGACCCGAGACTGGGAGACGGAGGCCGCGCTCACCGTCGCGCTGTTCCGCACGCAGGCGAACGAAGGCATCCTGGCGCCCGAGATCACCGGACTCATCGCGGAACTGGCCGACGCCAGCCCCGACTTCGCCCGCCTGTGGCGACGCAAGGAGCTGGCGCCGTTCGTGCCCAAGGCCCGTACGATCGACCATCCGCTGCTCGGCGAGGTCACCCTCGACTACGTGAAGCTGCACGTGGCGAACGACGACAAGACGCTGGTGTCGTATCTGCTGCCACCGGGCTCAGAAGTGGAGAGCCAATTCCTCAAACTCGTCAGGAATCCGGGTGCGTGAACGTCAGGCGACGGTGAACCCGCCGTCGACCGGGAGGACCGTGCCCGTCACATAGTCGGCGCCGATGAGGTAGGCGATCGCGTTCGCGACATCGCCGGGCCGACCGATCCGCTTGGCCGGAAGGTCCGCCGCCACGGCGGTGAACTGGGCCGCACGCTGTTCCTCCGGCAGGAACGACCACCAGGCAGTGTCGACGGCCCCGGGGGCCACGGCGTTGACCCGCACCGGAGCCAGTTCGGCGGCGAGCGGGGACACGATGCGTTCGATCGCCCCGTTGACCGCGGCGAGCGCCACGCTGCCGGGCAGGGCGGCCCTCGCGGTGGCTGCGGAGATCATCGTGACCGAGCCGGTGACGTCGGCCTTCTGGATCGCGTACAGGTAGGGGAAGAGCTTGCCGTCGAAGGCACCCCTGATGCTGGCCAGGCTCACGTCCGCGAGCGGCCCGAACCCGAGCGCGCCCGGACTGAATGCCAGCACGAGATGGCCGATGACGCCGATCCGCTCGAAGAACTCCGCCACGTCCGTTTCCGAGGCGCCGTCGACCTGTTCGGCACCGGCCACCCGGTCCTTGGCTGCCGCCAGCTTCTCAGGGTCCCGTCCGGTCACTATCACCTCGGCGCCGGCAGCCGTCAGCCTCTCGGCTGCCGCGAGGCCGATCCCGGACGTCCCACCCATGATCACAACGCGCATCGCGTGCGTCTCCGATTCCGTAGGTCTGTGTTGCGTCTGCCCCATCAGCCTCGGGAATCCGCAGACAGTGATCCAGATACGCCTGATGCTGGTGGTCCGGCCACCCCCCAGGTCGTGCCCAGGAGAGGCTCGGATCGGCATCAGTAACACGACGTGGTCGCTACCCTGCGGCCAACTGTGACGCTCAGAGTGGCCAACTGAAGCGCTCAGTCACAGGATCCGGGGGGCGTCGAAGACCGTGAACTGCTCGAGCGGCCACATGACCGGCTCCCGGGCCTCCGCGGGAATGACGCCGAGCGACATGGACGACAGCTCCACGCAGGCCAGCACATGCTCCAGTTGGCGTCGCCGACGCGGTGATGGAGGACGTTCTCCTCGAGAGCGTCGCGAAGCGGTGGTTGCCCTCACGGATGACGTGCGAGCGGCGCATGCGGGCCTCGACGGCCCCGCTCACATCGTCGGGGGTGCCGCGGAAGCCCGCGAGGGTGCCCGTGAGCGCTGTCGCGCAGCCGGGCCTCTGCAGGCAGCCGGGGACCACGGCCCCCTCGTCAGAGTGTGCTGAGGTCGATCTCCACCCGGAAGGGTGCCGCGGCCTTGACCACACCGGTGAACACAACATCGTCGCGGTAGACCCCACTGGCAGGGTCGAGAAGGTAGGTGTAGACGAGGGGAAGGCCGGTAACGCTCTGCTCGATGCGCCAGTAGAAGGGGATGCCGGCCTTGGCGTACTGGTCCACCTTCACGATCCGGTCGGTGGTCTCCGAACCGGGTGCGACGACCTCGACCACCAGGAGCACATGCTCCGGGCGGGTCGGCGTGATGTCGAGGGTGTCGGCGCGATAGACGACGACGTCCGGGCGGCGGTTGGTGAGCGGCACGTCCTGCAGACGGACGTCGAAGTCGGTGTCCGCGTTCCAGTTGGGTCCTGCGGTGGCGTCCAGGGCATTCGCCAGGATCCGGGCCAGGCGGTTGTGCCGCTTGGACGCGCTGGGGCTCACAACGATCATCCCGTCCACGACCTCGATACCCGCGCACTGCTCCTCGGACCAGGAGTCGTACTGTTCCGCGGTGACCTGCGCATGCATCCACGCCGGAGCGACCATCTCGGCGGTCATGGCGAACCCCCTTGGCATGCTCGGCGGGCCGGACAACGCTCGGCCCAGCGTAGTGCGCTTCGGCGGACCGTTCGTGCGGGTCGGCCCGGCCGGCCGCCGGCTGCCCTCAGGTCCGGCGACGAGATGGTCCGGCAGAGCGGCGAATCCTTCGGCGGGAAGCGACTGGGCCACAACGTCCGGACAGCCCCTGAGGGGGCATCGCTGCTCTGCTGACCCAGAGCGTCCTCATCAAGACGGTTCGGTCCGGGGTCTCGCAAGACGAAGAGGGTGCGGGCGGAGGGATGCCGAACTCGGCGGCGTCGCGCAGCCAGTCGCAGACCACAGTGCCGCCCTCGGCCCCGATGTTGAGAATGAGTACCGGGCTGGCGAGGCCGTCGTGACGGCTCCGGCGCTCTCTCACAGGGCACGCCGGCCGGCCCGCTCACGCGGTACGACGGAACCGTCGCCCGAACGCTCGGCGAGGGCACGCAGGACGAGCTGCTCGAGCAGCCCCAGCACAGGAACCTGATGGTTCCTGCATCGTTGACGGCGGCGACTGCGTACTGCGCGTAGCGCCAGTCCTTGCGGGCCTGGGCTTCGGCGAGGACTGCCTGGACGGGAACTCGGCGGGCACGGCCCGTCCCGGTCGGGGGAGCGGCGACTTCAACGTCACGCACATGCCGCCGCTTCCTCCTCGGCCGGCTCAGGCATGATCCTGCGCAGCCCGGCGTCCGCCCTCCCGACCGGGACGGCCGTGGCCGGTCCTCAGCCCGCCACTTCGGCCCCGGCCGCACTCCGGTGGTGGCGAGGGGCCCAGGCAGGCGGACGCTTCGCGCGTCAGTCCGTCACTTGTAGATCTTGCCGGGCTCGGCCTTGGACGGAGCGAGCAGCTGGGAGACGGTCACGAAGGTGTAGCCCTGCTTGCGGAGCGCCTTGAGGATGGAAGGCATGGCCGGCACGGTGCCCTTGTGCAGCGGGTGGAGCAGGATGATCCCGTCGCGGCCTGCGCCCGCGAGCACGCGCTTGGTGATCAGCGCGGTGTCGTCCGTCTCGTAGTCCTTCGCGGTCACCGTCCACAGCACCTGCGCCATCCCCAGTTCTTTCGAGACCTTGGAGACGCGGTCGTCGGTGCGGCCCTGGGGCGGGCGCATCAGCGTCGGCTCGCTGCCGGTGAGGCCGGAGATGGCCCGGGCTGTGCGGCGCAGTTCGTCGCGGATCTGCGCGTCGGAGACATCGGTCAGCACCGCGTGCGTCCAGGTGTGGTCCCCGATCTCGTGGCCGTCCTTGGCGATCCGCCGCACTACCTCCGGGAACTTGTGGATGCGCCGGCCCTCGAGGAAGAACGTCGACGGTGCCTTGTACTCCTTGAGGAGGTCCATCAGCCGGTCGGTGGGTTCGCCCGGGTTGCCGTCGAAGGTGAGCGCGATGCACTTGACCTTCCGGCAGTCCACCTGCCCCGGCGGTACGGCGGCTCCGGACGCGGCCCGGTCACGTTCCTCGCCCGGGGAGACGGTCTCCATCTTGTTCGCCTGGATGATCATGACGACGGTCACCGTCACGGCCGCCACCACGGCCAGGGTCAGGAGTATGAGCAGGCGAGGCCGCCTCTTAAGGATCTTCACCTCAGGGAGAAGACTTCAGCGCCACAAGGGTTGCCCGGCGGCCTCGAAAGTGAGGCAGGACACGTGTGCGGCGTGTTTCCCGTGCGCTGAGACGCCACCTCGGCTGCGATCCGCTCCAGCGCCTCTGCGGCGTGCTCGGCCGCCGGCGGTGACGCTGGTCGCCTCACGCCGGGCAACGGCCCCTGCCGCTGCGGCAGCCGCCAGCGGGCCACCCCGGCTTCCGCCTCCACGCGTTCCCTGCCCAGCTGCTCGACCCGGTCCGCCCCCACGACCCGCCGCTGAACCACCCCCGCCAGCCCACCGCGGCCGCCCTCCGCCCCTCCTCCCGTGGCGGGTTGTTTTCCCGATCCGGCCGGGGGGGCAACGGTCGGGCCGGTTCGGCAGTCGTAGGGGGTGACACCCACCCGTCTCCCGCGCTCGCCGCCAACTGCCGTCGCTCGTGGGGTGGTTGGCAGCAGAACCCGTCACCCCTTGGGAGGATTGATGAGCCGCTTCGCTGCATCACCGGGCGCCAGACCAAGTGGCGGGCGCGACGCCGCCCCGCCCGTCACCACCGCACGTGTCCTGCAGCACAGGTCCGGCGGTCGCGCGGCAGGCCGCACCGCTGTGGTGGGGGCCGTCGCCGTCGCGCTGGCGGGCATCGGCGCCTCCGCCGACGCCGCATCGGCCACCGCACCCCGCACCCCGGTGATCAGCGGCGCCACCGTCAACTCCGGCCATGACGTCATCGTGGGGATCACGCACAACGTGGTGTTCCCGGTCACGGTCAGCGGATCGGATGACTCCGGCCTGTCCTTCGCCGATGTGGATCTGAAAGGCCCGCACGGCGGTTTCTACACCACCGACGCGTTCTGCGAGACCGCGACGGCGTGCACGACGGTGTTCACCGTCAACGCCCACCCGGCCCCGGGCAGTGACGATCCGGTGGACCTGGCCAACGCCAACGCGGGTACCTGGTCGGTCGACGTCCTGGCCGACGCCAACGACGGCGATTCCGTTTTCGCCCCCGGCGTGGGGTCGTTCGGCCTCAAGCGTGCCGCGCAGCTCACGGTCAACGCCGCACCGGAACCGGTGGCCAAGGGCGCCCGTATCAGCGTCACCGGCAAGCTCGTGCGGGCCAACTGGGACACCTACCGGTATGCGGGATACGCGGGCCGGGCCGTGCAACTGCAGTTCCGCCCGAAGAACAGCAGCACCTACACCACGGTGGCCACCGCGAACACCAGCACCACCGGCACCCTGCGCACCACGGTCACAGCGGTCAAGGACGGCTACTGGCGCTGGAACTTCACCGGCACCCCCACCACCGGCCCGGCCAAGGCCACCGGCGACTACGTCGACGTACGCCCCTGACCAGACAAGCACCACGATTCCTCACGCCGCGTTGCTTCCAGCCTGCCCCAGGCTGCCGCGCAGTCGGCCGGTTCGAGCTCGAGCACGCCGTCCAGCAGCCGTCCCCTGCTGGACGGCGTGGAGGCGGGCGAGGAGAAAGCAGCGCTGCCATCCGCTCTCCCGCACCGGGCACCCGTCCGGGGCAGTGGTTCTTGGGCCCGCTGTGATGGCGTACGGTAGGGATCACCGACGCGGGGTGGAGCAGCTCGGTAGCTCGCTGGGCTCATAACCCAGAGGTCGCAGGTTCAAATCCTGTCCCCGCTACTGCATGGTGCAGGGCCCGGATCCACGCGGATCCGGGCCCTGCACCGTTGTCGGCGACAGTGCCTCCCCGGAGCGGTAGCTGCGGATCCGGCGGGGCATGCTGCGACGGACGAAGATGGGCAGCGCCGACTGAACGCGCGCCCCCACCGCGTGCGAGTGGACCGCCACCTCTCACGCTTCGGCCGCGCCGAGGCCGGTCGAGAAGCCCGCCGGCCCCGGCGCGCGCCACCCCTTCCAGCAGCACGTCACACTGCCGGGGCAGCCGTGACCGCGTCCGACAGCACGCTGCGCCGCTTCTCATCCGTTGACCGGCGGCGCGCCTTCCGGGGCAGCCAGCAAGGCCTGCGGCAGGTAGCCGGATCGGACGCGCACGTCCCAGCCGTGCACCTGGACGGCCAAAGCGGCCAGGGCGATCGTCTTGTGCGGCAGCAGGCTGCGGGGCGCCGCATCGGGGGATGCGCTCTGCCGGTGCTGGACCAGGCGATGCGCCAGGGCCTGCTCGAAGGCCGCCTGGTCGTCCTCCAGGAGCACGCGCAACAGCTGCTGATCCGGCGTCAGGGCGCCGAGGGCATTCAGGCGCAGCGCGCCGTCGAGCCGCTCGTCGACCTCCGGCATGCACAACGTCACCGATGGCCAGTCCCGCGGCAGGTGCCCACGGGCCTTGGCCAGGTAGCAGGAAAGGGTGTCCATCTCCGCCAGTTCCGCCGGATCCGACGGTGATTCCAGCTTCGAGTACGGCACCCCGTCGTGGATCGTGGACGCGTGGTCACGCAGCAACAGCCCGATGACACGGTCCCGTTCCCAGACCATGCCGCTGATCACGCACAGAGCGAACGCATCCAGCCAGTCCCGCGCGGTGGACGCGTGCGCCACCACGGCCTCGAAGGCTATGTCCTCGCTGCTGATGCTCTCGCCGACGAGGGGAAAGAGAATCTCTTGGTCCCCGTTGGGATAACAGCCGAGCTCCAGGAATCCCAGGGAGCACTCCGCCGCGGTGCGCAGGACGACGCGTGAGGGCTCATTGCTGAGCTGAGGGTCCGTCACCGTGCCGGCAGCGACGTGGTCGAGAAGGTCGTCCCGCATCGCCTGCAGCTCCTCATCGGAGTAACAGTCGTACTGCATCGTGTGCCAGCGGCGATGGGCCCGCCGCCCGATGTCCTCCAGCGCCTGCTCAATCCGCTGCTCACTCACGTCATGCCGGGCTACGTCCTTGATCGTCATACGCGTCATCCTGACAGCGGCCACTGACATCACCGAGGGTGCCTTCGAGGACGGTCTGGATGATCTGCGGCCGGCCCCAGAGGGCCAGGAGTCCGTTGGCGAGGGCCACGACGGGCAGCGGGTCCTGGCTGCCGTGCACCGTGATGGCGGCGGCCGACAGGCTGCGGGGGACGGCTCCCGCGTCGAGGAGGACGCGCCATTGCTCCGGGCCGAGCTCCAGGAACTCCAGTGTGGTGAGCTCGGCGATCTCCAGAGAATCGGCGAGCGTGCCGGGATGGGCGGTAAGGGTGCGCAGGCAGGGCAGCCCGGTGACCGGCGCGAGGCTGAGCGGCTCGGCGTCCCATCCCCCGATGGACAAGACCTCCAGGCCGGGGTGTGCGGCGGCCTCGATGCCCGGCAGGCTCCGGATGCTGACACGGGCCACGGCCGGCGGCTGGTCTTTGCCCGGGCCGCCGCCGCGCTTGCTGCGCTGATCCGTCACCAGGCCGGTGAGCGAGCCGGCGACCAGGCAGGCGCCGACGTTCTCCTCATGGCCGAGGATGATGATCTGCCCGGCGTGTCCGCGCGGGCCGGGCGTCAGGCCGACCACCAGCCGGTCACCGCCGCCGTTGTCCCGAAGACGATCCAGCCGGGCGAGCCCACCAGGCCCTGCACCGCGGCGCCGGGCGGGGTGACGACCGCCTCCATCGCCGCGAACTCCCCACGGCAGTGGCGCGAGGCCGCGTCCTTGCTGTTCCACCGCGCCGCGTGATCGGATAGCGGCAGCATCGCGTGCCGGTGACGGATTGCGTCAGGCATGGAGGTGCGGAACCGAAGGGACCGCCATCCGTGGCTTCCCATGACGGCGACCGTGCAGTCGCCTTGAGCCGGCAGCTCGCGCAAGCACATCAAGAACTGCGTCGCCAGATCGGCGAGATCAGGACAAGTATCGGTCACCGCCGGTTGAGCGACGACGTACTTCTCACCCATTGCCTGGCTTTTTGTGCCGCGTTGACTTCGCACCACCAGGGTGAGGACGACGGGATGTTCTCCGAATTACTACGGCAACGCCCGGATCTCGCCGCGACGGTCACGAATCTTGTCGAGGACCATGGACTGATCTCCTCGATCCTGTCCCAGGTGAGCGAACTCGCTGACAGAGCGGCCGAATCGCGTGGCCCGGCTCTGGAGGCGATCGGGCGCGAACTCGACGGACTGGCAGCGATCATGGAATCCCACTTCAGCTACGAAGAGCGGACGATCAGCGAGGCACTCGACGACGGAATACCCGCCACCGACTGGCCCGACATGGTGTTCGGGTTCCGTACGGCATGAATTGACATGGATGCGTTCCTCGGCGCATACAAGATTTCCGTAGCGGTTGATCGCCCAGAGATCGTCGTCGGGCAGGGGCGAGTGGCTGCGGCGTGAGGAGGCGGCAAGGATGACGCGTTTGCTGATTGATCACACGGCCGCAGGTCACAGACACGACCCTTCACTTCTTCGGCTACTGAGCGTCTTGCAGTCCCTCAAGCACAGTCAAAGAGCCGTCCCGCTCGAACCGCAGCACGCGGGGCCGGGTAGCTTCCTGGGCTGAGCCCGGCTCAGGACGAAGCTCTGCGTAGCGCTGATGGTAAAGATCAACTGCTTCGCGGAGCGAGCATCCTTGTGCCTCACGAATCGTCTTCACCGCGAGGATGGTGCGCCCCTCCAGAATGTCGCGATCTACACTCTCCGGCAGTTCTGCCACACGTCCTCCCCGGTCCGGCATCGCAGTAGAGCAACCGCGACTCCTCCGGTCAACTGAGTTGAGCAGCAGACCACGCAAGCCCTCGGCCGTGCCCGCTGCGTGCCCGCCTCGGCTGAGATCGATGAGGACACGAAACTGCCCCCAGAGCTGGCGAATAACCCGCAGGTGAAGAAGGGGGTGGCCTCGAGAGCCAGACTCCCAGAGTGCGAGGGCTGAAGCGCTCATCGCGTCTCCGTATAGATGCACCCCCAGCCCAGTCCCGGCTTGTGCCGGCGCGGAGGACTCAGCTCGCTTCCGCGCCGGGAAGCTGGTCAACGGCAGGTCCTCGGACTGCGCGCTGACTGGCCTGCCCTGTTGAACGACGGGCTCAGTCGCGTGCGGCGAGTGCCTCGCGCCATGCCGGGCTGTCGACGTAGTGGTTGTCGAACCGCTCCGAGGAGTCCTTGATCTCCTGTGGGTCGGCCTCGCCGCGCATCACCCGGCCCAGGAGGCGCAGGTAGTCGAAGCGGCCGGCGCCCGGGGTGAAGACGAACAGTACGTCGGCCGTCCTGCCGGGAGCTGCGGCGAAGGCGTGCGGGGTGTGCGGCGGCACGAGGAGGAAGTCGCCCGCCTCCAGAACAGTGATCTCCTCGCCCACCAGCACCTGGAGTGCTCCGTCGATCACGAAGAACATCTCGGACGCCTTGGTGTGCAGGTGGGCGGGTGCGCCGACCGCGCCCTCGGCGAACGTCGACCGGTAGCTGGTGAGCCGTCCGCCGGTGTGGTCGGAGTCCGCGAGCAGTGTCATGACGCTGCTGGGGTCGCGGGTCGTCTCGGCGTCGTCGCCGCGGACAAGGAGCGGGGCGAAGTCCGTGGTCTGCGTGGTCTGTGTGGTCTCGTTCGTCTTCGTCGTCATGACTACGACTCTAGGGCGCCAACCGACCGGCACCGGGGTGCATTTCAGGGCCGAAAGCAGGGGTCAATCTGCTCGACGCGCCAGGTCAGGTGGCCGTTGGAGCTGAGCGCCGATGTTCTTTCACTTCGGCAGCGCAGTGCGGGTGGAGATGTTCTCTTGTGCTTGAGCGGGGACAGCCGCGCGATGTCCTCGTCGCGGATTCGTGGCCCTCGTCGCGGAGCTGGGCGACGGCCGCGTCGATGTACCCGGCGTGTAGAGCACCACGGCGTTCAGGACCAGGCCCAGCGCACCGAGCTGGTGTTCCATCAGATCGCGGTACGCCTGGTGGATGGCGCCCTGACGGGCGTGCGTGCGGTGACGACTCCCGCAGCGCGCCAGGCGCCGGTTCTGTTCTTCCTCATGCCAGGGGCTGACGAGGGCTGTGCTGATTCCGGGTTCATCTAGGACCAGAACTGTCCTAGTTGACGCCTAGTGTCGTGACATCACGAAGGAACGCACGAGGGGATGACACCGATGAGCCAGACTGCACCCGAGGGCTACACCAGCGTTGCGCCATGGGTGGTCACCGACGACACCGGCGCACTGCTCGACTTCATCACCGGCGCGTTCGACGGCGAAGAGCTTGCCCGGGTACCGGTCGAGGACGGAACCATCGGCCACGGCGAGATCCGCGTCGGCGACACGGTCGTGCTGGCCTTCGACCGACGGCCCGACTGGCCGGTGATGCCCTCGCTGTTGCGGGTCTACGTCCCGGACGCGGACGCCGCCATGGCCGCTGCTGTTGCGCACGGGGCACACGTGGTCACCGAGGCTGCCGATAGCGCGTGGGGGGACCGTGGCGGCAGGGTGCGGGACCCGTTCGGCAACATCTGGTGGGTGATGAGCCGGGTCGAGCACATCCCACCGGACCTGGCCTGGCAGCGCATGTCCGAGCCGAAGTACGCCGAGGCGATGCGCACGGCCCAGGAAACCCTGGACGCCGCGCTCAGCGGCCGGGAAACAGGGACGGCCAGCGCCCCGCAGCCCCCAAGCCACTGAGATCAACCTCCGACCCGACTGCGGACAAGGGGAGTTGAGGGCCGCCAATGGTGCGCTTGCCGCCACGCGACAAGGCCGGCGAGGCCGGTCTGGGACGGCGGCGATGCGGGCCGATCCGGGCGTGCACGAGAACAGTTGACGACCGGCAGACCCAGCGGGGGAGAAGCACCAGGTAGCGCTGCGCATCGCCGGCCGCCTGCCGGCAGGTGCCGTCCGCGTAGCCCCGCCCGCGGAGTCTGTGCCGCTCTGGACGCCGGCACCAGCTACGGCCGGATCTGCAACTCGCTCAAGAACACCGACGGCGCCGCCGCCGGCCTGACCATCCGCGCGAGCACCGCCTACGGCGACATCACCGCCCGCAGTCTCTGAAGCCGCCCGCAATCTGCAAAGGAGCCCACGTCATGAAGTCGTCGCTCGTACAGGGGCCCGTGTCGGCGACTGCGGCCACTGCCGGCCCCATCGCCGCGTTCATACGGTTTGTGATCTTCGGGGGTGGCGTCGGAGTCCTCTCCAGCGTCGCGGTAGCGCTGGTGGCCAAGAGCATGCCGTGGGCCCTCTCGAACGCGCTCGTCACCGTCGCCTCGACCCTGCTGTGCACCGAGCTCCACGCCCGCTACACGTTCGGCAAGGAGAACGGCGCCGGATGGCGCGAGCACTGGCAGTCCGCGGGGTCGGCCACCGCCGCCTACCTCGCCACCAGCGCCGCCGTGTTCGTCCTGCATCTGGCGCAGGCCTCGCCCGGCATGCTGACCGAGCAGACCGTCTACCTCGGCGCCTCCGGCCTCGCCGGAATAGGCCGCTTCCTCGTCCTGCGCCTCTACGTCTTCGCCACCCGCACCGACAGGACGGCACACCCCCTGCAGCAGGGGACGAAGGCCGCACCCGTCCTGGTCACGGCGGCATAGGCCACGCGCCCACGCGCCCAAGTACCCGGGTCACCCGCGTTGCGCTCCGTGCCGGCTGCAGCTCAGTCCTGGCGGATCGGCGGCCTGCGCTTCTTCGATGTTCGCGCCTTCCACGAACTCAACCGGGAGCCCTGACACTCCGGACTCGACCACTGCTCAAGCGCAGGTTCAGACACAACTCGGGCGGGAATTCAGCCTCTTGAGGAATTGGAAGCAGGCTGAAGCACGCGGAAAACCGAGCTCGCCCCTGGCCCCCTCGCGCAGCGGCGTACGCGGACGGGAGGGGGCCGTCACGGCTGCTCAGCACCGTGTGCGGGTCCGGCGCGTCCGCAGGGACGATCAAGCCGGTCGGCGTCACGCGCACGCGGCCAAGAGCCCGGCTGTCCCGGCATCGAGAGCCGCACTTTGAGCACACGTCCGGCATCCCCGACGGTGGTCGGCGCCGCGCGCCGGGAACACGGCGCGGACGTCGCGCTGTTCGTCACCGCCTGCCGCACGTTCACGAGGCCGCCCTGGGCCTGGAGCTCGTTGACGGTGTCCTCGCCGGGACACATTCCGGGTGAGGGGTCGGGGCGGTTGCAGGGTTGCAGGGGAAGTCGGCTGAAGCGGCCCAAGCCGTACTCGGCTGTGTTACTTGTCCGCTCGGTAGAGCTTGATGTCCTTGTTGACGAAGAGGTGCACGTAGCCGCACCGCCAGCAGATCAGACCGGTTGCGTTTTCATCGGCCCAGGCCAGCTTCATGAACTCCATGCCGGTGCTGTTGAGCAGGACACCCCGCTCTCGGAACAGGTCTCCGTGGCAGACCTGGCAGTTGAGCCAGATTTCCCCCAGTGCTGCACGTACCGGCTTCGCCATTGTGTGAACGCCCCCGCCCTTGCTGTGTGGTCGGGACCGAGACTACGGGGCAAGGGCGAGCCGCTCGCAGCCCGCATGACCGTGCAGTCGTACAGCAGCGGGATACAGCAACCGCACTGACCCGGCCTTGACCGGCACCGGTCTTCGTAGCCCTCCTCAGCAGTCCGGCAGACCTCAGCGATCGCGCTGCCTGTCGTTCGTATCGAGAGGTGTTCTGGGCGTCCCTGCACGGGGTGGCGACCCTGACCCGGTCGGGACGGCTGCCGCCGCAAGGACACCGAGCCGAGGGTCGAGCTGCTGGTGGACCGGCTCGCCAAGGTCTGACACACCATCCCGGCGGGCCCGCCGCCGTGGGCTCGATCGGCGACTGCGCGGCTGATGGAGCGGAGATGCGATGATCTTGTGATGGCATTGGTGGAGGAGCTGGCGCAGCTGGCCGCGACGGGGACTATGGGAGCGCTGCGGCCTGACGCTTGTTGGGCGGACATCGCCGCTGAATATGGTGAGCCCGAGGATCTTGGGCGGGTGAGCCGGAAGCATCGGTGGCCGCGTCGCTTCGCCGTAGGGTCGGTCGAGTTGCTTTTCTGCCAGTGCCGGACGCTTCGGTCGTTGACGCTGTCGCTGGTGTTGGACTCGGTGACGTTGCCCAGCTCGAACCGCGGCCCGGTGCGCAGCTTCGACTCGCACGTCACCGAGTCGGCGCTGGCCTCCGCCCTGCAGGACAGGGGCTGCCACTGGGAGGTCGAGGAGTTCGACTTTGGTCAGCGCAATCTTGAGCTCGAACCTGTTGAGGACGTCCGGGTGAGCTTTGCTTTCGTGGACCGGGAGACGTATGACGGTCCGCGGCTGGAGGAGTGGATCCTGGCGAAGGCCGGCTTGTGGACCATGAGCCATGGGGTGTGCCCCGAACCCGAGGTGAGCGGCGGGCACAGTCGTCGATAGCGTCGCGGTGCGGCATCCCAGGAGTCCGCAGCCTGCGTCCTTCACCCTTGCTTCCGGGCAGGGGTGCCCGGTTCTTCAGGGCCGGGGTGATGCCCGCTCCCGCGTAGCGGGGCAGGCGTAGCCGCATCGCCGTCAGGGCGATGCGGCGTCTCACCCGACTCGGCAGCGCGACGCACCGCGGAGATCAGCCATGAGTTCAGGGACCGGTCATCGGCAGCCGCGGCCGCCGCGGCCATCTCGTGCACGTCGTATCTGACGCAACTCATGCCCGTCCCGGATCGACCGCTTTCCGCTTTCCCACCGCGGCAGGTACGGCGCCCGAACCAGGTGCGCTTGTGACGCGGTGGAGGACGGTTCACCGTCTGCTGTCAGCGCCGCGGACGGATGGTGCCCGTCCCGTACGGTGTGCCGCTGGTGGAGTGTTCGTGGGGCAGAGGGTCCCGCACGGACCGGGTCGAGCGTTCGTCGCATGCGCCGATCTCCTGGAAGTTCCGGCGGGCCTTGCGGAGGCTGAGCCCGTGGTTGGGGCCGCCTCGGATCTCGTCCGCGTCTTGCTCGTCCTGGCCGTCGTCCTCCCAGAAACAGACACGGCAGATCTCGTATGCTCCGCGCTCGGCCAGGGTGATGAAGCCGCAGCAGGGACAGCGTTATGGCCCGTCCGCGGCAGCTCCCCGAACATTGATCGAAGTCACGGATGCAATCCTCACCCTTTGGCCACGGATATTCTCTGGCGATGCCGAATCAATCAGTGACGACGGGAGTCGCTCTCGCCGGTGTGATGGCGCACTGCGGCGGAAGCCCGGTCGGCGCCGTCAAATTTCTGGTCGGGTCGATAGCCTCGGCGCCAGCAGCTCCGGAACCCTATGCGGCCCTCGCCGAGTTGCGGCAGGACCGGCGCTCGGAACTGCAAGAGGGCCTTGCAGGGGACGGCTCCTTGAGCGCAGTGCTGGCGCAGGCGTACTTCTTGTTCCTCGACGGGGACATGAACGACGCGGTGATGGCCCTCGGCTCGGTCACGGGGGTGCGGCCCGACGTGGCGTGGGGCGTGGCACCCTGGTTCGGCGATGTGCGCTTTCTTGACGCGGTGAGTGCCGAGGCGCTGGCTGAGGCGTGTCTGCGGACGTTGGACTACGGCCACGACCTGAACACCGACGAGATGCGTGAGCGGTTCACGCCCTGGTTCCATGCCCTCGATGTGGTGTCCGAACGCAGCCCCGTGCCGGAGTCGTTGGCCGCCATGGCACGGCTGCCCCGCGCCTGCGGCCGCTACGACTTGTCCTTCCTCCTGTGCGATCGCGCCGATGCTGCTGACCGGGTCATGTGGACCGCGGTCGCCCGAGCGGCCACCTGGCGTGTGATGGGCAATCTGCGCCAGGCTGCGGCGGCGTACGAAGACGCTCTGGCCCTGGACTGCGTCAACTGGTCCCTCTACCTGGACCTTGCCGACGTGCGCGCCGAACAGGGCGACTTCGCCGCAGCCGCGAACCTCGCCGGACAGGGCCTGCAACACGCACCACACGACGTCTCCCTGCGCGCGGCGAGGGTCGCCTATCGCGCACGGCTGTCCGGCTCGCCCGACGACCTGCGGGCCTTGACCGCCCTGGCACCGGAGCTCGCGAACACCGCCTACCGGAACCTGCTGATCGACTACGCGTGCGCAGGCCCGAAGCTTCCTCGCAGACTCGTGGCTACGCTGCGCCGCATCCGTGAGGACTGAACGCGCACTCTGGCCGGACGCTCGGTTGCGTCCAGGGAAGTGGTGCAGAGATGCGGAGTTCGGGACTCCGCAGGTCATGGCCGCAGTGCCCCTGAAGCGTTGCCGCAGATCGGCGTCAACCGCCGAGAGCAGCGTCGGGATCGGATCCTGGCGCTCGTGCGCCAGGCCGTGGCGAGGTGCATCCGGACTCAAACGGTTCCGCTCTCTACACCACTTGGCCTTGGCGGGACACCACCCCCGGTCCGGTGAGCAGACGCCCCGGTGGTCGCCCCCCTCCGGGCCGGACACCGGCAACTGCACCCCCGGTCAGACCGACATCACGAATTCATGTTCAGTAACCGTGGCCGGGGTGGCGTCGGTCTTCACCAGCGGTGGCGAGCATCTGGTGCGGGCGATCAGCCGGCGCGACGACCTGCGCACCCGCATCACCGCCCTGGAACAGGCAGGCGTCGATGAGCTCCTCATCCAACCGGTGACGACCCGCCCACCGAGATGGCCCAACTCGCCGAACTCCTCACCTGAGCGCCCGTTTGTGGAGAGACGGCTTCAGACGGCCCCACCGGACGGGTGCAGTCGCTCGTGCCGGGACTGCTTCGTGCCGTCATAGATCTTCACGAATCGGGCCCAGTTCGGGCTATCGCACAGGGGCCGATTGACGACGTCAAAGCCAGCTCGGCGTCGCGGACTGCCCGTGGGGCTGCTGCGGGGAAGATCAGGTGCGGTAGGGCTGTGTGAGGGTCATGGGGGTGTGGGCGATGTCGATGGCGTGCGGGGGGAAGCGGGGGCCGGCGACGTAGTAGCGGGCGCGCGTGCGGCCGACGGGCTGGAGGATGAGGGTCGTGGTGAGGTCGCGGAGATCGCGTTGGGCCTGTTGGACGCTCAGGGCCTCGGCATGTTGGTAGCGGGAGCGGCGTACGCGCCCGGCCATGGCGACGTCGTGGAGGGCGGTGACCGTACGTTCGTCGAGACCGGTCTCCTCGGCGAAGCCGGCGAGGGCTGTCCACACACGGCCGGAGCGGGTAAGCCGGCCTTGGACGGTCTGGGCCTGCTGGTGGTAGGCGGTGAGGCTGAAGCGGACCCAGCTGGAGACGTCCTGCCGGGGCGTGTAGTGGGTACCGCGGTCGTTGAGTTCGCGGTAGTACTCCCACGTGTTGCCGGGCCGCCCGAGCCAGCTCTCGATGGAGGAGAACTCCGGGGCGAGGACACCTTCCCGGGCGATCATGAGGGTTTGCAGCGAGCGCGACATGCGGCCGTTGCCGTCGGCCCAGGGATGGATGGACACCAGATGCAGGTGGGCCATCGCCGCCCGGACCAGGGGATGGCTGCCATCGTCGGTGTTGAGCCAGTCGACGAGCTCCGACATCAGCGCGGGGACGAGCCCGGCGTCGGGTGCGGTGTAGGCGGCGATGCCGGGATCGCGGGCGTCGGTGACGTAGACAGGTCCGCTGCGCCACTGGCCGGCCGGTCGGCGGGCGCTGTGACGATGGCCCTGCAGCATCCAGTGGAGGCTGTTGAGGAGACCTTTGTTGTAGGTGAAGTCCTCGACGTCGTGGAGCGTCTGGATGTAGGTCATCATCCGTTGGTAGGCGAGGGTCTCTTCGCGGTTCTCCTCGGACACCTCGACCTCGTTCTCCCCCTCCATCAGGTCTTCGACGTCGACCGTGGCCACCTTGAAGCCCTCGATGGAGTTCGATGCCGCCACGGCGTCGGCGGTGAGGAACTTGCGCAGACCGTCCGTCCACTTGGCGGGAGAGTTGCGCACCTGGTGTCGCAACGCGTCGCGCATGTGGTCGATCGCCTCAAGCACGCGGTGGTCGTCAGAAGTGAGGGCAGGCGTGGGGAAGAGCATGCCTCGACAATACAATGACGCAATCATTGCGTCGAATCCTTGAGGGGTCGTGAGGATCCCCGACCGGGCGTCGTTCGTAAGTGCGCCCATCCACGACGTCGTCGCCTCCACCGGCACCGGCAAGGCGGGCCGCGCCGACGGCCGCCGGCTGGCCACCGCCCTCACCGACCGGGGCTTCGCGGTGTGCCGCGCCTGGGTCCGCTCGTGTCTCCTGGAGGGCCACGACAACGTCCAGGGCCAGGAGGCCGCCAACGAGGACGTCCCGTTCCTGCACGTCCAGTTCACCCGCTCCGTCCGTACGAGCGGCGAGCGCCTTACCCGGGCGGCGGCCGCCCGGAACACGATCACCGCGCGCCGGGCGAAGAGCGCCTGCGTGGTCGGGCCGGGCCACTGCGCGTACAACCTTCTGATCACCGAGCGGTCTGTGCAGTGGAGTTCCAACAGTGCGAACACGAACACCACTGATTCGAAAGTGATGTAGGGGGAAACCGGATGACCACCCGCGCCCGTACCCGCGCCCACACTCACCTCCGCGTACGTTCCGCCGCGGCCGTGGCCCTGTCCGCCGCCACGGTCCTCGGAGTGATCGGACTGGCACCCGGCACCGCGGTTGCCGCTCCGGCCGCCGCCGACGGCACCTCGTCGGACTTCAACGGTGACGGTTTCGCCGATCTCGTGATCACCGCGCCCACCGCCACTGTCGACGGGGCCCGCCATGCCGGGGCGGTGACCGTGGTCTACGGCTCCACCGGCGGCTACGACACCACGCACAGCCAGATCATCACGCAGGCGACCGAGGGCGTGCCCGGCGACCCGGCCGCCGAACGGCGCTGGGGCCTCCTCGGCGGCAATGGCGACCTGAACGGCGACGGCTACGACGACCTCCTCATCCGCGACCTCTCCCACTGGTCGGTCGTGTGGGGCGGCGCCAACGGACTGAGCGGCGCCGGTCAGCTGCCCGCGGGCGAGAGCGGAGAGGGAACCGCGACCTCGCCGTGGCTGTTCAACTCCATCGCGGACGCCGGTGATGTCGACGGCGACGGAACCGCGGACGTGGTGGCGGCCGCCCATGCGGACGGCACATGGGGTCTGGCCGTCTACTACGGCCCGTTCGACCGCACGGGCGCCCCCGCGCGCATCGAGTTCCGCGACACCGTGACGAAGGACGCCGGGTACGCGCCCGGAGTCGTGTTCGTGGGCGACATGACCGGTGACGGTGTGGCCGACATCGCGACCGGCGGCAACGCACGGGACTTCACCGCCACCGGGCGGCTCTACGTCGGCTCGGCGGCGGGCCTCGCCGACGCCGGAACCCTCAAGGCGACGGGCACGGGTACGTTCGGTGACCTTGACCACGACGGCTACCAGGACTTCGTCAGCGGGAACGGCGACGCCGGGACGGCCGCGGCGCCCGGCGGCGCGGTCTACGTGACCTACGGCGGCCCGAAGGGCATCAGCACGACCCGGGCGCCACGGACCCTCACACAGGCCACCAGGGGGGTGCCGGGAATCGACGAGAAGAACGACCGGTTCGGCGACAGTCTCGCCGTGGGCGACACGAACGGCGACGGCTACGGGGACCTCGTGATCGGGGCACCGTGGGAGACCGGCGGCGACGCCGAGGGAACCTTCCGGGCGGGTGCGGTCACCGTGCTGCGTGGCGGCCCGAACGGTGTCACCACCGCAGGCGCCCAGGTCATCACCCAGAACACCAGCAGCGTGCCGAGCACGTCGGAGGCGATGGACCACTTCGGGGCGGCGGTGCATGTGGCTGTGGGCGGGGCGGGCGGGATCCTGGTCGGCGGGAATGGCGAGGACGGCTGGAAGGGGCGAGTCTGGCGGCTGCCGACCAGCGCTTCCGGCGTCACAGGAGCGGGGAGCACCAGCTTCAACATCGGTGCGCTCTCCGGGCCGACGGGCGCCGCTCACTTCGGCGAGGACTTCAGCCGCTGAGGCGCGGCAGCCAGGCCGAGGCCGGCGCGGGCGAACGCGACGGCCCAACGGGCCATCCGGTCGTGGCCCACCCGCGCGCCGGGCACCCTTCCGCGGTGGTGGTCTTTGGGTCCGCTGTGATGGCGTACGGTAGGGATCACCGACGCGGGGTGGAGCAGCTCGGTAGCTCGCTGGGCTCATAACCCAGAGGTCGCAGGTTCAAATCCTGTCCCCGCTACTGCATGGTGCAGGGCCCGGATCCGTACGGATCCGGGCCCTGTGCCGTTGTCGGCGACGGTGTCTTTTCGGAGTGGTAGCTGCGGATCCGGCGGGCATGGTGCGGCTGGCGAAGGCGGTGCCGGCTGAGCGCGCCCCCACCGCGTGCGGGTGGATTGCCGACTGTCTCGCTTCGACCGCCGCTGCGGCCGGTCGAGAAGTGCGTCGGCC
This sequence comes from Streptomyces sp. R21, assembly GCF_041051975.1. Classification (GTDB taxonomy): domain Bacteria; phylum Actinomycetota; class Actinomycetes; order Streptomycetales; family Streptomycetaceae; genus Streptomyces. The sequence continues at coordinate 191,459 of NZ_CP163435.1, read as the reverse complement.
CAGGCGCTCTCGCCGCCCCCTCCAGCAGCAAGTCGCCCAGCCGGGGCAGCTCATCCGTGGGCCGGCGGCGCGCCTTCCGGGCCAGCTAGTGCTGTGACCGCATAGGTTCGCCGGGTCGGCGGTCGTGGCGGTTGCATGTGCGGTGACATCCGATCCGACCGCTGGAGGCGCGGTGGCCGAGCCCGTCCGTGTACGCAGACTGACCGACCGCGAGGGGCAGAAGCTGCAGCAGATCGTGCGCCGGGGCGGCACGAGTTCGGTGCGCTACCGGCGGGCGATGATGCTGCTGGCCTCCGCTGGAGGGGCACCGGCAGCGGATGATCAGGCGGATCCCGGCCGGCCCGCGGAGCGGGTATGTGCGGCGCTGATGTGTCCTCAGACGCCCGCTTCCACCAGGTCGTCGGTATGGAAGGTGCGGCGGTAGGAGGCGGGTGAGACACCGAAGGCGGTGCGCATGTGGGCGCGCAGGGAGTTGGCGGAGCCGAAGCCACAGCGGTGGGCGACCAGGTCGATGGACAGGTCGGTGGTCTCCAGCAACTGCTTGGCCAGTTCCAGGCGTTGCGCGGTGAGCCACTGCACGGGGGTCATGCCGACCTCGTCGCGGAAGCGGCGGGTGAAGGAGCGCAGGCTCATCCGGGCGTGTTCGGCCAGGCGGTTCAGGGAGAGGGGGTCGCCGAGGTGTTCCAGGGCCCAGGTGCGGGTGGCGGTGGTGGTGGCGACGGTGGGTTCGGGCACCGGGCGGTCGATGTACTGGGCCTGGCCGCCGTCCCGCCAGGGCGGGACGACGCACATGCGGGCGGCGCGGTTGGCGGCGGCGGCGCCGTGGTCGCGGCGGATCATGTGCAGGCACAGATCGATGCCGGCGGCGACGCCCGCGGAGGTCAGGACGTCGCCGTCGTCGACGAAGAGGACCTCCTCGTCGACCTTGACGCGGGGGTAGGCGCGGCGGAACTCGGGGGCGAGGCCCCAGTGGGTGGTGGCGGGCCGGCCGTCGAGGAGGCCCGCGGCGGCCAGGACGTAGGAGCCGGCGCAGATGGACACCAGGCGGGTGCCGGGCCGGATGTCGGCGATGGCCGCGGTGACCTCGGGCGGCAGCGGGCCGCCGCGGCCCAGCTCGGGCATGGCGTGCGTGGGCGGGACGATCACGGTGTCCGCGGCGGCCAGGGCCTCGGGACCGGCCGCGGGCTGCACGGTGAACCCGGCGTCGCTGAGGACCGGGGCGCCGTCGGCGGTGCAGACGGTGACCTCGTACAGCGGGCGTGAGCCGGCGTCCAGGACGCTGCCGAAGACGCGGGAGGGGATGCCGAGTTCGAAGGGCGGGACGCCGGGCAGGGCGAGGACGGCGATGCGGTGCCGCCCGGCCGCGTCGGCGCTCGGGTCGGGGCGGGGGTCGGTGCACGGCCACGGCATCTCACTCATGGCCAGATCCTGTCACATAGTGGCCAGACGGCCAACACCATGGTGGGGGCGGGTGCCGGATCGTGGACTGCGTCGCGCCGGGAAGGACCCGGGCGGCCGGTATCCGATCAAGACGGAAAAGAGTGAGGCGGACAACATGCGTGCGGTGGTCGTGGAGCAGTGGGGCGGACCGGAAGTGCTCGTGGAGCGTGAGGTCGCCCGGCCCGAGCCGGGACTGAACGAGGTCCTGGTGCGGGTCCACGCGGCCGGTGTGAACCCGGTGGACTTCAAGACCCGGGCCAGCGGGGCCCTGATCGAGTGGGGCGAGGTCCCGGCGGTCGGATGGGACGTCTCCGGCACCGTGGAGGCCGTCGGACCGGGCGTGGGGATGTTCCGCCCCGGGGACGAGGTGTACGGCATGCCGCTGTTCCCGCGGCAGGCCGGCGCCTACGCCGAGTACGTCGTCGCCCCGGCCCGCCACCTCGCACCCAAGCCGGCGAACCTCACCCACGTGCAGGCGGCGGCGCTGCCGCTGGCCGGACTGACCGCCTGGCAGGCCCTGGTGGACACCGCCGGGGTGCGCGCCGGTGAGCGGGTGCTGGTGCACGCGGCGGCCGGCGGGGTCGGCCACCTGGCCGTGCAGATCGCCAAGGCCCGCGGCGCGTACGTCATCGGCACGGCCAGCGCCGGCAAGCACGACCTGCTGCGGCAGCTGGGCGCGGACGAGGTGATCGACTACCGCACGGTCCGCTTCGAGGACGCCGTCGGGGACGTGGACGTGGTGCTGGACGGGCTCGGCGGCCAGAACGCCGAGCGGTCCCTGACGGTGCTGCGCCCGGGCGGCCGGCTGATCACCCTGCCCGGCCCCGACGACGTCCCCGCCGACGTCCCCGGCCACGTGCGGGCGGTGTGGATGCTGGTCGAGCCCGACCACCTGGGTCTGCGCGAGATCGCCGCCCTGGCCGAGCGGGGCGCGCTCACGCCCGTGGTCGAGACCGTCGTCCCGCTGGCCGAGGCCGCGAAGGCGCACGAGATCGGCGAGCAGGGCCGCACCACCGGGAAGATCGTCCTGAGCGTCGCCTGACGCCGGCCGCCCCGTCCCGTTCGGCCGCGCCCGGAGCCCGGCATGTGGGCCGCGTCCCATGGGGCCTCCCTGGAAATAATTCTGAGCATACTCATAGTTGAGTGCACTCGGGTTGAGTGAGTGAGGCGAGGCCCCATGTCACGCCGAATTGGCCGATCTGGCCTCACGCCTGGATAAATAGGATGAAGACAAGGAGTAGTGCCCCATGAGAGCGTTCGTGGTCACCAAGTACAAGGAGCCGCTGCAGGAGGCGGACGTCCCCGAACCCACCGTGGGGGAGCACGACGTGCTCGTCCGGGTGGAGGCTGCCGGGCTGAATCAGCTGGATGAGAAGATCCGCGCCGGTGAGTTGAAGCAGATCCTGCCCTACAAGCTGCCGGTGATCCTGGGCAACGATGTCGCGGGCACTGTCATCGGCGTCGGGACGGCGGTTCGCGGCTTCAAGCCCGGGGACGAGGTCTACGGCCGGCCCGACCAGGACCGCATCGGCACGTTCGCCGAGCGCATCGCCGTCGCGGAGGGCGACCTGGCGCTCAAGCCCGCCTCGATCAGCATGAATGAGGCCGGCGCGCTGCCGCTGGTGGCGCTCACGGCGTGGCAGGCACTGGTGGAGCGCGGGAAGGTGCGGCCCGGGCAGAAGGTTCTCATCCACGCCGGCGCCGGCGGGGTCGGTTCGATCGCGATCCAGCTCGCCGCGCACCTCGGTGCGCACGTCGCCACGACCGCCAGCGCTTCCAACGCGGACTTCGTGCGCGCGCTCGGCGCGGACACGGTGATCGATTACCGCAGCCAGGACTTCGAGCAGCTCCTGACCGGCTACGACCTGGTGCTGGACAGCCTCGGTGGGGAGACTCTCGAGAAGTCCCTGCGGGTGCTCAAGCCCGGCGGCAAAGCCATCGAGATCTCTGGTCCCCCGGAGCCCACTTTCGCGCGCGAGGCCGGCCTCAACCCGCTGCTGCGCCTGGGGGTCGGCGTCCTGAGCCGCAAGATCCGCAAGCAGGCGAAGAAGCTCGGCGTGACGTACGAGTTCATGCTCATGCGCGCCAGCGGCGACCAGCTCCGCCAGATCACCACCCTCATCGACAAGGGCGTGGTGCGCCCGGTCGTGGGAAAGGTGGTCGGCTTCGACCAGACCCCGCAGGCGCTGCAGTCCCTGTCCCAGGGCGGCATCCGCGGCAAGGCCGTCATCGGCAACAGCTGACCCGCCGCAACCGCGACGGGCGACACAGAACGCACGAGGACACCACCCATGTCTGTCGCCTCCCAGTCGGTCGGACGGCGCGAGCGGAACAAGCAGGAGAAACTCGACCGCATCGTCGCTGCCGCCAGTGAACTGTTCGCCGAACACGGCGTCGATGAGGTCACGACCCAGCAGATCGCCGACAAGGCCGACATCGGCACCGGGACCCTGTTCCTTTATGCCAAGACCAAGGGCGAACTCCTCCTCCTTGTCCAGAACGCCAAGTACGTCGAAGCACTTGAGCAGGGCCGGGCGGACGCCGAGACCGTCCCCGGCGTGCTGGACGCGGTGATGGCGATCGTCCGGCCGATCGTCGAGTGCAACCGCATCCAGATCGACAACGGACGCACCTACCTGCGAGAGATGGTCTTCGGCGACCCCGAGGAGCCCCGGCGCGGCGCGGCACTGGCCATCGTCGCGCAGACCGAGGAGGCCGTCGCCGCCGTGCTGCGCCGAGACGATCGGGTCGCAGAGGGCGACGCCGCGACGCTGGCACACATCGTGTCCGCCGTGATGTTCCTCAGCATGGCGGCAGGCGTGAACATCGCCTTGAGCGTCGAGGAGATCGTGCAGGACATCCGCAGGCAGGTCGACGTCCTGCTGCCTCGCTGAAGCGCGGCCCCGGCCTCAGGCCCAGGCGACCATCCGGGCAGTCCTCGGCTGCGGCATGGCCCGAATCCCCAAATGGCAGGCCATCCGGCCGTTGCTGCCCATACCGGCATGACTGGACGGCTGGGGCGGCCGGCCGGAGGGCTACCGCCACCGCGTGCTGCTGGGATTCCGGAGACTGCCTGCCTACGTGGCGTCGAGTCCCCGTCGCACAGTCCCTGTCCGCAGGATTCCGGGTCGAGGCCCGTGTGGTGCGGTCAGGGCTTTGTGGGTCGATTCAGCAGTTCAAGGGCGCCTTCGACGCGATGATGCCGTCCTACCGCGTCGTGCGTGGCGCAGGCGGCCAGGTCGGGGCGCTCGTAGGGCTGCCGGCAGACATTGCAGTCGTAGGTGACCGCCCCACCACTCGAACGCCGCCCGCCGGTCGTCCATGGGCGCATCACGCCAGTCCCGCCTGCCTCGCGCGAACCACAGGAAGTCGAAGTACGTGCGCAGGTCCCGGGCATGGGCGGCCTGGGTGTTCCACGGCGAAGACGCCAGCCACACCGAGAAATACCGGTTCAGCGCCACGTCGTACACGCCCGCCGGACTGATCAGGAACGGCTGCCCCTCGGGCACCCCCAGATCATCCAACCCTTCACCGAGATCGGCCAACAGGGAGCTGAACTCCCGTGCTCGCCAACCGGTGATCGACATGACGCTGGACGATAGTCCGTGGACAGCTCAACAGCGCATAACAGAAGTGGGACGGTTACCGCGCCCTGGCCGGCCGGTGGGCCGACGGCCGTGTCGCCCTACGGAGCCGCAACGGCAGCGATCTAGTGCTGTGACCGCGTAGGTTCGCCGGGTTGGATCAGGCTGCGGTTGTGAGGGGGCGTCCGCCCCATCGGGTGCCTTTCTCGCTGCGGATTCGGGCGCGTTCCTTGCGTTCGGCGGCCAGGACGTCGGAGTGGCGGGCATTGGCGTTGCGCCAGCGGAGGTAGGAGTGCAGGGTCCTGGTCTGGACGGTGTGGTTGGGGTGGTGGGAGTTGGCGATGGTGAACTGCCGCAGTGGTCCGAAGTGCGCCTCGATCGGGTTCGCCCAGGAGGCGTAGGTCGGGGTGAAGCACAGCTCGACCTTGTGCTTCTTTGCCCAGCGGCGGATGTCGGCGCCCTTGTGGGCGGACAGGTTGTCCAGGATCACGTAGATCGGTGCGCCGTCGGGCCGGGCGGCGCGGATCGATTTCAGCGCGGCCAGCGTGTTCCCGGCACCCTTCTTGCGGCGGTTCACGCCCCACAGACGGTCATCGCCCACCGAGTAGCAGCCATGGAAGTACCGGACGCCGTGGGTGCGATGGTAGGTGGCCGGCAGCCGGTCGGGCCGGGTCTGTTCGGCCCAGCAGCTGCCGCCGATGGGCCGGATTCCGAGTGGGCCGAACTCATCGAAGGCGAATACCCGGTCCGGGAAGCGGTCCAGGACGTGCTCGATACGGTCCAGCTTCGTCTCCCTTTCGGGGTCCGGGGACTCCTTCCAGGTCTTGGTGCGCTGGGAGGTGACGCCTCGGCGGGCGAGCAGGCACCGTAATGCCTCACGGCCGATGCGAATCACCCGGCCGTGGACTTTGCGCAGGTAGGCGACGAGCTTGCGCAGTGACCAGCGAGTAAGAGGCTGGCCGAGCTTGACCGGGCGGGTGGTGGCCGTCTGGACGACGAAGTCCTCTTCGTCAGACTTGAGTTGGCGGGGACGGCCTCCCGCCCACCGAGGGTCCAGGCAGGCCAGGCCCTTCTCGGTGAACGCGTGGATCACATCCCGGACGGTGTCCTCGTCGGCCTGCACCAGCTGTGCGATCACCGGCACCCGTTTTCCTCCAGCGGAGGCCAGCAGCATCATCGCCCGCCGGTAGCGCACCGAACTCGTGCCGCCCCGGCGCACGATCTGCTGCAGCTTCTGCCCCTCGTGGTCGGTCAGTCTGCGTACACGGACGGGCTCGGCCACCGCGCCTCCAGCGGTCGGATCGGATGTCACCGCACATGCAACCGCCACGACCGCCGACCCGGCGAACCTATGCGGTCACAGCACTAGCAAGGCCTGCGGCAGGTAGCCGGATCGGACGCGCACGTCCCAGCCGTGCACCTGGACGGCCAAAGCGGCCAGGGCGATCGTCTTGTGCGGCAGCAGGCTGCGGGGCGCCGCATCGGGGGACGCGCTCTGCCGGTGCTGGACAAGACGATGCGCCAGGGCCTGCTCGAAGGCCGCCTGGTCGTCCTCCAGGAGCACGCGCAACAGCTGCTGATCCGGCGTCAAGGCTTCGAGGGGTATGTACCCCGGTGAGCCCGCGGTGAGCTCCTGGTGAGCCCTCGCCGCGACTGTTGGGTCATCGCCGGATCCGCTGCGGACCGGCCATCCGACAGGGAGCGGCAATGAACCTTCTGACCGGCAGGACGGCACTGGTGACCGGCGGTTCGCGGGGAATCGGCCGGGCGGTCGCGCTGCGGCTGGCGGCCGAGGGCGCGCTGGTCGCCGTCCACTACGGCGGCAACGACCAGGCGGCCCAGGAGGTCGTGGGGCGGATCGAGGAAGCGGGCGGCCGGGCGTTCGCGATCCGGGCCCGGTTCGGCGAGAACGGCGCGGTGGACCAGCTGTTCGACGAGCTGACCGTGGGGCTGGCAGGGGCCGGGCTGGACATTCTGGTCAACAACGCGGGCATCAGCTCGGGCAACCCGATCTCGCAGGTCACCGAGGAGGAGTTCGGCAGGCTGATGGAGATCAACGTCGCCACCCCGTTCTTCGTGGTCCAGCGCGCGATGGCACTGCTGAACGACGGTGGACGCATCATCAACATGGGCTCCACGGCCAGCCGGTTCGCGGTCTCCACCCAGATCGGCTACACGATCAGCAAAGCGGCGCTGGAGTCGATGGCACCGTCGCTGGCCAACGAGCTCGGCCGCCGCGGCATCACGGTGAACACGGTCGCGCCGGGTGCCGTGCGGACCGACATGACCGCGGGCTACACCTCCATCCCCGAGGTGGTGGCCGGGCTGGAGTCGATCACCGCGCTGGGGCGGTTGGGCGAGCCGGAGGACATCGCGGACGTCGTCGCATTCCTGGCCGGCCCACAGGGCCGCTGGGTGACCGGTCAGACCGTCGACGTCTCGGGCGGGACCTTCCTCGGCCCGATCGCACCATGATCTTCACGCCGATGAATAATCGCCGGCATGCAGTTCGCAATCCTCGGCGAGACTCGAGCATGGCACGGCGACGGCGGCGACGTCGCGTTGGGCGGACCGGCCCGACGGGCGTTGCTGGCCCTGCTGTTGGTGCGCCCCGGAGATGTCGTCTCGACGGACCGGCTGGCTGACGAGATCGACCCCACCGGGGCGCTTTCGGCCCATTCGCTGCAGTCCCAGGTGTCCAGGCTCCGTAGCGCACTGGGCGCCGGGGCCGCGATCGAACGGGCCGGGGCGGGGTATCGGATCGTGGTCGATCCGGACGATGTGGACACCTGCCGGTTCGAGCGTTTGGCGGGGGAGGGGCGTGCGGCGCTCGTCGACGGCGACGCCAAACGGGCGGTCGTGCTGCTGTGTGAGGCGCTGGAGTTGTGGCGGGGACCGGCGCTGGCCGACCTGCCCGAGAGCGAGACCGCCCAGGCCGCCGCCGTGCGGCTGGAAGAGCGTCGGCTCGGGGCACTCGAAGACCGCATCGAAGCGGGGCTGCGGCTCGGCGAACACACGGCGGTCGTACCTGAGTTGCGCGAGTTGGTCGGCCGCCATCCGCTCCGGGAACGGCTGGCGGGGCTGCTGATGCGGGCGCTGTTCGCCGAGGGCGGGCAGGCCGAGGCGCTGGTGGTGTTCGAGGAGACCCGGCGTCACCTGGCCGACGAGCTGGGCGCCGATCCCTCGGCCGAACTGACGGCGTTGCACAGGGAGCTGCTGAGCATCGATCCGACGGCGTCGCCCGCCGCGCCGCCCGCCCAGCTGACGAGTTTCGTGGGGCGCGCCGAGGAGGTGACGGAAGTCGCCGAGGCGTTGCGGGTGGCTCGGCTGGTCACCCTCCTCGGGCCGGGCGGCGTCGGCAAGACCCGGCTGTCGGTCGAGGTCGCGGGTGTCGGGGGCGTTGCGGGCCAGGTGTGCTTTGTGGAGCTGGCACCGCTGCGCGACGGCGCCGGCCTGCCGCATGCCCTGCTGGGCGCGCTCGGCCTGCGGGAGAACGGGCTTCAGATGGACGGCGGAGCGAAGGCGCCGGTCGATCGTCTGATCGCGGCGCTGTCCGACCAGGTGCTGCTGCTCGTCCTGGACAACTGCGAGCACCTTGCCGACGAGGTCGCCGGGCTGGCGGCGCGGCTGTTGGCGGCCTGCCCGCGGCTGCGTGTGCTGGCGACGAGCCGGGAGCCGCTCGGCATCATCGGCGAGTACCTCTTCTCCGTGCGGCCGCTCGACGAGGACGCGGCTGTACGGCTGTTCACGGAGCGGGCCGGTGCCGTGCGGCGCGGCTTCACCGCCGACCCCGAGATCGTGCGGCGGATCTGCGCGGCGCTTGATGACCTGCCGCTGGCCATCGAGCTCGCCGCGGCGCGGTCGCGCACCCTGGACATCGACGACCTGGCGGGGCGGCTGGACGACCTGCTCGCCGTCGGCGCCCGCAGCAACCGCGCGGCGGACGAGCGGCACCGCACGCTGCGCTCGGTGGTCGCGTGGAGCTGGGACCTGCTGTCCGAGCCCGAGCAGCGGGCCGCGCGGCGGTTCACGGTCTTCGTCGGGGGCGCGACGGCCCAGTCCGCGCTTCGGGTGTGCGGCACCGACGGTGAGACGCTGGAGGCGCTGGCCGACAAGTCGCTGCTGGAGGCCGCGGGCGGCCGCTACCGGATGCTGGAGACGATCCGCGCCTACGGTGCCGAACGCCTCGACGCGGCGGGCGAACGCGAGTCCGTGCAGCGCGCCCACGCCCAGCGCCTGCTGGAACTCGTGCGGACGGCCGACCCGCATCTGCGGCGGGCCGAGCAGCTGGAGTGGCTGCCCGTGGTCGCCGCCGAGCACGGTGACCTCCTGGCGGCGCTGCGCTGGGCGGTCGAGGAGCCGGCAGTGGAAAGGGCCTTCGAGTTGCTCGCCGCGGCGTTCAACTACCTGTGGATCCGCGGCGCGTCCGCGTCGGTCGCGCCCCTGGCGATCGCACTGCTCGCATCGGTGGGCGAGGCGGTCCCCGACGGGCTCGGCGAGGAGTACGCGACGTGCGTGCTGCTCGCCGGCGCGGCGTCGGCAGCGGGCGATGCCGGGGGGCAGGTGTGGCAGCGGCACCGTGCGACGGCCGGCAAGGCGCTGGTGGCCGCGTGGCCCGGCGACCGGTCGGGCCGCTACCCGATCGTCCTGCTGCTGTGGATGATGCGGAACGCAGACGGACCTGACCCGCAGGGTGCATTCGCGCTCGTCTCGTCCCAGCGCGACTGTCCCGAGCCGTGGGCGCGGGCCGCCGCCCACTACGTGTCGGGATTCGGGCACCTCGGCCAGCGGGATCCCGCGGCGGCCGAGGACGCCTTCGGCCAGGCCCTGGAGGGATTCCGTTCGCTCGGTGACCGCTGGGGCGCCGCACTGGCCCTGGACACGCTGGCCGGCCTGGCCGGCGCGCGCGGCGACCGGACGCGGGCGGTCGCGCTGACCGACGAGGCCCTGGTGCTCACCGAACGGCTCGGCGCTCTGGAGGACAGCGCCGACCTGCTGGTCAACCGGGGCGATCACCTCGCCGGGGACGACGCGGCGGGGGCCCGTGACGCCTATGCGGGCGCTGCCGCGCTCGCCCGCCGCGCCGGCAGCTCCACCTACCTGGCGGCTGCACTGCGCGGGCTCGGCGACATCGCCCTCGAGAAGGGCGACCTGGCAGAGGCGGAACGGCTCTACAGCGAGGCGCTGGAGCGGATCGATCCGCACTGGATCAAAAGTCTGGGGCCCCGGGTGCGCACGCTCATCGGCCTCGGCCGCGTCGCCGAAGCCCGCAGCCACCACACGCAGGCACGCAAGCACTACCGGCAGGCCGCCGAGGCCGCTGACACGGTCGGGGCGCACGCCCCGGAGGTGCTGCGCATGCTGGGGTTGTCCGAGAAGGCCCTGGAGTCCGTCCTTGAGGCCGTGGCCGCGCACCGGTGAGCGCGGCCATTCCTCCGCGGCGAGCAAGCGAGCAAGCGGGCGAGCGGGTGTGCAAGCGGGCGGGCGTGCAAGCGAGCGCGGTGAGCGCACGGTGAGCCCGCGGTGAGCGGTCCCGTAGAAGGTCTGAGGCATGACGAACCTCAAGGCACTGATCTCCGGCGCTTCCGTCGCCGGCCCCGCGCCCGCCTACTGGCTGCATCGCCATGGCTTCCAGACCACCATCGTCGAGCGCGCCCCCGCGCTACGCCGTCGACTTCCGCGGCGAGGCCCACCTGACGGTCCTGCGCCGCATGGGCTCCTCGCCGGCCGCCCGGTCCGCGAGGAGTCCGCGCTGCTCAACGCGACACTCCAGGCGGCGCACTTCATCCCCGGCGGGCGGGCGGCAGGGCCGGCCGCGGGGCCGATGACCGGCTTCGGCTTCCCGGGTGTGCACAAGGAGCTCCTCGACGACGACCACACGCCTGTGATGGTCGTGAACATCGGCCACCCCGCAGCGGACACCTGGTTCCCGCGCCCGCTACGGCCCGCCTGCCACGAGGCCGTCACCACGGTCTGAGCCGCCTGAGCCGCCTGAGCCGCGTGAGCTGCTTGGCCTGCCTGAACCGCCTTCCTGACGTCCCTGAGCCCTCCACGCCGACCCCCGCACCGTCCGGAGCCCGCCATGTCCCTGCTTGCCCGCCCCGACCCCCGCCGCGCCGCGCAGACGCCGGCCCCCGCCACCGCGCCCGCCACACCGGCGCGCCAAGTCCCTTCCGCCTGGCTGGCGTTGCTGGCCGCCCCGGTCGCCGCGAGCGCCAACAGCCCGGTCCTGATCCTGCCCGACATGGCCGGCTCGCTCGGCATCCGAACGGCCACGGCGACCTGGCTCGTGACGGTCTTCGCCTGGGCCATGGCCGTCGGCACCCCCCTGATGGCGGGCCTGCTGCGCCGCCGCGGCCTGGGCAACACGCTCCGGCTGAGCGCGACCCTGATCGTGACCGGCACCGCGGTCGTCGCCGCGGCACCCTGGCTGCCGCTGGCCATGGCAGGCCGGGCGGCCCAGGCGGTGGGCGGCGCGGGCCTGGTCACCGCGGCGATGAGCCTGGCCGGTTCGGTCCGCCGAATGGGAGTGATCACGGCAGGCTTCGGGACGCTGGGCGCGGTCGGACCGCTGCTCGGCTCCGCGATCGCGGGCACGGCCTCCTGGCGGATGTCCCTCGCCGTCGGAGCGGTCGCCCTCCTGGCCCTGCCGGCCGTCATGCGCCGCGCCGACCTGTCCGCACCCCAGCAGACCACCCCCTTCGACGGCCGGGGCGCCGCCCTGCTGGTCCTGACGGCGACAGCCCTGGTACTCGTCCCGCGCTACCCGCTCCCGGCGGCGGCCGCCGCGCTGATGACGGCCGCGCTACTGGCCCTGCACATCCGGTCCAACCCCACCGGCTTCGTCCCCGCACCGCTGCTGCGCACCCGGGCCTTCGCCCTCTCCGCCCTGCTCGCCTGCACCCTCGCGACCTCGTACTTCACGCTGCTCTTCACCATCCCGCAGCTGCTGCACGACCGTACCGACTGGTCGACCTCCACGATCGGCACCGGCCAACTCGCCGCCCTCCTCACGGGCTCCGTGCTCTCCATGGTGCTGGCCGCGGCCTCGGCCCGGCTGGGCCGCCCGCGCGTCCTGACGATCCTGCTCACGGCCGGAGCACTGGCCCCGCTCACCGCCGTGCTGACCCCCTGGGCGCCGCTGCTCCTGCTGGTCGCGACGCTGGCCGTCTTCACGACCAGCGCGGGCCAGGCCACGCTCGCGGTATACGCCACCCAGGCCGCGCCGACCGCTCAGCGCCCCACAGCGATCGGCCTGTTCAACCTCTGCTACCAGCTGGGCGGTGCCTTCGGCCCGGCGATCGCAGCCCTGATCACGCTGGGCGGCTGACCTGCCTCACCCCAGTTCCATCCCATCCGCACACCCAGGAGCACCCTCATGAACAAGGAAACACCCACCATGCCCGCGACCACGACCCCGCTCGAGGCGCTGCTGGTCCGCCAGGCAGATGCCGAGACCTGCGCCGACCCGAGCAGCGTGATGACCCTGCTGGCCGACTCGGACGGCACCGCAGGCGGCTGCACAAGCTACCGATCCGCCTTCGCCAAGGGCGCGACAGGGGCGCCTGCCCACTTCCACACCCGGGCATCGGAACTCTTCTTCGTCATCAGCGGAGCCCTGCAGGTCCTGGTGGGAGAGGACGTCACCGTCCTGAAGGCAGGCGACTTCCTCGCCGTACCGCCCCACACCCCGCACGCCTTCGCGGCCGCCCCGGGCTGCGAAGCGGATGTCCTGTTCGTCTTCACCCCCGGTATGGGCAGGTTCGACTACCTGCGCCTGCTCGGCCGGGTGATGCGCGGCGAGGCAGACCCGAAGGAGATCGCCGAGTCCTCGGAACGCTTCGACAACCACTACGTCGACAGCCCGGTCTGGCGCGCCGCCCTGGAGCGTTCCGCGTGATCGACTCCACGACCCGGATCCGGGTGGCCCGGCCCTCACGGAACCTCGCAGCCGCCGAGCGCTTCTACGTGGACGGTCTCGGCCTGGACGTCCTGTGGCGCTCCACCGAGCGCGTCGCGGGTGAGCACGACCTCCTGATGGTCGGCCCGCCGGGCGCCGCCTGGCACGTCGAACTCACACATGACCCCCAACGGCCGCGCGAGCCCACCCCGACAGCGGACGACCTGTTCGTCATCTACCTCGGCGCCCCCGTCGACCAGGCCCTGATCGACCGCCTGGAGTCCCATCGGGGCACCAGAGTTCCCGCCCACAACCCCTACTGGGACAGATACGGCGTGACCGTCGCCGACCCCGACGGATACCTGCTCGTCCTGTGCTCACGCACCTGGACCATCTGAACCCACCGCCTCACCACGGCACGGCGGACTCGCCCGCCTGCACCGGACGCCTGACTGCAGCCGTCCGGTGCAGGCGGGCCGTCGCCGTGGAGCCGGCTGAAGCCGACGTCCAGGTGCGGGTCGTACGCCTCGGGTCTGAGGTCCGGTCATGGGTGGAGCACTCGCCTAAGCGGCGGGGTGCCCGCCGCAGCCGCAGCCCGTCATGGCCGCCCCCTCCTGGGGCGGCGGGGTCTGTGCGGCGGCCTCTTCCACCGCCGCGAGCAGCCGACGGCGCTCCTCCGGCGGGATCCACCTGCCGTCGACCACCACGCCGTGGATACGGCGGGTGTTGCGGATGTCGCGCAGCGGGTCGGCGTCGAGGACGAGCAGATCGGCGGCCTGTCCGCGGGCCACGGTGCCGACGGCGGGCAGGCCGAGGGTGCGGGCCGCGTCCCGCGTGGCCGCGCGCAGGGCCTCGGCCGGGGTGAGGCCGGCCGCCACGAGCAGCGCCAGCTCGTCGTGGAGGGCGAAGCCCGGGACGAGGTATCCCGTGCCGGTGTCGGTGCCCGCCGCCAGCCGCACACCCGCGCCGTGCAGTTCGCTCACCAGCCGGAGCCGGTGCGCGAAGATCTGGCGGATCTGCCCCTCCTGCTCGGGGGTGCGCCCACCGGTCAGGGCCGCCAGCTGGTCCGGCCAGCTCTCCGTCTGCCAGGCGGGCAGGTACTTCCACTCCTCGGCCCGGGACGGAACGTCGTGGGGCAGCTCCAGTGTGCGGTGCACGCTGAGCGTGGGGACGACCGCGGTCCCGTCGGCCGCCAGACCCGCGAAGAGGGCGTCCGCCCGGTCCCGGTCGTAGCCCTGCACCGCCCGCCATTCGAGGGGATGCACCTGCTGGAACCAGCTGTGGTAGCGGGACAGGCTGCTGGGGTCGCGCGGGTCGATCCGTACGGCGGCCAGGCGGCGCCGTATCTCCTTCTCGTGCCGTGAGGTCGCCAGGAGCAGCGCGTGCAGGTGCTCGATGGTGCGGTGGCCGGTGGCGCTCGCCTCCGCGATCCGTACGGTGTCGGGGCAGTGCCCGAGGTGGGGGATGCCCTGGCGCTGTGCCTCGTCCGCGATGGCGAAGTAGGCCTCGCGGGACAGGCGGGAGTACACCTTGACGAAGTCCGCGCCCTCGCGCTTGACCCGCCGTACGGCGCGCCGGGCCTCGGCCGCGTCGCGCACCTCGATGGTGGGGCCCACGTCGGCCGCCCACAGGGAGGGCGTGCCGTCGACGATGGGGCTGCCGATCACCCAGCGGGGGCCGAGCAGTGCACCGTTGCGGATCTTCTCGCGCCACTCGTGGTGGACCGGCTGGCCCCGCATCTCCCGGACCGTGGTGACGCCGGTGAGGGCGTACAGCGCCGGGATCACTGTCTCCGGGCCGTCGCTGTGGGTGTGCGCCTCGATCAGTCCCGGGATCAGGTATTTGCCGGTCAGGTCGACCGTGCGGGTGTCCGGGCGGAGCCGGGCGTGTGCGCTCGGGGCGAGTTGGGTGATGCGGCCGCCCTCGACGACGACCGTCATGTCGGGGGCCGGGGGTGCTCCCGATCCGTCGATCACGGTGACGTGGGTGAACGCCAACGGGCCGGTGTGGGCGCCGTTTGCGGCCCTGGTCCCGGCCGCGCGTGCCGTGCCGGCGGACGCCGTGCCCGTCAGTGCCGCACCCGTCATGGCGGCGGCCCCGGCCAGGAACCCTCGTCGGGCCATGCCGCGATGTGCCCCAACTGCTGCTTCGGACATGCTGTTTCCCCTCCTGCTGGTGATTTTGTCGGCCGTGTCCGCCGACCCCTCACGACTCTGGCGGACACGGGGCGGCAGGACAGTGCGGCCAGACGGTGCGTGTGGGGGTGGTGCTGGGACCACCGAGGGCCGTCCCCGGCTCATGGACGTTGCCGGGGTGTGTTGTCCTGGTCGGCATCTCCGTCGCCAACGCGCCTTCGTCGGCATCGCCGGCCTTCTGATCTGTTACCGCCGCAGCGTCGGGTGACCTTCCCGCGTTCGTCTTCCTGCGGCCGGGGGTAAGTGAGCCTCCTCGCTCCCAGGCGGCGAACAGCCGACTCGCTCACCCGGGCCACCTGCCTGAACACAACTCCCTGGAAGCCTGGGGGAGTTGATTGACAGAGCAGCGTTCAGCGCGACCCAGCCGGCCCCGCAGCCACACCCTGGCCACCATGCCGTTCGTGCGGTGGATTGAGGTCGCCGGTGGTGTGGTCGCGACGGCCGGCGGCGTGCTGGGACCGTCCGGCTTCGTGTGTTGACAGGCCGCCATTCCTCCTCCCGGATGCTGTGCGCCATCGCGCCGTACCCGGCGCGGTACATTCGACGATCGGACGATCACGGGTACGGGCATGCGGGCACGGGGCAGGCGTCCAGGGGCGGGAACACGGGGACTTCATTGAGTGACGCACATACGGTACGAAGCCGCAGACCGGGCCTCTCGGTCGGTGCGCTCATCATCGCCGGGGTCGTCCTTGCCGCGATCGGGGCCGTCGGCGCCTGGCTCCAGCACGACGCTCCCCGCCGGAGTGCGGAGCCGCGTACGGAGTTCACCGCGAACAACCCGCCCGCCGGTCTGCCCACCGTGCTCACCACCGGCCAGCACCTCCACTGGTCCCGCTGCACCTCGCCGCCCACCGCGCGCACGGGCTACGACTGCGCCGCCATGAAGGCCCCCCTCGACTACCGGAAACCAGACGGCAGGACGATCGACGTCGCCCTGATCCGCCGCAAGGCCACCGGCCCGAACGCCCGGCGCATCGGCTCGCTCGTCCTCAACTTCGGCGGCCCCGGCGTGTCCGGCGTGAGGGGACTGCCCGAATTCCTCAACCAGTACAAGCCGCTCCTCGACCGCTACGACCTGGTCTCCTTCGACCCGCGCGGCGTTGGCGCGACCATCCCCGTGCGCTGCGGGAAAACCGCGGACGACACCGGTTACGACGGGGCCGACGCCTGCGCCGAGCATTCCGGGGCGCTCCTCCCGTACATCGGCACCTCGCACACCGCGCGCGACCTCGACCTGATGCGCTACCTCCTCGGCGACGAGCGGCTGCACTACTTCGGCGTCTCCTACGGAACGGCGCTCGGCGCGGTCTACGCCCACCTGTACCCCTCGCACGTCGGACGGCTCGTCCTCGAAGCGTCCGTCGATCCGACCGAGGACCTCGACGAGGAGCAGGTGTCGCAGGTCAAGGCGGTCCAGGCGGCGTTCGACCGGTTCGCTGCGCACTGCGCGGCCCGTGTCCGCCACTGCCCGACCGGCGACGGGCCCGAGGAGGCCGCGCGGCGCATGGCGCGCCTGGCCGACCGCCTGGAGAAGAAGCCCGCCCCGGCCGGCGGCGGAAGGAACCTCGACGCCCACGACCTCGCGTACGCCGTCAGCGACCATCTCGACCTCGGCACAGACGGCTGGTCGCCGCTCGCCAAGGCCCTCACCGCGCTGATCGACCACAACGACGGCCGTCCGCTGAGCAAGGGCGCGGACGACATCGGCTCCGCCGACCGCGCGGCGACCCCGCGCGACAGCAGCCGCGCCGCCCGGACCGCGATCACCTGCGCGGACTCCAGCCTGCGCCCCGGCTTCGAACGCCTCGACAGGGACGAGGCCCGCATCAAAGCCGCCTCGCCCGTCTTCGGCGTGGCCTGGTCCACCGGCGTCTACCTCTGTTACGACTGGCCGTTCGACGGCGAGCGCGCCACGCCCCAGGTGAACGCCGACGGCGCGGCCCCCGTCCTCGTGGTCGGCGGTACCGGCGACCCGATCACCCCATACCCCGGCGCCCGCCGCATGGCCCGCGCCCTGGGCGACGGTGTCGGCGTGCTCCTGACGGCCGAGGAGGAGGGCCACGGCACATACCCGCAAAACCGCTGCGTCACGGAGACGGTCGACCAATACCTCCGCACCGGCCGCACCCCGGCCCCAGGGACGGTGTGCCGGGGCAGCATGTCCTGAGGCCCGTACGAATCCGCCGGGCGGCCGTCAGCACACCGGTTCGCTCGCAGGGGCCCCGGGCGTGCACCACCACACCGCCCGGTCCACAGGGGACGGATCTGGATCGGCGCCGCAGTCATCGCCCCCGGCCTCTACGGCGCGGTCGCGACCTTCCAGAGCGAAATTCCGCCGTACGCAGCCAGAATGCGCCCGAAGTTGTCTTGTTCCTCGGCATCCGCCGTTGTGGGTCCTACCGGTCGGTCACATGGTTCGAAGGCGCCATCCCGGCCCTCGTTGGCGGCGGAGGTGGGTGGGCAACGGCCGCCTCGCCGCCGCCCGGTGCGGGCCTGCGCTCGTACTGGTCGTGCCAAGCAGCGATCGTGAAACAAGTGCAATGGCTGCCACGAGCAGTTGGACCGCGCCTGCGAAGGAATGTGCCGAGTACAGGAAGAGGACGGCGATTACGAGCACGCCCGCTGTGAACCCGGCGAGCCAGAGGAGCGGTGATGGGGATTCTTGGAAACGGGAGTGGGGGCTGCTAATGAACAGGTCCCCGTACAGGCGCCCAGCAAATCGCGGAGGTAGGCGGCGAAGACGGCCGCGACCGCAAGCGGTGCCACGATGCCCCTCTGCCACGGCCCGAGTTCATCGTTCCCGGTCCCTGCCTCGCATGCGGCCACTAGCCTGAAAGGTGCCGAATAAGTCCACACAACGCAGATTGATACTCCGTCATGCGCAAACTGCGGTGTCCTGGTGAGACCCAGGTTCAGCCAGCGACTGCGGGTGGCGGATCCGGACACACGGCTGAGCGCACTCGGCGTCGCTCTGGAGGACATCTTGTCCGTACCTCGGCAGGAGGGGGCTACGCATGGCGACGGCTGGAGAATTGAATCAGCCGCCACGGCGTCCGCAGGATATTCAGCTCACTCCTCAAGAACGAGGCATGTTCCTCAGAGCGATCGCTGGCATCTACCGGGACATGGACTCAGCTCGAGTGCTGCTGGACAACATCGGCTTCCCCAGGGCCCAGTTGCCCAGCTTCACCAGCGCGACCAACTTCTGGAACGAGGTCTTCTTCCAGATCGAAGCCGGCGTTCCCACGACGTACCGGCTGATGTTGGAGACCGCCCTCCAGCACTACGGCGCTCACCCCGACCTGCGCGAACTCGCCGAACGTCACGGTGTGCTGGACGTACCGCCGAATCCGACAAGTACGCCGAGCCCCAGGTGGCGGGGAGTGCCTCTGAGCCAGCCGCTGCTCAACGCCAACTCGGCGTCCCTTGGCGATTGGGGGGCCATGACGTATGTCAACGGTCAGCCCGTTCTCACCGCGGCAGGCCTTGGCGAGCTGAGCATCTGGCATCCCCCGTCGGTGTCCAGCCAGGTTCCGCGGTTGTCCGTCCGCGCCTTCGAGGGGTTTGCGCGGTGGGGGGCTTGGGGGTTGGTCCAGCGTCAACCGGTGCTGGCCACGGGAGGAGAAGACGGGACGATTACCCTGTGGGGCCTCTACGAATCGGGCCAGCGCCCGTATTTGCTGGCGTCCGTCACGCATTCACTCACCGGCCATGATGGCCCTGTGCTGTGGGGGGCATGGACGCACAGTGAGGGGCGGCCGCTGCTGGCGAGCGGGGGAGAGGACGGAACAGTCCGGTGGTGGGATCCAGCCGAGGGTGTACCGCTGGGAAGTCCGCTCCACGGTCATTTCCATCCTGTCTCGTGGGGGGCGTGGGGGATGGCCAATGGCCATCCGGTCTTGGCCACAGGTGGCCAAGACGAGGCAGTGAACTTATGGGAACCCGGGCAGGCTGGGCGAATTGAGAAACAAACGGGTCCCACCCAGTGGGGGGCCTGGGGGATCGTCAACCAGATGCCTGTCCTTGCTACCGGCGGTGATGGCAGCAAGGTCCAGATGAGCAACGTTGACACCACCTCGTCCACCGTGACGGTGATCAGTGAGACGACGGCGGCCGGCCCCCTGTTGTGGGGGACATGGACCACCATCAGCGGCCAGGCCGTCCTGGCGGCCGGAGGGGACGGCCGGGTCGTGAACCTCTTCAATCCCGGTCCTGGGGCTTCAACGGCTCGTGGCCTGATCGGGCACACCGGCACAGTGCGGTGGGGGAGTTGGGGCAGTATCGGGGGGCATCCCGTGCTGGCCACCGGAGGCGACGACAAAACGGTAAGGCTCTGGGACCCGGTCCGTGGCGCAGCGCTGGGGGAACCGCTGACCGGCCACCCCACTCGGGTCCGCTGGGGTATCTGGGGGCAGGTGGGAAACCGGCCGACCCTGTTCACGGGAAGCCGCGAGGAGGTCCGGCCGTGGGAAATCATCGAAGATCGTCCCTTGTCCAGGTTCCTTCCGGCTTACAGGTCGGATGCGGCTCCGGCGGCAGACGAACTGGACCGTACTGACGATGCAGCCGCTGTGGCAGAGCTGGTCACCGCGCGCACCGCGAGGCCTCCCCTGGCCGTCGGGCTGTTCGGGGATTGGGGTGAGGGCAAGAGCCATTTCCTCAACCTGCTGCGCCAGGAGGTCGCGACGGCAGCGCGCCCGGACAACCCGTTGTCTCATACCGCGGTCCGCCAGGTGCAGTTCAACGCCTGGCACTATGCCGAGACAGACCTCTGGGCCAGCCTGGTCGCTGAACTGTTCGCTCAGCTCGCCACTCCCACGGACGGGGATCTGGCGTCCGAACAGCGTCGGCAGTCACGGCTGACAGCGGAATTGATCGCGGAGCGGGGCCTGCGGGAACGGCTGCGAGCTGCCCGCGCGCGTCGGGATGACCTGCGGCGAGCCCTGCGCGAACCGGCAGGTCCCTGGGATTCACTGCCGCCGGCTCAGCAACAGGAGCTGAGGCTTCTCGCCGGTGAGCGCCCCGAAGATGTCTTCCGGGAGGCGGCCCGCAGCGCTGCGGCATTCCAGGAGACGGGCAGAGCGGCTTGGCGGCTTGTCCGCGGCGTTCCTGCAGCCGTGATCGTGAAATTTCTCAGTCTTGTTGCCGCTTCGGCTGCGGTGGCCGCGGCAGTTGTCTGGGGTCTTCCAGGCGTGTGGCGTTGGGCGGCCTCAGCTCCGGGCGTGGCCGGCCTGATCGCGGCCCTGGCTCTGAAAGGGCAGTTCGCAAGTGCGGCGAAGGCGCGTGCAAGCAAGGCGTGGCAGGCAGCACTTCGGTATGGGACGCAGCAGCGCCAGCGCATGGAAACGGCAGCGGAGGTCGCCGAGGCCGAGGTCAACGCGTTCGAGACCCAGCTGCAGAACCTGACGGCCGCCGGGCAGTTGGCGGGACTGGCCATCGAGCGGGCCACGGAGGGCAGCTACCGGGGCCGCCTTGGAGTGATGACACAGATCCGCGAGGATTTCCAGCGCATGGCCCAACTCCTGGCAAGCGCCACCCAGGAGCGGGCGATCCACGCTCACGCCCAGGTCCCAGGCCGTGACTTGGCAGACGGAGAGGAGGTACCCGGCAGCGATGCCTCCGACGGCCGGCCTGACGACAGGAGCGGGGCACGTGCCGATGAAGCAGAGGACGAACTGCCGAGGATCGACCGGATCATCCTCTATATCGACGATCTTGATCGCTGCCCGCCACAGCGAGTCGTCGAAATGCTGGAGGCCATCCATCTGCTGCTGGCCGTCGAGCTGTTCGTCGTCGTGGTAGCCGTCGATCCCCGGTGGCTCCTGCGCTCCATTGCTTCGCACTACCGCGAACTGGTGGATGAGCCCTCGCTTCTCGCGCAGGACGATGCCGAGGAAGGGAGCCCGGTCGACCCCGACGACGAGGAACTGTGGCGCTCAACCCCCACCCAGTACCTGGAAAAAATCTTCCAGGTGGTCCTCACCCTGCCGCCCCTCGACACGAACGGATACCAGCGTCTGTTGCGGACACTGGTCGGGACCGCAGCTACCAAGCCACCGGAGACGCCAGCTGCCCCCACCCCCTCGGACGCGGACACAGCAAAGCCATCTGCCGAACCTGAGGCTCCTGCACCTGAGACGGACGGCGAAGAACGCACCGAGCCGACAGGTGCGTGGGCAGAGCTGCCCGCCGCCCGCGTCGTGGAGCGGGTCGACCCCCTGACCCTCACCGCAGACGAGATCACGCTCATGGATCTGCTCGGCCCACCACTCCTGGTGTCCACGCCACGAGCGGTCAAGCGGTTCGCCAACAGCTACGGCCTGCTCACAGCGATGCGCCATGCACATCGCAACGCAGACCTCGCCAGACAGCACGTCTCCCCGTCCGGCAACAGGCTGAATGGACGGCAACCGGTCGCGTACTGGCCCTACCGGAGCAGTATGGTGCTGCTCGCCGCGCTCATCTCCTACCCGTCCCTGGGACCAGCGCTCTTTTTGCACCTGCACCACGCCGCGACGCGTGACCCTGATCAAACATGGGCGCAGTTCCGCACCACGCTGACCCCGCGCCAGGAGCCCGCAACCTGGTGCAACGATGCCGATCCACGCATGACACCCGTTCAGGCACAGCAATGGCAGGCCCTGCTGCGCGGCATCGATCACGTTGCCACTGCGGCTGCCGACGCCGGGCTGCCCCTGCCAGAGCCACTGTCTGTGTGGGCGCAATGGGTCGTCCCGGTGGGACGGCTGTCGTTCCCGACCGGCCGCATCGTCAGCACCCTGGAGCGACAGCACCCGCTCCCGTAGCGGCAGGCACAGCCGCTTCCCATGATCGCGCCCACTTGGAGACTGGGACATGAGTTCCAGTCGCGCTCGTGCGCTCCTCGGGGGCACCTCGTCGTAGGCGTACGGCTCGAACTCGGGCGGGGTCTGCCGGGCGTGCCGCAGGTTGCCGCAATCGTCGCCCCCCGCCCGCCTCGCTGCCGAGTTCGGTGAGGCGGGCGCCTGCATACCTCCCCCGGAGGATGGGCCCCGTGCCCCCGCCCGGGGGCACTCCCCACAGCGCGCCGCATGTCAGGAGTGTCACGGGCGGCCGGAGATGGTCGCGAGACCGACACCCTTATGAAGACACGTACTTGTCGCCATCATGGCCTGGTCACGAATCACGCACACACCGGGCCGGGAATCGTGATGGCCCCCCGAGTAACCTCCTCCAATCCATCCGGAAAAGTGCTCTGGTGCACGAACATTTGGGTAAGTGCCTGAATAGGAAGCCATATTTGGGTCATCGCGGACGGCGGTGTAACACCGCAGCGCATGCCGAACGCAGAAGCAGGCAGAAGCGGGGCGACGACCCGGAACGAATTTCGACACCGGGAGCGAGCGCGCCGAAATGGCACTACGTCGATCGGATTTCCTGTGAGCAACATCGACCCGGTTCCCGGATATCAGACGTACAACCAGCCCCCGGGCCCGGACCGCTCCATACGCCGTCAGGCCGCCACGCGGCGCACGGCCCTCACCGTCTGCACGATCGCCGACATCGCGGCGGGCCTGCTCGGCCTGTGGATCCTGTTGTTCCTGCTCGACGCGAACCAGACGAATGTGTTCGTCGAGTTCGTGAGAGGAACGGCGAACTGGCTGGCCTGGTGGTCACAGGACATTTTCACGATGGACACAGAGGGGCTACGCGTTGTCCTCAATTTCGGTCTCCCGGCTGTCATGTATTTGCTGATCGGCCATGGGATCGCTGCCCGGCTCAACCGAGCCTGACAGCGGACCGCCCTTTTATCGATCGCCACCAAAGCCGCTGCCGCCAGTGCCTTCCCCGCCGCCAACCATGCAGGGAAGGGGCGGCAGCCGAAGGGCCGACTGTGACACGCACCTCCACTGAAAACGATCACCTGCCGATCTATGAGGACCTGGTACGCGAACGCGGTGACGCCGTGGCCGAAGCTCAGCGGGCGGCCGCGCACACGCAGCATCAGGCCTCGGAGCTACTGACCAGACGGGATGCGACCCAGCAAGCCCATCGCCGGGACGCTCACACCAGAGCCACTGCGGGTGGTCAGCCGGAGTGGCGCGGGACGCAGCCATAGGCGAACTCGGGGCGGATACGTCCGCCTGCCCCGTCCTCACCTGAAGCATCCCCACAGGAGCATCACGCAGGCTGCACACAGCCTTTCGAAAGCCTCGTTAGCGTGACTGACCGCTCGATCCCCTGTGCGAACGTGACCAGGCCGTGGCCCAGGCGGGCCGACGGCGCAGCCGAACCAGGAAGACCCGAAGACCGCAATGGACTACTGCTCCTCGTGTCGCCGGCATCTCAACGGCGCCCTGGTGTGTCCCGGGTGCGGCGCTTACGCACCGGACATCGCCCCACACGCCACCGATCGCCGCAGCAATTCTGCCCTGGCAATGACGGGCGCCCCACCGGCCACAACGGCCGGCCGGGAAACCACGGCCCCCGGATGGCACGACCGGCCACTGGACAACAAGGCAGAGTCCAACGCTGACATGGACGCGGCCCCGTACGCCCCCGCCGCCGACGTCGAGGATCTGCCGCCCGCACGGCAGGGACGGGCGGCACGCCGTCGCCAGCTGGCCCGTTGGAAGAAGAACAAGCGCCGGGCAGTGGTCGCGAGCGCCGTCGCGCTCGTCGGAGGTGGCCTGACCATCGCCTCGATGGACCGGCATTCCACCGACCGGGCACAGGCGGCCACAGCGCCGGACGACCGGAGCATGGGCGTCGTGGAAGGGCAGAGGCCTGAGCAGGAGCGCCCGGCGGCGACACCAGCCGCCGCTCAGCGCACTCACCGGTCCTCACACCCCCCTTCCCAGCCCCCGACGGCCAACTCCCCGCGGCAGCAGTCCCTTGCGACCCCGCCCCGCGCCACGCCGCCGATCGCCCGGCCGGACGCCTCCGCGCCTCCCCACCCGTCCGCCACGTCGACCCCGCAGCCGCAGAGCACCGCCCCGTCCGCCGGCGGCACGGCACACGACCGCTCCGATACAGCATCGGAGCAGCCGTCGGCGCCCCAGACCGCCGACAGCACGGACTCGGGCTCGGGCTCGTCCCAGACCGGCCCCGCACTGGTATCGACGTCGCCGACGGAGATCTGCGTGCTCACGGTGTGCCTCGGCTGACGAGTAGCCACCGGGAGGGAACGCGCAACTCATCGACGTCGAACCCCGCGGCGCGCACGACTCCCGTCTTCGGTCTTGTGTCCCGGCTTCCTCACCAACGCCGACCGGCGCGGGTCGCGCCCGGCTCTCACCGTCGCAGGACATGCGCGGCCGAAGCGGACCGGAGCTTGCCCGAGCAGATCTGGACGAGCGCGGCCGTGCTGCGCCGCGCACAGCCGGCGCGTTCAGGAGGTCGCCAAAGCGGAGGGCCGCAAACCGAGGTGGGCCGAACTGCTGACGCCGATGCCGCTCACATGCCCACTGCTGCAGCACGGCACCGAAGTGGACATCTCGCAGTACCCGCTGCAGCTCAAGCAATTCCAGCAGTCGGCTCCTGGCGCGCCCGAGGACGAGCCGCTTGACGAGGACTGAGACCACCAGCCGGCCTCATCGACCCCGTCCTGGCACCCGGGGAACTGGTCGCGATCCTGTACCACCTCGACGCGATGGGGGAGGGCATCGACCTCAGCGTCGTGGACGCGCTGCTCGAACCCAGCCTGGACCAGAGGCTGCGCCATCACGGCCAGGAGATGGCGGTCGACGTCGCGCGCAACACCGTTTCCAGCCGGGTGCGGACGGCCGCGGCAGCGGTCTGCGCGAGGACGGTGCAGGTGGTGGCCGCCGCCGTCTCTTCCGAGCCCTTCTCGATCACGCCGAAGACCAGGGGTGGGATGATCCTGTCCTCTCCGGTACGCCTGGCGACGCGTCGTGTACCGGTTCGCCGGTGACCGACGAGGAAGACGAAGGACCGATGGCGCTGAACGTGGGCCAACGGGTGCGGCTGGCGGCTGATCTCCGGTTGGCCGGGTCGGTGACCTCAGCCGGGGAGTCCCCGCAGGAGACGGGTGCCTTTGCCGCCTCGGTGGCCCTGGCAGCAGGCATCGAGGGCACAGTCGAGCGTGTGGACGAGCACCACCGGCAGCAGAGCCACGAGGTCCGCGAGTACGTGCGCCTCAAATCGCTCCTCGACGACTTCGGCCACCAGATGCCGCCGGCGAGCAGAGAGCAGCTGGAGGAGCAGGTGGCGGCCTTGGAAGAGCAGTGGGCCGCCTACCAGCGACAGCTGTTCCGCGTCACGGTCCGCGTCCGGCTCGACAACGGATTCGTCCTCGACGATGCCCCTGAGGAGGCTTTCGCCTCCGCCTGACCAGGCGTCGGGGCGCTCGCAGCCTGCGCAGCCCCGGTCGACGTCCCAGACCAGCATCCGGGGGACGGCGCCGAGCTCTCGGTGTCACCTCAGACACGGCACAACGTGCCCTCTTCCAGGCGCGCACAGCTGCGGCATGAGGCGGCGGAGATGCAGTCTCCGATGGGTGTAGCTCTTCCTGAGGGAAGATCCGGCTTGGTCGCGTGATGTGTGCTGCCGGGCGACTGGCTGTTTGCGCGATGATCGCGAGATGTTGGTTCGTGTAGAGAAGATGCCGCAGGTCTCGCTCCTGCCGATGGCGGTTCGGGTTCACGCACCTGTTGGAGTCGCTGTGGTGGTGTGGCGCGGTGCTTCAGAGCAGGCCGACGGTCAGCACCATGTTGAGTGGTCCGTGGACGAGGGCATCTCCTGGGAGCGGAACACGCGGTCAGCTGCGGTGGCCGAACCCGGGCTTTGGCAAGACGGCCACGAAGTCGTTCTGCGCGGCAGACTCGATATCGCCGAACGGGGCCCGGTCCTTGAGCTGGGTGATTCACAGATCTTGTTCGATCTTGCCGCCCCGCTTCCTAACGGTATCGATGTCGACTGGGTGGAAGTTCATGTTGAGGCAGCCAGCGTCTGTCTGTGGCCGTATCAGCTCTGACATCGCCTGCTCAGGCTGCGAGCTCATATGTGGGCTGGTGGACGCGGTGATGCTCGCGGGCAAGGTGCAACGCCCAGTAGGCGTCGAAATCGCCGTGGTCACCGCGGGCAGCCCGATCCGGGGAACGATCTGTTTGGCCTGCATCGGCCCCGCCGCGTCCGCAACCACTTCGACGATGTCCCGGTGCACATCCGGCAGGACATCCGCCGTCAGCCTTTCCCGCCCGTGCGGCATCATGATCGCCCCTACCGCCCGCACTTCGGGCTTCACCGGCTCCTGCGGCGGCGTCGTCTCGGCCGCGTGCGGGCCAGACAGATCGACGAGTACCTCGGCCACCGTCTCTTGCCCTACTTCACCCACACAGGAGGAGGACGCCTACCCCGCCCACACCCTCAACCAGCGTTCTCCCAGCTCAAGGCTTCCCTGGAGGAGCCACACCCATCGTCGCTTCGCGCCCCGGCCACCTGCCCCGGACACTGCAGACCAGCTTCCGGCGGCCTTCCGGCTTGCCTCGGAGCTACCTCGTACGGATCGCAAAGATGCGGACGCCCCCGTCAAGGCAGCCTACGGCGAGGTTGTCGCCGTCCGGGCTGAATGCCACCGCTTGGACTTTCTCGGATTGCTTGGTCAGGATCAGCAGTTGGTCCCCAGTACGGGTGTCCCGGACGATGACCGTGCCGCCGCTGTCGCCGGCCGCGAGCACACGGCCGTCGGGGCTGAAGGCCAGTGCGCTGATGTTGTCGGTGTGCCCGGTGAGCTGATGGTGCTGCTTGCCGGTGTGAGCGTCCCAGACGTGGACCAACACCGTGCCATTTTCGGCGAAGGTGTTGCCGGCTGCGGCGATGGTGCGGCCGTCGGGGGTGATCGCCAGTGCGCTGATGTGCGAGGGCTTCCCGGCTTTCAGCCGGTGACGGGGTCGTCGGCCGGTGGGTGGGGCCCAGATGAGGACGCGCCCTTCGGCGTCGCCTGTGGCGAGGGTGCTGCCGTCCGGGCTGAACGCCACAGGGCCCGTGGCGCCGGACAGGCCGGTCAATACCTCGCCGGTGCGGGCGTCCGAGAGGCGAGCCTCAGCGTAGGTGCCGATAGCGAGGGTGCCGCCGTCAGGGTTGAACACCAAGGAGTCAATGGTCCCGCTGTGTCCGGTGAGCTGACTGCGAAGCGTGCCCGCGTCCGGGTCCCACAGGCGGACCATTTTGCCAGCGCCACCGGTGGCGAGGGTACAGCCGTCGGAGCTGAACGCAACGCAGCGGTCGGTGCCGTCGGTCAGGAGGCGGAGCTGCTCGCCGGTGTGTGGGTCCCAGATATGGACGCCCGAACTGCTGTAGCTCGCCGCGAGGGTGTGGCCGTTCGGGCTGAACCCCATCGCGGTCACACGCCCCTCACCGCGTTTCGTTTTCAACGTGCGAAGCAGCGTGCAGGCAGGCCCCGAGGGGTCGGTGGGCACCGGGGGCACCGGCCTGGGGCCGCCAAGAGTGTCCTGCGCGCAATCATCAGGATTGACCGGCAGCGTTGGCGGGGAGGACGGCGGGTCTGGCTTACGGCCGGGCTCCTTCGGCAACGGCCCTGCCAGGAGGTCGAGGAGCAGGGAGGGGGTCGGGCGTGCCCCCGGATCCTTCGCCAGGCAGGACGCTGCCACCTCACGCAACCCCGGGGGGAGCGCCGCAAGGTTCGGTGACTGATGCACCGCCCGGAACATCAGGGGCATCGCTGCGTCCTCACCCCAGGCAGCGCCGCCCGCCGCTGCCACCAGGACCACGCCAAGTGCGAACACATCAGCGGCGCCGGTGACTTCATGCCCGCCCAGAACCTGTTCGGGCGCGAGATAGCCGGGCGTGCCGAATATCGCTCCGGTCGCTGTCAGGCGTGTGGACCCGATGGCCCGCGCGATGCCGAAGTCGATGACCCGGAGGCCGCCCTCAGCCATGATGATGTTGCTGGGCTTGAGGTCCCGGTGTACCAGGCCGTGGGCGTGGATGGCCGCCAGCGCCTCCGCCAAGGCGGCGCCCAGTTGCCGAAGGCGGGGCTCGTCCAACGGGCCATCGGCGGCCAGCAGTTCAGAGAGAGTGGGCCCTGGCACGTAGGCAGTAGCCAGCCACGGAGGTTCGCCATCGAGGTCCGCATCGACAACCGGTGCGGTGTGGACACCGCCTACCGCGCGGGCCGCCGTCACTTCGACGCGGAAACGGGCACGGAAGGCCGGATCGGCCGCGAGCTCGGGCTTGACGACCTTCACGGCGAGTGCACGGCCGCCGCGCGAATACGCCAGGTAGACGGTTCCCATCCCGCCCTCGCCGAGCTTGGCTCTGATGGTGTATCCGCCTATGTGCTCCACGCGCACAGTATGACCGCACCAACCTCACCGACGGGCGGCTCTTTGTAGGGTCCCGGATGCGGGGCCGCGGCGTCTTCGAACGCAGCGACCTGCCTGCGCAGGCCTCAGCGTCCCGGGTGACGAGCGCGATACCTGCAGCACCCAGGAGATCAACGCCTCACCGCCACGGCAAGGCCGGTCCTCGGTCATCACCGGCAACCGGCCACCCAGCGACTGGATTCCGCTCTTCCTCAATTCCGTCGTCGCCGAGTCGCTGCTGGACCAATTCCGTTGCGGGGTTCGGCTGGTTCCGCCCGCTGAGTGAGGAAGATGCCCTGGTAGCGGTGCCGGGCAGGGGCCCTGGGCGAGCTGTCCGCGTCTGGATTGCATCGCTTTCAGTGATCCCTTTCTGACTGGTTGTCAGTGCCGGGTGGTGTCCTCGTCCCAGCAGGCCATCAATGCGGCCGATCAGGAGGGGGAAGCAGACATGCCCTGGGTGGAGGAACACGAGCGTGGGGGCCAGAAGGTGCGGCGGTACTTCCGGTGGGCGCCGGGAGCGCGCCGGGACATGTCGGTTCTGGTGTTGCTGGGGATTGCGATCGCAGGCTACGGCGGGGCCCCCGGCACGGCCGGTGGCGGTGGGGGGCAAGCGCCACGCACGAAGTCGACGGTCCACTATCCGGTGCCGTTCCCGGGCTGGGACAACCCGACGCCCAGGCCGCGGCCGACGGTGTCCTACCCGATCCGCCTCGACCGCCAGTGAGCACTGCCCCTGCCTCCGCGCGGCGGCCAGGCCCTCTTGCCGGGGCCGGGGAGGGCTTTCACACTGCGGGTGCACGGCCACGGGGAGCGGGGGAGTGATGGCATCACCACGACGCCGGCGCTCGAGGAAGCGGACACGCAGGCAGCTGCAGGGCTGGGGCGCGGTGGCGGCAGCGGTCGCCGTGGTGTGGGCGGCCGGGCACTGGGCGGCGGTGTGGCCCGTCCTCGCGGGCGTGCTTGGCGCGGTCGTGGTGTGCGGGGCCGGCTGGGCGCTGCTGCGCGCGCACCGCCTCGCGATCGGTGAGGACCGGCAGTGGCGGGCACAGGAGGAGGCCCGGGCGCGGGAGTTGTCGATGGCCGAGGTCGACGCGCTGTCGTGGCAGGACTTCGAGATGTATGTCGCCGGTCTGTGCCGGCGGGACGGCTGCACGAAGGTCGTTGTCAGCGGCAAGAGCGGCGACCTGGGTGCGGACGTCATCGGCTACCTCGCCGACGGCCGCAAACTCGTCGTCCAGTGCAAAAAGTATGCGCCGAACCGGAGTGTGTCCTCGCAGGACATGCAGAAGTTTGTCGGTACCGCCCGCCTCGAACACGGTGCGGACGTGGCCCTGTTCGTCACCACCGGCCGTATGTTCACGAAGGCTGCGCTGGGCCTGGCGCTGCGTCAGGACATCGTGGCCCTGCACCGTGATCTGCTGGGCTCGTGGGTCAAAGGCGCCCGTCTGGAGTCCCTGATCCCGCTGAACGGAAGCGGCGGCGGCACCGCGCGGCGCCCGCCTGCCTGACCGTGCTGGCTGCCGGGGCCGATCAATACGAACTGCTCGATCCGGGAGGGGCGCAGGGCCGGCCGGGTGTATTCTTGATCTTGAGCTGGTTGCTGGAACTCCCGGTGCCTGGCGTTGCGTTGGTAGTCCAAGGAAAGACGCCCCGCTTCCTGCGGGGAAATGCAGGTGCAAGGCCTGCCCGGCGCTCGGTGAGCCCCATCCCGCCTGAGGCGGGGTGGGGCTCGTGTGCTGTCAGGCCGCCGCCACTCTTCCGGACCGCGATGCCGGTGCGCCTTCGCGCCGTACCCCGGGCGGTAGGGCGGCGGGATGGTAGGGCAGCATCTGCTCGTCCGCTGCCCCCTGGTGAGGGATCCTCATGCACGCTGTCCATCGCGCCGTACCGCCGGTGCTGCTCGCCTGCCTGCTGCTGGCGGGCTGTTCCCCCGATTCGATCGGCGGTCTGGCCGAGTCCGGGAGTCCGCAGGCGGGCCCGTCCGCAACCTCCGCTTCAGGAGGGCCGTCCGGCCGGTCGATCGCCGTGGGCGCCGGCCCGCAGGAGCACTACACCGTGCAGCAGCAGCCCGCGGCCGGCAGCTGCCACTACCGGTACGAGAAGGGGGAGCCACTGGAGGACCCGAAGTGCACGCCGGGCGCCATCTCGCCGGCCGTCACCCAGTCGAATCTGAAGTCGACGATCTGCCGCACGGGCGGCTACACCTCCACCATCCGCCCCTCCACCTACGTCACCGGCAAGGAGAAGCAACTCAACGCCGCCTCCTACAGCTACACCGGCCGCATGGGCGATGCCGAGTACGACCACCTGATCAGCCTGCAGCTGGGCGGCGACCCCAACGACTACCGCAACCTGTGGGTCGAGCCCGCCGACCCCGGCCACAAGAAAGGGTCCGGGGTCAACAACAAGAAGGACCCGGTGGAGACGAAGCTGCACACCGCAGTCTGCAAAGGCACGGTCACCCTCGCGGCCGCGCAGCGCGCCATCGTCACCGACTGGACCACCGCGCTCAGCAGCCTCCACCTCGCCTGACCACGGCACGCCCGCGTACGCGCGGGCGGCGAACACGCCGTGCGACGGGGCGGCTTGGCGAAGGCACCGCGCACGCCTGCCGGTGTGGGACCCCGAACCGGCCGGGCTGTGCGGGTCATGTCGAAGCTTGCCCGGTGTGGCTCCTTAGCCGATGCCCTCAGTGCGTGTGGCATTAGCGCGTGAGTCAGACACGTGGTCTTGGACGCCTTCACCGCATCAGACGTCGACGGTCGCTAACAGGGCGTAGCCGCCGTCGTCTCAGGGCGGGTGCTGCTCCGGGCGGTGCTTCTGTCCAGTGGGTCTCGATGCTGCTCGTCAGCCTGCCGGGGCTGGCAGCCCTTGCAGCCCTGTTGTTCACCTGGATGCAGGTGGGCCAGGCCAACAACGAACTGAGAATCAGTGAGCAGGGCCAGATCACCAACCGGTTCAACGCTGCCGTCCGCAACCTGGGATCCGAGTCCATGGACGTGCGTTTGGGCGGGATCTATGCGCTGGAACGCATCATGCATGATTCGGCCCGTGACCATCCCACGGTAGTTTCGGTGCTGTCGGCCTACCTGCGGCGCCATGCTTCCGGTGCGGCGGCCGGCACGTCGGCGGGTGGAGCGCTGCCTGCTGATGTCGACGCGGTGATGAATGTCCTGGCCGGGCGCAGTCCCGAGCATGACCACGGCTTGTCGATCAACTTGAGCCACACCCATCTGCGGGGATGGGCACCGGCGTTCTCCCGTACTCGCCGCGGTATCAACCTGACCGGCGCGGACCTCGCCGGTACTGATCTCAGCCAGGCGGGTCTCGACTATGCGCAGCTTGACGACGTCTCCCTTGGTGAGGCGAACTTGAGCGGTGCGTCGTTGTTTCGTGCGCAGCTCAGGCGCGCACAGCTCATGGCGAATCTCCGTGACGCAAGTTTCCTGAATGCCGATCTCACCAGTGCCTCGTTCTGTAGCGGCTCCGCCCGCGATCAGTGTGCGGATCTGACCGATGTCTCCTTCGAGGGGGCGGACCTGAGTGAGGCTGCGTTGGGTCAAGCGGACCTCACCAAGACAACGATCTGCCCTCCGGCTTACGGATCGTTCTTGATTGAGGGGGAAGGGGCCAAAAAGCAGCGATGCGCTCGCTTGAGGGGGGCGGATCTTCATGGTGCGAAGCTTGCAGGGCTGGACCTGCCCGGTGTGGACCTGAGCAACGCCGTCCTGGCAAAGGCCGACCTTGCGCGTGTTGACCTGCGAAAAGCCAACCTCGCCGGGGCGGAACTCTCGCATTCCGATCTGTCCGGGGCACGGCTTTCCAAGGCAAATCTCACGAAAGCCAACCTCACCGGGGCGAAGCTCACGGGGGCAAAGCTGGACGGTGCCAGGCTCGATGATGTCCGTGGCCTTCCGTCATCCTTCCGCCCGCCTTCCTGACGTGTGCGTAGCCTGCCGACGTACGCCGGAGCTGGAGGGCCTGGTCGCCCGTCTCCTGACCAAGGGCCTGGCAGACCGTTCTTCCTGCGGAGCAGGAGGTCGCGGACACCCTGGAAGGGACCGGCAAGCGGACTCAGCCGCAGCGTCATCGGCGAGTGGCGCCGCTTCCGCCGGTCTTGCGGTGGACGGGCGGGGGCCGCGCTGACGATCCGACGTCACCCGGTCGCGCCGGTCGGTCGGTTCTGCCGCCGCCGTGCGCTGCGCCTGTCCACGTACATGCGGTGGTCAGCGGATTGCAACACCTCTTCGGCGGTCATGCCGCAGTGGGCCCAGGCGATACCGAAACTGGCACCCACGCGCACCGTCCGCCCGTCGGTGCGGATCGGCGGAATGATGGCGTTGCGCAGCCGGGCCGCAAGGTCCTGGGCGTCCGCGGGGCCCAGGCCGTCGGCGAGGACCACGAACGTGTCGCCGCCGAGCCGGGCGACCGTGTCGCCGTCCCGTACGCCATTGCTGAGGCGCCGGGAGACCTCGATGAGGACGGCGTCGCCCGTGTTGTGCCCGAACCGGTCGTTGATCGATGTGAAGCCGTCGAGGTCGCAGAAAAGGACGGCGAGCCCCTTGGTGCTCCCGTCCGCGCCGGATTCGTCGCGCGCGGGCGCGACCACGTGCACGTGGTGGTCGAAGACGGGTTCGGCATGTACGGCTTCGGCATAGCCGGGTTCGGCGTAGACGGTTGGCGAGGGCGAGACGGCGCCTTCGGATCCGGGCCTGCCAGCCTGAGGCCGTGAGCAGAGGCGGGCGGTGAGGCGGGAGCGCAGCCCGGCCGAGTTCGGCAGGCCGGTGAGGGAGTCGTGGGAGGCGCGGTGGGCGAGCTGCAGCTCGCGGCGCTTGCGCTCCTCGATGTCCTCGACGTGGGTGAGGAGGAAGCGGGGCCCGTCGGCGGCGTCGGCGGCGTCGGCGACGACGGAGTTGCGCAGCGACACCCAGACGTAGGTGCCGTCGCGCCGCCCGAGCCGGAGCTC
The DNA here is from genome assembly GCF_041051975.1 of Streptomyces sp. R21. GTDB lineage: Bacteria > Actinomycetota > Actinomycetes > Streptomycetales > Streptomycetaceae > Streptomyces. Next base: position 158,046 of record NZ_CP163435.1, on the reverse strand, counting down.
GGCGCGGCCCCCTTCGGTGGAGGTCCGCAGCAGGGTGCCGATGTCCTCGGGATGCACGAGGTCGGAGAAGGAGTAGCGGCGCATCGCGGAGGCGGGCCGCCTGAGCAGCCGGCACAGCGCGTCGTTCGTCCTGAGGATCCGGCCGTGCTGGTCGCCGCCCATCTCGGTGACGGCCATGCCGGAGGGGGCGTACTCGAAGGCCTGCCGGAAGCTCTCCTCGCTGGCGCGCAGGGCCTGCTGCTCGCGCTCCAGGCGGACCAGGGCGCGCTGCATGTTGGCGCGCAGCCGGGCGTTGCTGATGGCGACGGCGGCCTGGAACGCGTACATCTGCAGGGCCTTGCGGCCCCAGGCACCGGGCCTGCGTCCGCTGCGCGGGCGGTCGACGGAGATGACGCCGATCAGTTCGCCGCCGGAGGCGCCGGTCGCATACATCGGGGCGAAGAGCCGGTCGGAGGGGTGCCACTCGTCCTCGAAGCGGGGCGCCGGGCCGCCGGTGCACCACTGCGGCACGTCGTCCTCGTCCAGGACCCAGCCCTCGGTATACGGGATGAACCGCAGCTCGCCCCAGGCCTCGCCCATGCCGAGGCGGCGGTCCCAGGAGGCGCGTGAGCCGACGCGGCCGGTGATGAGGGCCTCGGCGGCGGAGTTCCCGGCGAGGGCGGCGACGACGAGGTCGCCGTCGGGGCGCACGAGGTTCACACACGCCAGCTCGTAGCCGAGGCCGTTGACCACGCCGTCGGCAACGGTCTGCAGCGTGTCGGCCAGGCCGCCGGCGGTGCTCATGTCCGCCATGACCTGGTGCAGTTGGTCCAAAGCGGCCAGGCTGACGGGGGGCTCCGGGTCCACCACCACGGCGGTCGGGCGCGGTGCGGTCTTCGGCGCGTCGGCGCCTTCCTGCTGCACGCAGGCCCCCGCCCGTCGCGCGGCGAGCACCTGCTCTTGCGCCTGCGCTGGTTGCTCCGGCTCCTGGTGCCTCTCATGCCTCGACAACACGCTGCGCAGGACGCGTCCGGCCTCTGACACGCCCATCTCGTGCGCGTGCCGCAGCCACCGCACGGCCTCATCGAGATCGCCGTCGCCGTCCTGCAGGTGGTGCATGCCCTGTGCGTAGGCGGCATGACCGATCTCGGCCCGATCCGACGCCAGGCGCAGCTCCGCCCGCTCCTGGTCGGTCGCGTTACGAAGACGGGCCATCACCGCGTCGAATCCGGCGTCGAGCTCACTCTCGGTCGTCTCGAAGGAATCGCTGCGATCGTCATTCGTCACCGGCGAACCTCCCTCGGCCGAGCGGCAGTTGATAGGAATCCAGTTTCGGGGAGGCCCGCAGTTTGGTGAGCGCCACCCCGAGCGTCTTCTTCACGGTATTGGGACTGATGCCCATCAGCCGGGCCGTCTCATTCAAGGTCAGCCGTGTCACGTGATGGAAGTGGAGCGCCTGTCGCTGGCGCTCGGTCAGGTCCGCCAGCGCTCGCTTCAGGTCCACGGACCGGCTGGTGCTGTCGTCGACCAGGATGCCGCACTGCGGTGCAACGCCGTGCGCGAGCGCCTCGAGGTCCTCGCTCGCGGCCGCGGCCTCCGGCATCCCGCCGCGTTTGCGCCAGTGGTCCACGACGCGGCAGTGGGCGATCGGGAACAGGACCATCGCCAGGTCGTCGTACTTCGCGACATGCTCCTCGAACTTCGAGAAGAAGGCCGCCCAGGTCTCCTGGCACACGTCCTCCGCGTCCTGTTTACGAGCCCCGCCCAGCTGCGAGACGACGAACCGCCAGATGCGCCACTTGTAGGCGTCATAGCAGTCCCGCATGGCCCGTTCGACCGGGTCGCTGTCCTCCGCGTCGCCGTCGCGGACGTGCTCGGTCACCTGTCGAGGTCACCCGCCGCACGGCCCGGCGGCCGCAACGCCTCATCGGGGACAGGGCTGTTGCCAACCTCCAGCGACCACTGGGCGCCGGCGCAACGGTGTCGGATGCGCGCCGTGCGTCCGGTGGCGGCGACCGCTGCGGTCACGGCGGTGATCGCCTGCCGCTGTTCCCGCGCGAGCCTCACCCGGCCGCTCACCCGGATCGCCAGCGCGCCCAGGGCCAGCATCCCGGTGAGCGCCGATGCGATCTCCTGAGGACCTACCGAATCGAGCACGTTGTGCCTCGCCTTCATTTCCCGACAGCATCGCCGCATACATCGCTCGCCACCGGCGAAACGGGTACCTCCCCTCCCAGATTTTCGGGACCGTGTCCTGATTCATCTCTCCGATTCCGTGCCGTGACCCCGCTCCGCTCTTGCGGGATGTCGGCCCGGCCAGGCCTGCCCGCTGCCTTGGTGGTCGGCGGTCTCGTCGGCGAGGGTGACAAAGCATCTGGTGAGGGGGCGGCCAGCACGGCCCTCGTAGCCACGCTTGTGGCCTGCTTCAACAGATCGATCCGGCACTCGACCTTGTGCCTGTTCTTGCAGGGTCCGCGGTCGAAACCGGGTGGGCGTCCGCAGGTCGGCCAGGGCGCAGGACTCTGCCGTGTACACGAGGCGGTACTCGCCGCGGTGCTGCGACCAGTAGGCCATCGACGCGGTCAGTGCGGTGCTGTCGTCGGGCCACCGAAACGTGAGCGGACACAAGTTCGGGCCATCGAAGATTGGTCGCGCTGATCAGAGACCCGCCAAGACCCGGTCCGGCGCCAAGCGTGGGGTTCCCGGAGGTGTGAGATCGGCATGGAGTGCCGACGCGTCGCCTGCTTGCCTCGGATAATGCCGACATGGATCAGGGGTGGGCTGCGGTCGCGGGCGCCGGCGTTGGTGTTTTAGGAGCTGTGATCTCGGGGTTGGTCTCTGGGGCAGCACTCCGACGGCAGTCACAAGACCAACTGGCAGGAACCCATGCACAGTGGCGTCGTCAGCTACGCCGGGATGCCTACGTGGCGTTCATGGGCGCAGCTCACCACTTCCAGGCCGAGGCTCGTTCCGTGTCGCCATTTCTTGGCGGAAGCCAGGTGGAACCGGTACAGCGCGGAGTTGTAGACCTTCGATCTGCAGAGGAGGTCCTTCTGGAACGAGCCCGGGTCGTCGATCTGGAAGCACCCAACCAGGTCGTCGAAGCCGTAACCGCCCTGCTTGCGAGCGCGAAGCAAGTCGTTGCCGACGCCGACATCTGGCTGGAGCTGGCTGAGCGTGGGGACTCGGCTGTAGGGACGTATCACAGGCGATTTGCCGAAGACCGAGAGACTCTCGCCCGGCACGTCGACCTGCTCCGAGACAAGATCCGTCAAGACCTCCAGCTCCCGTGAGACCCGCCATCGCCGATCAAGTTCCCTACGTTGTGACACGGGACGGCCGACTGTCCTGTGCTAGCGGATCTTGAGCGTGTGCCGTCGATTCCTAATGCCGTTCGTCAAGCCGCGGCGCACGCTTGAGGCAGCGGGCAGGAGGTGTCGGAGGTGCGCAGTACAGTCCGTTCATCCGACTGGGGAGGGCTCATGGGGACCGAGTGGAGCTTGACGATCGACTGCGCGTACCCGGGGAAGCTGGCCGCGTTCTGGGCGCTGGCGTTGGGCTACGAGGAGAAGCCCGCGCCCGCAGGGTTCGGGAGCTGGGAGGAGTGGTTCTCGCATCATGAGGTTCCGGAGGACGAGTGGGATGACGGGGCGTACCTCTCAGATCCGGACGGAGTGGGCCCCACCTTGTCCTTCCTGAAGGTGCCGGAGCCGAAGGTGGCGAAGAACCGGCTGCACATCGACGTGCGAGTTGGTGGCGGCCGTGAAACCCCGTGGGAGGTGCGCTGGCCGCGCGTGGTCGAGGCGGTGGAGCGGTTGACCGCTGCGGGCGCGACCGTGGTCCGCGAGGACGAGTTGCAGGGCAGGCCGGATCACGTGGTGATGGCAGACCCGGAAGGTAACGAGTTTTGCCTGGTCTGACGGGGTCGGTCAGACCACCTGGCCGCGCGCAGCGTGTCGCGTCCCTTCCTATGCGGCAGCCCTTGCCGGCGGAGCTGGCTCGTAGCGCCGTCCGTCTCGCAGGAGGGCCCAGAGGACGTTGACGCGGCGGCGAGCGAGAGCCAGGACGGCCTGGGTATGGCGCTTGCCTTCGGCACGTTTGCGATCGTAGAAGCGCCGGGATTCCTCGCAGTGGCGGATGCTGAACAACGCCGAGGTGTAGAAAACGCGTTGGAGGCGGCGGTTGTATCGCTGCGGGCGGCGCAGGTTCCCGCTCAGCTTCCCGGAATCGCGGGGCACCGGGGCGACGCCGCCGAAGCCAGCGCGGCGGTCGGCGGTGCCGAAGACAGTCATGTCACCGCCAGTGGCTGCGAGGAACTCGGCGCCGAGGATGACGCCCAGGCCGGGCACGCTGGTGATCACCTCAAAGGTGTGGTGGTCGCGAAACCGGGCCTCGATGGCCTTGTCGAGCTCGGCGACCTGCTGGTTGAGGCTCATCACCTCCTTCGCCAGCGTGTGCACCAACGTGGCGGCCAGCTTCTCGCCGGGCAGGCTCGTGTGCTGCCGTTCGGCGGCCTGGATGAGAGCCGCGCTCGCGAGCGTCCGAGCCCGGGCGGGGGCGCTGGCGTTGCCGGGCAGGCCAAAGGCGGGGTATTCGCGTAAGACGGGAACGGGTGGAGTGACGGGGTTCATGGGAGCGTCGGGTCCTTTTCAGAGGGAGAGTGAGCACCAGGTCGTTGTGCCGTCGAGGCTGGTACCCCAGGCGTCGGCCATGGCGTTGACGAGAAACAGACCGCGACCGTTCTCGTCATCGGGGCTGGCAGAGCGCAGTTGAGGCAGAGCTGGGGAGCCGTCCCGGGCCTCGATTACCAGGTGGTCGCCGCAGAGGTAGAGGCGGAAGCCGACGTCGGGACCGGTGCCGTGGCGGAACGCGTTGGTGACCAGCTCCGTGGTGAGCAGCTCCGCGGTCTCAGCAAGGTCGGGTCGGCCCCAGAGGTTCAGTGCGGCACGGACAATGCGGCGGAGCCGAGCGGGCCATGCAGCGTCTGACGCGGTGAGCTGCTCTGGGGCGGAGGCGGGATCGCGCTCGATGGAGATCTCGATTCCGGCGTGCACGGCATGGAGGTTGGCGCTCGTCCGCGCATGTACCGCAGTCGATGTCATGCCAGTCCTCCGGTTTCTGGGGAAGTGCGTTGCCCGTACGGTTCTGATGCCAAGCGGGGGCGGCCATCCACCGCGGCGAGGGCCGACAAGTCGCCGGGACCGCACGGAACAGGCGCAGAAGGGGACTGCGCCCCACGTGTTGCCTGGAAGCGATGTCTCCGATCAGTGCGCTCAACTAGCGTGCTGCACGCTCCAGTTAACATTCAAGAGAACGCTCAGGCGGAGGTGAATTGGCAAGTGCCAGTTAACCGACAGCGGGTGTTGCATGAAGGACAGGGCATGCCAGACTCCGGACAGAGTTCACGATCTGGCGGACTGGAGCCCTCAACTGGAGGACAGACGTCCCCTGTCACCAGGCAGGGGTTTCCATCTGATGGACTGCGTACTGAAACGAGGGGACGGGTGGCCGCACGACGAGGTTCGACCTACATGCGCGTCGCGCTCGGGACAGAGCTCCGCACGCTGCGCGAACGGAAGAAGAAACTGGCAGAAGAGGGCCAGAACTCAGACGAAGGATCGAAGTGGACAGCCGAAGCTGTTTCGACCAGGCTGAGGTTCTCTCGATCAAAGCTCAGTCGCATCGAGGCGGGTGAGATCCCGCTGCCAAAGTTGATGGATCTTGAGGCGTTGCTCGACGAGTACGGCGTCGGGGACGAGCAGGCGCGCGACGATCTGAAGCAGATGCATCTGGACTCGCTGAAGGTCGAGCCGATCACGTCGTACCGTGCGTTCCTCCCCTCTGGCATGCTGCGCTTCCTCGGTCTGGAGCAGGCGTCTGTCCGCATCCGGGGCTACGAGAACAATGTCGTCCATGGCCTTCTGCAGCACGAGGACTACGCCCATGCGCTGATGGGCTCAGCGAAGATCGTGGAGGAACGGACAACCGAAGCGGTCCAGCGGAGCATTCAGGCACGTATGGAGCGCAAGGAACTCTTGGTCGACGACCGTGAAGTGCACATCATCCTGACGGAAAACACGCTGCGCACGTGCGTGGGATCACCTGAGGTGATGCGTCGACAGTACGCGGAAATCATCCGCCTCAGTGGTCTGGAAAACGTGGACGTCCAGATCATTCCCGAAGACCTGCCTACCTACCGTGCTGGCTTCAACTTCACGTTGCTGGAGTTTGAGGCGTTGGAGCCTGTAGTTCAGTCCGACGGCTACCGGTCAGTGACCATGTGGTCGAAGCCGGCCGATGTTGGGCAGTTCGCCAGGCAGTTTGCAGCCATGGTGAAAGCGGCTCCCGGACCGTCCGAGACGCTGCGCATACTTAAGGACCTCGAAGAGGAACTGTGGAAATGACTCATATCAGCAAGGCCCTCCGCTCCATTGACGTGGCTCCGGAGGAAGCATGGCGCAAGTCGTCCTACTCGGATCAGGGAGGTGGCAACTGCGTCGAGGTCGCCGACCTGACCGGGCAGGTCGGTGTCCGTGACTCGAAGGTCGAGGCGGGCCCGGCGTTCCGCGTCTCCAGCGAGGCGTTCGGGGCGTTCATCAGTGGTATCACTGCCTGACTTATCCGTCGGTACGACGAAAGCGGTGGTCCTCCTCTGACCAAGAGAGAGGGGGGCCACCGCTTTTTTGTGGGGCGTCTGTAGCCCCTCGGTTCGTGCAGGTGCGGTTCTAGGTTGCCGGACATCGCACGGCGCTGAACACGTTTGTGGCGATGGGTAGTTCGTGTGCGATGCGCGGGTCGCGGAGGGTGTCCGTTGTGGCGATGGCGAAGCCATTCTCAGCACAGAGCTTGTGCCACACCGGGAGGTCGAGGACCAAAGGGGCCTACCAATTCCAGGCCCCGTTGACTCTTCCCCCTGTCTCGACGCTGAGGGGTTGTGGGGGCCGGATGTGCGTGGAGAGGCGATCCTGCATGGGGCGTACGGAAGATGCTTCCGTGCCCGGCGATCTCCAAGATGCCCATAGGGTTTTGCCTTGTCCCCGGTGACGACTCAGCGCTGGGGGTTGCGGCTTTCCCAGGCGGAGTTGGATCATGCGCGGTCTATGGGCACCACGTCGCCAGACGGCTTCTTCGACGGTGGCGCGCATAGGGTGGACCGTCCGCCTGCGTGCCGTGGGTGCGCCGCTGGCGATCAAGTCCTACCGCCGCCATGTCATCGCACGGATGCTGTCGTGGACCGGCTCCGCGGTGTCCCCGATCGGACTGGCCTTCGCCGTGCTCCACCTCGGCGGTGGGGCCACCGCTCTGGGCCTGGTGCTCGCCGCGGGGATGGCGCCGCAGATCCTGCTCCTGCTGGTCGGTGGGGTGGTTGCCGATCGCTGGTCGAGGGCGAGCGTGATGCTGTGGGCCAACGTGGTCTCCGCCGTCGCGGAGGCCGCAGCCGCCGTGCTGCTTCTGGCCGGTGCGGCGCATGTGTGGCACCTGGTCGTCATGTCCGCGCTCTGCGGCGCCGCCGCCGCATTCTTCACCCCAGCGGCCGGCGGAGTCGTCGTCGAGGTCGTGCCTGTCGAGATGCGGCACCAGGCCAACGCCCTGTTGAAGGTGGGGCAGAACGTGGTGAAGGTCGCCGGCCCAGCACTGGGCGGCGTCCTGGTTTCGGCCTTCGGCCCGAGCTGGGTCATCGGCTGGGACGCAGTGACGTTCGCGGTGGCGGCGCTGCTGTGCGCGCACCTGGGCCTCAAGCCCACAAAGGCGAAGATCCGCAGCGGCTTCGTGCGCGACCTGCGGCAGGGCTGGGGTGACTTCGCGGCACGTCGCTGGCTGTGGGTGATGGTGCTCCAGGGCGCGGTGGTGGTGCCGGTGTGGCTGGTCGGCTACCAGATGCTCGGCCCCGTCTACGGGCAGCATTATCTGGGCGGTGCCAGGCCGTGGGGCTTCGTCGTCAGCGCCTTCACCGCGGGTCTGATCGTCGGGGCGGCGGTGGCGTTGGTGTGGCGGCCGTCCCTGGTCGGGCTGCTGGTGTGCGGGGGCACCGGTTCCATGGCCTTGCCGCTGGCCGCGATGGCTCTGACCGCCCCTGTTCCTGTGCTGGCGGCGGCGACCGCGACGGCAGGTACGGGGCTGGCTCTGAGCATGACGATGTGGGCGAGCCTGGTGCAGGAGCGCATCCCGTCCGACCGGCTCAGCCGCGTCACCTCCTACTCGACACTGGGGCAGCTTCTGCCCGTGCCGCTTGGCTACCTGGCTGCCGGGCCGCTGGCGGCAGTGTTCGGGCTCCGCGTGACGCTGGGGGCCGGCGCGGTGGTGATCGGCGCGGCGATGGTGGCGCCGCTGCTGCTGCCTCAGATCCGGGCGCTGGCGCTGGCGCCGGTCGAACGTTCTGCGGCCGGGGCGCGGGAGGAGGTGACGGCTGCGAGGTAGAAGTTCCGGGCGGTGTCCACGGCGGCGGCGAAATCGCGGAAGGCGCGGTCCCTGGCGGCCGCGTCTCGGGTAACTCGCTTCGCGTCTGCTGGCAGTTGCCAGGTGTTGAGCAGGTGGGCGGCGATTCGGGCCGGGTCCAAGTGGTCCACGGTGTGACGGATGTCGGCGGCTTCGACGGCGGCGTTGACGGTCAGGGCGTCGGCCACGGCGGCCTCGGTGCCGGAGTCATGGTCCAGGAGCGGTCCGGCTTCCTTTCGGGAGGAGGGCCATGCAGTCCAGGCGCCGTCCAGCCGCGCGGAGCGCACCAGGATGCGGATGAGGATCTCGTGTCGGTCCAGTAGGTGCTGCTCGGCCGGCGTCAGCCAGTGAGCGAGCTGTCCGGGGTCGAGGTTGGCCGGGTCCAGGCCGATCCGGAGGGCCAGGTCCTCGACGGGCTGACCCAGGTGGGCGAGGATCCGCGTCCGCCACCGGTCGGCGAACGCCGGGTCGTAGAGCTGCTGGTGCTGCAGCAGCGCGAGGAACGGGAGGCAACCGGGCCCGCATCCACGGTAGGCGGCGCTCCAGTGGCGCACGAAGCTCGTGCGCCACAACTCCGTCCGCCAGCTACCGCCGCCTTCGGGAGTCTGAACGGCGGTCTCCGGCAGGGCGGTTGAGTCCGAGAGGGCGGCAAGCGCGTCCTGGGCGTCTTGGAGCTTCTGATCCCAAGGGTGCTCGCGCCGGTGCGTGTCGGCCCGAGCGTGCGCCTCGGGCAGGCCGGCGCCAGCCGCTGCGGCGGCGTGGCCGAGCGCCTTCCAGGAGCGGCGGGGGTACGGCAGGGCGCGGGCCAGGGCGGTCAGCGCCTGGGCATGCGCACGGGTGATCTGGCCGGCGTCGGCTGCCCGGTGCAGTTGGGCCCGCAGGTTCACCAACGGCTCGGACAGCGCCTGACCGTCGGGGCCTTGGGCGAGGGCGACTTCGTCGTCGGCGTCGAGTATGCCGCTGCGGTAGTCGCGGTAGATCTGGCCGATGCCGATCATGCCGTAGGGGTGGAGCTCGGCGGCGCGCAGGGCGCCCATGCTGGACGCGCCGACGACGGTGATGTTCTCGTCGAGGGCGGCGAGGATCTCCTTGTGCCGGACCGGCGCGCTGTGGTGCCACAGTCCGTCGAGGATCAGCACGGTGTCGCCGGGGTGCAGCGGGAGGCGGAAGAGGTCGCCGTGCTGGATGGGCGGGTGGATGGCCGCGGCCGGGAGTAGCTGCTGGATGCGGGCGGCTGTGACGGTCGGGCCGGCGAAGACGTGGACGCTCATGTTGCCTCCGTGCCCGGTCGTGGGCGGGGGACGGTGTGGCGGGTGTCGTAGCGCAGGCCGGGGGCGAGGACCTTGACGGCGCTGATCTCGGTCTGGCTGTGCGGCCCCCAGGTCAGGTCGACCACCAGCGGCGCGGTCCCCGTGACGTCGGTGATCCGGGCCGTGAGCAGGGCAGCCTGTTCCTCGTGGTCGGCCACCGGCTCGGAGTAGTGCCGGGTGGCGTCGGGCCAGGGGAGCGCCGCAAGCGTGGCCGGCCGGGGGCCGTGGTGGCTACCGCAGCGGTAGGCGGCCGGGGCGGTGTCCTCGCGGGTGCCGGTGATCAGAGTCAGCCGGGTCTGCGCCGCCTCCGTGATCGCCCGGGACAGAGCGACTGCCGGGTCCAGGTGAGCGCCGGAGCCGCCGGCCACGACGGCCGCCTGGTCCTCGCGCCACAGATGGCAGCTCATCACCGGCACCTGGAAGGTGTTGGGCAGGTGCCACAGCTCCATCCAGACCCGGGCTGCCCTCAGCTTCTCCAGCAGGGTGGCGAGGCGGGGTTCCTCGACGCTCGCCGGGTCGAGGAGCTGGGCTCGGGCCGGCCGGTCGGTCACAGTGCTGAGGACGTGCCGTTCGATGACCTCGCCCAGCGCGTGGACGATGGCCTCGCTCGGGGTGTTGCCGGAGGCTAGACCGTTAGTGGAGGCGCTGGGCAGGTGAAGACGCCAGTCATCGTGCAACTGGCGGCCCAGCCGCACCGCGGACTCGGGAACGAGGACCCGGCCGCCGTCCGCGGCTGACCGGGCCGGGACCCAGTCCATACAGGTCCGCTCCGTCACCAGGCTTCCGGCGTGATGCTCCAGGTCGGTGACCGCGTACGGCAGATCGAGGTCCACGGCCGCGGCCTGGCGCACGAAGACGGTGGGGACAGCGCACTCGGCGTGCCATGCCTCGATCGCTTCCAGCGCGCCGGAGACCCGGGCGGCATCCAGCGTCAGCCCCTTGCCCTGGGCCACCGACAGCGTCCGGGCCAGAGGACGGACGGCCATGGTGACGGGGATGCCCAGGTCGTCCAGGCCGGTGACATCGGCGACGCGCGTGATGCCGTACCGGGCAAGGAGCGGGCGGATGGCCGCCCAGGTCTGAGCGGGGTGGCGGGTACGGTGGGTGCCGTCGAAGTACATGGTGCGCATGTCGCCTCCCGGATGGGACGGACGGCGCCCGGCCGCCGACTGCCGGTGGCCGGGCGTGAAACGGGGCCGCCTCTGCGGTCAGAGGGCCGGCTGGGTGTAGACGTGGGTGTCGGGGAAGGCGGAGTCGGGGACGGCCGGGTCGCCGCCGGAGTTCTGCGGGAGCTGGCCCTCGGTGTGCAGTTCGGCGATGAAGTCGGCCGGATCGACAACGACGCCGGGGGCGGTGACGCTGGCGGTCATGGGTTACCTCCTGGTGGGAGCAGTGCTGCTACACCGTCAGGTCGGTGAAGCAGATGGTGACCAGCACCTCGCGCGACGCGGAGTCGAGCGGGGCGCGCCAGTGGGGGATGCGACTGCCGTCGAATCCGTTCAGACAGCGGTAGGAGATCGGGAAGGCGCCGCCGCCCTGCGGGTAGGGCGCATCCGCGAGGCGGGCAGCGACCTGGTCGGTGGTCAGCCAGCGCAGCTTGGGGAGCCAGCCCATCGGGGCCAGGCCCGGTGTGAGGCCGCACGAGAAGGTGATCTCGCACTTCCCGTCGTCGCGGTGGACGTGCATGAAGTCACCCGGCTGGTAGTACTTCAGCCCGAAGCGGATCGCAGTCATCCTCAGCCGCCCGGTGGCCTCGCACGCTGCCTGCGTCAGGGCCTTCGACGTCGCCAGGGCGCGCAGCGCCGGGCCGCCGGGGTGGACCCGGCAGCGCTGCGGGCTGGTAATCGAGCCGTCCCGCATCACCAGCAGACCGGGCCGGCGGTTGTGACGGTCCACCGCGACCGGCTCGCACCGCACCGCCTCGACCGTCAGCTCTTCCCACAATTCGTCCTCGACAGCGTCGGCCGGCACCGGCGCATGGCCCTGTGCCAGCCACGTCTGACGCAGCGTCGTCATCGCGCCGCTCACAGGTCCAGGAACGGCATGGTCAGCAACAGGCCGCGCGGGCCGGTGTGGCGCGGGCGCCAGTGCGGCACGGCGTAGCCGGCGAACGCGCGCACGCTGCCGTCACCGTAAGGGTGCTCGAGGGTCGTGAAGGGCTCGCCCTTGGGGAGGATGCCATGCTCGGCGACCACCTCGGCCAGGGTGCCGGGGTGGGCGTTGCGCAGATGGGGCGCCCAGCCCATCGGGGCCAGGGTGCCGGTCAGCGCGAGGGTGACGGTGACCGTGGACTTCACGCTGTCGGTGTGCAGGCCCTGGAAGTCGCCCTCCTCGTAGACCACGATCGCGCCGCCGCGCGGGACCAGGCGCGGGACACCGGTCGCCTCGCGCAGCGCCCCGAGGAACTCCCTGTCATAGGCCAGCGCCTGGAGTTGGGCGCCGCCGTCGATGAACGCGCAGTGCACCGGGGAGGCGAAGGAGCCGTCGCGGTGCGCGCTGGTGTGCTCGTGGATGTGCGGGCTCGCCGTCAGCAGCAGCTCATGTGCCTCGGCAACCAGGGCCAGGAAGCGGTCGGCGCTGAGCGCATCTGGGATGAGGACCGTGCCCGCCTCCTCCCACACCTTTCTCGCCGGGCTGCGTCCGGTTGTCGTTGCGGTGTCCATCGCGAACCTCCTCGATGCGGCGCGGCTGGCGTGTCCATGGGACCGCGCCCGCGGTGAGGCGGACAGAGACGCAACTGGGGACTTGCTGGGAGGCGCAATGGAACGGACCTGGTAGGGATCTGGGATCTCAGACGGGACTCAGCAGGTCAACAACCGCTTGGTGGTAGACGGCGTAGACCTTCGGGAGTTCGGCGAGGTGGGCGCGTTCATCCAGGCCGTGCAGTCCCTCATAGGGGACGCCGAAACCGGCGGTGACGGCGATGTTGCCGTGGCTGGCGAGCAGGTTGCCGATGTTCGAAGGACCCGCGGTCTTGGCGTGCGGGTCGAGTCCCGTCTCCTTGGCCGCGCGGAACAGCGCGGCGGCCGGCTCCTGGCCGGGCTGGAGCTGGAACGGCGGCCACGCAGCGACGACTTCGACGTCGGTGGGCCGCGGGCCGGGCAGGTCCCGGTCCAAGGCCGCGATGAGATCGTGGACGAGCAGTCCGGCTTCGTCCTCACCGAAGGAAGGGGTCAGACGCACGTCGACGTTCAGCACACACAAGTCGGGCACCACAGAGAATCCTTCACCGCCATGGCAGGCGGTCACCGAAATCTTGGGCGGCAGCGGGAACGGGTCGCCGGGCGCCGCAGGCGCCATGACGGCATTGTCCAGGGACTGGATCAGACAGGCGGCCCGAGAGATCGCACCGGTCGTGCGGCGGCTGGAGCCGGAGTGCCCGGACGCACCGGGCACCGACACGCGCGCCCGCCACAGCCCACGGCCGCCCACGACCACTTCATCGAGGCCCGGATAACCGATCATCACGCCGGCCGGTACCGGGATCCCAGGGTCCGCCAGATAAGCCCGAGCACCGCCGAAAGAGCCGGTGTGCTCATCGACGTCCAGAAGCACCGCCAACCCCCCGGCCAGCTGGCCGGCTTGGGCGCGGACATCGGCGGCGATGTGACAGAACATGGCCGCCGCAAGCTTGGAGTCCGCCGCTCCCCGGCCCAGCAGCCACCCGTCGCGTACCTCGCCGGACGTCGGCGAGAAGGTCCAGGCGCTCTCATCGCCGAACGGCGCGGTATCCACACAGGCATCCAGTGCCCACCACGCCCCGGGCGCACCACCGGCGATCTCCACCACCAGACCGACCAGATTCCCCTCCGGGCTCATCAGCCGCTTGTGCGGCAGACCGTGGCCGAACAGCCACTCCTCCAACACATTCAAGACCGGTCCGTAGGGGTCGAGGCCGCCACGGGAGGGCACCCGCACCAGCCGCTGCGCCAGATCGATCACCGACGCCACCCGATTCCGTGCCGGCTCCACCAGGTTCTCGCTCACGTTTCTCCTCGCCTGCCCGCATGGCCCTCCCGCACGGCAAGTGCGTGCACCGCCTCGGCGCTCTCCACCGGCCGCGCCGACGCACACGCCTCACGCCCGTGCTGGACCAACCCCACCGCCGCCTCGCGTCCCAGCAGAATGCCGCAGTCGAACGCCTGCGCGCCGTGGAACGACGGCAGCGGCACGACCGCCGAACTCTCAGAGGCGACGAAGAACCGTTCCATGGCAGTCATTTGTTCCACGATGCCGATCCTCAACGTCTGGACGCCGTGGCGCCGCTCACGCGGATCACGCAACTCCAGCAGCCGCAGCAGATGGTCCGTCAATTCCGGATGCCGGGGCGGCCCGTATAAGACGCGGTAGTGCACGAGATCAGGAGCCTGGGCGACGGCCGTTTCAATCGCGGCCAGATACGACTTCTCCCGGGACCGGCTGCCGGTCACCACCAACCACTCCTCGGCACAATCCACGACCTCGACCATGGCCTCCAGCAGGTCCATCCAGCGAGTGAGGACCTTCACGACAACCGCCGTTCCCGACTCCTCCAGAACGCTGACCAACGCCCCGTCCTGGTGCGCGAACAGCAGCTCCGACCGCTCCCGGTACAGCTGACACAGAGCCGCCCGATTCCGAGTACCGGTACGCCGCCGACCGGACTCCCAGGCACTCAACAGGCTGGCGTCCGCCGACCCTCCCGTGATCACATTCAAGCGCTCGACCGCATCCTCCAGCGTCCAATTCCGTGATACTCGAGCGCGTTTCAACGCCGTCTCGCCACCGGCCGACCGTGACATGGCCTCCCCCTAACGCTCGTACCGAAGTCGTCCCCGTCGCCGGGGACGCCGGAACCTCAGGTTGTTGATCCAGGCTCGCCGAACACCACTTGAAGGAGGGGACCACACGATGAACCAGGTCGTGGTGCTGCCCGCCGGATCGTGGGGCACAACCGTGGCGAGTTCTGCGCGCGCCACTTCCGCGGCCAATTCCTCGAACACGTGCCCTGAGGTCGACCGCAAGGCCGACGGAATCGTGATGCGCGCTGCGCAGATCCTCGCCGACAACGGCTTTGGCGTCGACCTTCCGCTGGGGGAGAAGGACGCGGCCAAGTGCTTGCCCTGCACGCCTGGGTCCAACTGCCACTGAACCGGGCAGCGTTGCAGGCCGGGAGCCGCATCGTGCGGCTCCCGGCCCGTTCGCGCCGGCGCCGAACCACGGCCGGGCACGGAGCGGCCCACACGGGCGAACAACAAGTATCCGGCGGCGATCAAGGCGCGGGGGTCAGGAACGCGTATTCCAGAAAACTCCAAAACATCAACATCAACATCGGCACGGGCGACAAACGCTTCCGTGTCCGTCACCGCGCGTGCGGTCGGATACTGGCGTGGATCTGAACGCCAGGCGGGCATCTTCTAAGGTGCACTCAGGTGCGGCGCATGCGGTGCAGAGTGAGACCGGCTGCGAGGGCGCCGCTTGCGGTGAGGCCAAGGCCCACGCTCATGTCCCATCCTGACGGGCCTGTGCGGACGGTGCCGCCCGCACCGCCCTGAACACCGCGGGTGGGGGTGGCCGCTGAGGGGACGGCAGTCTGGCTGGGCGAGGCGGTGGCTCGGTGCGGCAGTGCCTCACAGGCGATGCCGTCATCCGGGCCCTGGTCCTCGTCCAGACGGTTGGGGTCCGACGGGTCGGCATTGAAGACAGCCTGCGCGTCTTCCTGAAAGACGAAGTCGCGGCAGTCGAGGTCCTGGGCGTATGCGACACCGGACAGCGGGGCGATCGACGCGATCGCGGCGACTATGCCGCCTGCAACGCTTTTGCGGTTCATGAAAGGCCTCCTCCCAGCCTGAAGCGGCCGATGTCCCTGACGCTAGAAGCTGCTGTTCGGTGCGGCTCGGGAGGGTAGGCCGAATGGGCCCCGGAAGGATGGAGAACAAGGGCGCACCGGAGCCCGGATCGCCGCCTTCCTGCGCACCTGGAATCCCTGATCTGCTGGGGCCGTCATCCCACGCGGCGCAACGGGCTCGTCCGTACCCGTCCCGAGCCGTGCCCGGTGGGTACCGCGCTCCGTGACCGGAAGCCGCAGGGGCCGTTATACTTGATCTTGAGTCGGTCGCCAGAACTCGTGGTGCCTGGTACTGCGTTGGTGGTCCAAGGAAAGACGTCCCGCTTCCTGCGGGACGATGCAGGTGCAAGGCCTGCCCGGCGCTCGAACGTGAGGCCCGCTCCGCGATCTGCGGAGCGGGTCTCACGCGTTCTGGGGGTCATCGGGCGCGGGTGACCTCGATGGGGATGTTCGGGCAGCCACCCAGGGTGTCGGTGAGCGCGGCCTGTTCCGCGGGGTCGATGGCGAGATTCCAGCGGGTTTTGACGCTCACCCAGTCGGTGGCGTAGGTGCAGCGGTAGCCGGCGGCCGGGGGCTGCCAGGTCGCCGGATCTTGATCAGATTTGCTGCGGTTGGAAGCGGCGGACACCGCAATCAGCGCCCGCGAGTCCCCGAGGTCGTTGGCGTAGGCCTCGCGCTCCTTCGCACTCCAAGCGGAGGCGCCGGAATCCCAGGCTTCGGCGAGCGGGACCAAGTGGTCGATGTCGAGGGCGCGGGCCTGGGTGAAGTAGGTGTCGTCATACGGCGAGTACCAGGTGCCGCCGGTGAGCTGGCAGTTGGCGCCCTGCTCGGGAGCAGTGACTGCCTCCTCGAGCAACACCTCGCTCCTTGTCGAGCATCCGTTGTGGTCGGCGTCGATCCAGTGCCGGAACTTCGTGCGTTCGTAGCCGGTGCGGTCCTCACCCTGGACGAGGAGTGCCGTCAAGGCGTCGCGGATGGGCAGGGCGACAGTGTCGCCGGGGGCGGCGGCATGTGCGTTGGTAGGGGTGAGCAGGACGGCGAGCGCGGACAGTGCGGCGGCCGCGGCACGGGTGAGACGCACGGAGGCTTCCTCTCGAAGATCACAAACAGGTCGTGATCTTCGTAGCGGTGATCGCCTCCGCTCCGCCCAGCGGTTTGCTGCCGCTTCACCCGTGCGGACGGTAAGTCACACCGCTGCACGGGCCTTCAGCCGCTACTGCGGAATGCCGAGGTGGCGAGGCCGGGAGGTGACCAGGGCGCGCCAGCGCTCACGGGTGGCCGGCTCACCGTCGACCCACCGGACGCCGGATACGTGAGCGGGGGCCAGGCCCGCCATGACCCGCCGGTCTATCGGCGGGCCGCCAGTCGGCGCGCAGCACGGTGCGGTCGCACAACTGCTGGTCTGGCCCGGCCATTTTGAGAACACAGCCACAAGCCGCGTTGCCCTCACAAGTCGAGGAAGGGCTTAACCTCGCCGACGACCTTGAGCAGCCTGCCAGCGCACTCGCGGAGTTCTTCGTGGTTCTTCTCCCGGCGCGCCAAGGCCCTCCTCAGGGCCTCTTCCGCCAATTCAAGGCGACGACGCAGGCTCTGCTGTTGCCCGCCGGGAACGGCCAGCTCTTGGCTCAGGGAGCCAATCTTCGTCCGCAACGCGCCTATGCAGACCGCAAGCGCCGCATCCAGCTCGATCTTTCTTTTGAGCTTGGTCTCTGCGGACTCAAGCCGACCCTTGATCGCTTCCTTACGTTCGCGTTCTTCTTTGGCGCGGGCCTTCTCCAGTTCCTCCTGCCTCTCAGGCGTAAAAGCTATCTTCTCCTTGAAGCCTGTCCCCTTCTCAAGGCTGGCGAGGCCTATAAACAGATCATCGTGACTCAATACTCCCGCCACTCCATCGCGCACCCTGCGCGGATAGTCTTTACCGTAGAGAAATGCCGAACAGAAGTCCTTGGCTTTTATTCCCTCTTTCTGGCAGTCTTGATATAGTCCCCAAAAGAGCTTGCCGTACTCGCTGTCCGGTCCCTTTTCAGGTACCAATTTGGATTTGTTGAGATAGAACTGAACCGCACTCAACTGATCATTGGCGCTTGAGAGGTCCCGACTCATCTCCTCCTTGCCCCTGCGTGACTCCACGCTGGAGGACTGTGATTCCTGGCTACCATTGGAAAAACGCTGCTTCTTCATTTCTCTTTGCCTTTCTATCCGCCGCGAACAGCGGATAGAAGCTGGGCGATGGCAGTGATTATCGCTGCTAGCGCCCACAGAGCGGGAATGATCCATTTGACCCATGCATGCCCTGCATGGGCAGGCTCACCTTGATGCCCAGTCATGTCAATCCTCTCAGCGGAGGCCAACACGCATTGCCCCCGGCATTCAATCGGCTCCCTTCGATGATCGGAGCGACCAACGTGGATTTACCAGAGCTCAGTCAGCGCAAACGAAGATTGCGCCGGACTCACAGCAAGCGCCACCTTAGAAAGCCTCTCCCGCTCTCTTGACGCCGTTCCTGCCTTCAAGTAGGGCGAGGGTCCGCGGGTGAAAATAGTGGGCAGAGTGCCATCGTTCATTGGTACATCTTTAGGGAAAGGCACACGCCGCGATACTCCTGTTTCACCAGTGAATTGTGATTTCTCCCGTCCCGCCCGTGCAGCGCGTGGATCCGGGCATCACGGAGACAGCCGAGCGGCAGACCAGGGCGCTGCGGGAGCTGAACTGGCGGATCATCCCGGAGCTGGAGGCGTCCTCGGAGTGCCAGTTCGGTCCAGCTCGAAGCGACCCGCCTCCGGCGCCGCCGCGGATCCGGGGCCACCCGTACTCTCGCTGCGTCGAGCCCGGACCGAGCGGACTCCGGAAACCGGTACGTCGGGACCCTGCTGCCCGGTCTGCTCCGCTGCGCACGACGGGCCTTGGCAGGACGGTGGTCTGTGAGGTCGACACCGGTGGTGGCACGATGAGTTGGCCGCCAAGCACCACGTCGAAACCGCCGCCGCGCAGAGCGCTGCTGGTGAGCCGGCCGCACCGGGCCCGGTCGTGCTCTCCGTCGCGCGCCCGGTACCCGCCGCGCCCGCAGCGCAATCTGCGGTCGGCGTCGGCCGCAGATGCGTCGGCTTGGCTCGCGTCGCCGTGCGGGCTGGCAAGGAAGCGGCGGCGGTCGTAGACGGGGCGGCGAGCGGATGGGATTGGCGGAGGCCGGAGCCCGGAGCGCTGGTCGCCGAGCGGGCCTTGAGATGGCCGGTTCCAGGTGCGCGTACTACCGGACGAAGGGGAACGTGTGTTCGATGTTCAGGTTAGTGGGTACGGTGCGGGCGCCGGATGATTGGATGCCGATACCCGATGGTGCGACGGGTCGTTGGGCCTGCAGCGGGCGACGACTGCGCCGTCGGGTGATGAGGCCCGGTTCGAGGGGATGGAGGGCCGGCCGGTGAGTGACCGCAGTTCGATCGAGTGGACCGAAGCGACGTGGAACCCGACCACGGGATGTGACCGCATCTCCGAGGGGTGCGACAACTGCTATGCATTGACGCTGTCGAAGCGGCTGAAGGCGATGGGGTCGCCGAAGTACCAGGCCGACGGTGACCCGCGTACCTCGGGGCCTGGATTCGGGCTGACGCTGCACCCGGACGCGCTGTCCGTTCCGTTCGGATGGAAGAGTCCGCGCACCGTATTCGTGAACTCCATGAGCGACCTGTTCCACGCTCGGGTGCCGCTCGACTACGTGCGCCGCGTCTTCGAGGTGATCGCCGAGACTCCGCAGCACACCTATCAGGTGCTGACCAAGCGGGCACGGCGCCTGCGGCAGGTTGCCGACCGCCTGGAGTGGCCGGCGAATCTGTGGATGGGCGTGTCGGTGGAGAGCGTGAAGGAGCTGCCTCGTGTTGACGACTTACGGCAGGTGCCGGCCGCGGTCAGGTTCTTGTCGTGTGAGCCGCTGATCGGCCCGCTGGGCGGCCTGGACCTGACGGACATTCACTGGGTGATCGCCGGTGGCGAGTCCGGGCCCCGCTTCCGCCCGGTGGAGGAGGAGTGGCTCACTCAGATCCGGGACACCTGTCTTTCGGCCGACGTGGCGTTTTTCTTCAAACAGTGGGGTGGGCGCACCCCGAAAGCGTCTGGCCGGCACCTGCAGGGCCGTACCTGGGACCAGATGCCCCTGGCTGTGGCGGCACCTACAGGCTGATCGTGCTCTTCGTGGTGAGCTTCCCGGCGGATTGGACGGTGATCTGCCCGTCCAGCCGCATCTGGCGTGCGGCTTTCAATGCGTGTTTGGGCAGCCAGCGGGCGGTCTCCGTGAGCAGCCAGTCGCCGACCGTCTCCACTGTGGCGGCCCCGGTGCTCAGCCGCTGGGCGACCAATTCCAGCAGTTCGGGGTCGCACAGCTCGTCCATCTGGAAGAAGTTGAGCTGGCCGTCGGCTTCGGCGCCGCGGGTGCGGGGGTCGCGGAAACTTTCGCCGTCACGGTCATCGACCTTCCACATGGCGTCCTTCATCGCCTTCAGCCCGGCGGGGCTGCCGGTGCCGAAGACCAGATAGAGCGGCTGGCCGGTGCGGGGCACGAGCTTGAACTGCAGCTGGTAGCCGAAACCGGCCCGGCGCAGCGCGTCGCGGAAAGTATTAAGCCAGATCCGCCATCGTTCGTCGGAACGCAGTTCATCGGCTGCCGGCGTCCAGAAGCCGCGGCCGCCGAAGACTGAATCCAGGATGTCCGCGTTGAGCTCCTCGCGTCGGCTGAACCAGTTCGGGCCGAAGGTGGTGATCACTTCGCTGGAACGGTTTCGGGCGATGCGCCTCATCACCTCCAGCGGCACGTTGACGCTGCCCCAGCTGTCGAAGATGCCGAGGATCGGATGGCCCCAGGCTCCGAGTTCGGTAAGGACAGGCAGGCTGTCGCGGCCGGCATCACCGCGCCGGACCTCAACTCGTACCGGCAGATCCTTAAGCGGCCCGAACTGGGAGTCCAGTTCCGCGAGAAGGTGCTCGTGGCGGGCGCGGTCCTTCTCGATGAACACCAGGTGCACCCGCTGGGGGCTGAGATGCATGCGGTCGACTGCGTGATGGTGGAGCAGGCGATCGAGGATGAACACCGGAGATCCCGGCTCGTTGTCCTCGTAGCGGCCGGGGCCGGCGAAGGCATCCAGGAGCGTGACACGCGGGCGCGTGTAGCCGTTGCCCTGGGAAGTCTGCAGCAAGATCGGCCACCAGGCGTCCAGATACCGCTGGTAGAGCCTGTGCTTCGCAGCTGTGGCCGGCTCCAGCTTCCATAACACGCCCATGCCCGCTCCCCCTTGGACCACTGCGGCCGACGGCTGACACATGCCAGCCGCACTCCCCTGATCACTGATGGTGAGTGCAACAATGTTCACCGTAAAGACCGCATACCAGCCGCGCGCAAGGGGCCGGGGGCCTGATTCCTGTCTCATCTCGGGCACCTGAGCCTCGGCTATACCCGTGGGGGCAAACGTGAGAGGAGCCGCGTTGTCGGTGGGCGTTCGTACGCTGTAGCAGTTCGACAGCGACGTCGGACTGAGTCCGTGATGAAGACGGCGCACATCGTCGCCGCCGACGGCTGGGAGGTTGACCTGTCGCTGTGGGCGGACGCCGCCGAGTGCGGGCCGTGCCACCCGGGCAACGACTCGCACTGACCGTGCCGTAGCACGGGCACTTGGGGGCTCTGGCGAGAAGGCCGGGGCCCCCCGGGCTGCCTTCGGGTGACATTTCGTCGAAGCCGCCCGCCGCCGTGCCACGGTCGCCAGGATGGGGCGGGTGACCACCAACACCGCAGACCTCTGGCACCACTACGGCCGCGCCCGCGCCGCCAGTGACCGCGGCGTTCCGGACGGCTTCTACTGGGCCTGGGGGCAAGACGCCGGGCCCGGCGCGGAGGTCTTGGGCAACCTGGCCGGGCGCTGTGTAGGCGACCTCGGCGCCGGCGCTGCCCGGCACGCCGCGCACCTGGCGGTGCAGCACCAGCCAGCCCGGGTCACCGCGGTCGACGCCTCGCCCGCCCAGTACGCCATGGCGACCGACCTGTACGGGTACCTCGCGCCGCGCCTACGCATCGTGCACTCCGACGTGGCACCTCATCTACACGCGATGCGCGGCACGTACGACGTGCTGTACAGCGTCTTCGGCGCCATCGACTTCACCGACCCGCGCGAGCTGCTGCCGGCGGCGGCCGCAGCGTTGCGGCCGGGCGGGCGGCTGGTGTTCGCGACGCTCGCCCACTACCTGAGCGGGACGCCTGCCCAGCCGGATGTGGTCGCGGCCGATGTGCCAGCCAAGACACCGGATGGCGAGGAAGCCACCATGCGCCGCTGGGTGCTGCAGGAGCACGTGTGGACCAAGCTGCTCGACGAAGCCGGATTCACCGAGATCACCATCACCGTTCTCCCCGCCACGGCCGAAGGCGCACGCACCGCCGACACGCTGTTGGTGAGTGCGCACCGCCCGTCCTGACAAGCGGACCTATTGGCCATGCCCATGCAGGTCACTGAACATCAGATCGAAGCCCAAGGTCAGGCATGCGGGGAGCAGGAGAGCAGCTCCGGCCGGAGCAAAGTAGGCCTTGGGACCATCCCCGCGCGTGCAGGGAGCAGCGACATCGGCCCCGAACTTGGGTGAGCATGGGGGACCATCCCCGCGGGTGCGGGGCCGACTGCGTCCTCAACGACACAGCCCCCCCCGGCGCCGAGGAACATTCCCCCGCGGGTGCAGGGCCGACCCCTTGATGTTGCCGCCCGGCGGCCGAACGAAGGGACCATCCTCGCGTGAGCGGGGAGCAGGCCGTCGGCGTCATCGCCGACCACGCGCCGCTGGCGAGTCGACTGGACCGGAGACGCTTACCATCTCTCCCGCTCTGCCTGCTCATGCTCGTCGAGAACGTACGCGACTCTACGCACGGCTTCGGGTATCGCGCGGCTCAACACCGGCAAGGCCCAGTACCAACTGCTGGTACCAAGAACGTCGTTGACCAGGCAGGGTTCTGGGCCCGCGCTCCTGCGCTGGCGGAACATCCCCGCGTCGGCGGGGACCACGACCAGGACGAGCAGTTCGAGGGCTGCCTCAGCGGACCACCCCCGCGTCGGCGGGGACCACAGGATGATCGACGCCGCTCCGGCGCCCATCCATGAAACACCCCCTCGTGCCCGGAGGTGACGATGATGCCGGGGGCGGAACACTCCGCGTCGGCGGGGACCACGAGACCAAACAACACGAGCTGCTGGGCCTCGACGGAACACTCCCGCGTCGGCGGGGACCACTAGATGTTGCGGGTCAGGACGTTGGTGACGTGAGTTGTTGGCAGATCAGTTGGTGAGCAAGTTGCACCGTCGCGAGCAGGTCCTCGCGAGCCGTGTCGACGTTGGACCGCACTGACAATCCGTGCCAGACGGATTGGATGAGCCCGGTCAGGACCGCTGCGTTGGTGCCCGCGGTTAGTTCCCCGTCCTGGATCGCTCGCTCGATGCGCACTAGGAGAGCCTGCTCGTTCGAGCTATGCAGTTCGGCGACGTAGGCGCTGGTATCGAGCGTGCTCGTGCTGTCGGTCATCACGGCGCTGCTGATGAGACACCCCGGGTGCGTGCCGCTTGGCTGGGTGAACTCGTGGACCGAGTCGGTCAGGATGCGTTCGATGACGGTCTGGATGACGTTCTCGGCGACAGCCTGCTGGTAGATCTCGCGGTACCGCTCGACGTAGGTCCGCACCGCTTCCTCGAACAGTCCGGCCTTGCTGCCGAAGGCGGCGTAGAGGCTGGACGTGGAGAGCCCGAGGGCCGCGGTCAGGGTGCGGGTCGAGGTGCCGGAGTAGCCGCGTCGCCAGAAGAGGCGAGCGGCTTCGAGGACCGCACGGTCGCGGTCGAAGGCTCGGGGGCGTCCACGGTTGCGTTCGGTCACGCTTGCATTGTAGATCGTTCGCTCCATAATAGATTTATGGAGCGAACGATTCAGAAGAAGCTGTCGGTCGGCGGGGACAGCTGGGTCACGGTCGATGTATACGGGGAGCCGGATGCTCCGGGCCTCGTCCTCGTCCCGGGCGTCATGAGTGATGCGCACACGTGGCGCCGGGTCGTGGGCGCCATCGCGGCCTGGCCCTCAGTGGTAGTCGTAAACCGTCGGGGACGCACTCCCTCGGGGCCCTTGACCAGTTCCTACTCGCTGCGGACAGAGGTCGAGGACCTCGGCGTGGTCCTTGACGAGTTCGACAGCACGAGGGCGCTTTTCGGCTGGAGCTACGGCGGCTTGATCACCTTGCTAGCCGCCAACGATCGCCCGATTCCCCATGTGATCGCCTACGAGCCGGTGATGCAGCCATTCGGACACCATGCAGTGCCGGACCTGAAGAGCGCAGCGGAGACGGCGGACTGGGATCGCTGCGTCGAGATCGTCAATCGGCAGATCTCCGGCTTCTCCGCTGCGCATGTCGAGGATCTTCAGGCCGATCAGCACGGTTGGGCGATCTTGCGTCGCTTGAGCGAACCGCTGTACGCCGAACTCGGCGCGCTCAACGCGGCGCCGCCTCCGGATGTGATGGCGCGACAGGCAGATCAAGTGGACCTGATCATCGGCCAGTGCAACCGCGGAACAGCCCCCTACGGAACGTCGTTCGACAATGTGCGGCAGCACGTCGCTCACGCCGGAGTCCACGAACTCGCCGGCCAGGGCCATCTGGCCCACATTCAGGCGCCGGCAGAGCTTGGCCACCTGCTCAACAACCTCGCCGCCATTTGATGGGCGCACCGCTCTCCATTGAGGGCCGCAGGCGACTCGTCGAGCGGTGCAAGTCACGTCCGATCGCCCACGTTGCCGCGGAGATGGGCATCTCCAGGGCATGCGCCTCCAAGTGGGTCAACCGGTACCGTCGTCATGGTGAGCTCGGCCTGCACGACCGGTCCTCCACACCCCACCGCTAACCCACAGCCACACCGGGCGAGGTAGTGGAGCGGATTGAGCAGAGGCGCCGAAACCACAAGTGGTCCGCAGGACGGATTGCCTTCGAACTCAGCCAAACCGTTCACGCCGTGAGCCGTCGCACCGTCACCCGGCACCTCGCCCATCTCGGTCTGAGCAGACGACGATTCATCGACCCCGACGGCCACACCACGCGGAAACCACGCACAATCACCGCTCGCCGACCGGGCCACATGGTGCACATCGACGTGAAGAAGGCCGGACGGATACCTGACGGCGGCGGATGGCGCGCCCACGGCCGAAACAGCGATCACTCCCGGGCAGTCAGCCGGAACAAGAAGAAGACCGGCCGTGGAGGGTACGTGTATCTGCACTCGGCGATCGACGGACACACCCGCCTCGCCTACACCGAGCCCTTGCCGGATGAGAAAGCCTCGACAGCGATTGCGTTCCTGCACCGGGCCAGGGCGTGGTTTGCCGTACACGGCATCACTCGGATCGAACGCGGAACACCCCTGCGTCGGCGGGGACCACGAGTCACCGCGCGGCCCACGGGTCTGGTATTTCGGAGCAACCCAGCGTCGGCGGGGACCACGTGGGTGTCATGCCTCAGTTACGACTCGTAAGCGGAACACCCCCGCGTCGGCGGAGACCACTTCAACGAGGGGGCCGTCAACGAACACATCAGCGGAACACTCCCGCGGACGCGAGGGTGTTCCGCGTCATCGTTCGCGCAGGTCTCCTCGACAACCACCTTCAGGCTCACGCCCCGGGCGTGGGGTGTGTAGCGCTCCCGCAGGGTGGCTCCGGCGTCCTCCACCACAATGGTCACCGCGGTCAGAAGCGTGGCGCCGAGGCCAGGCACGGCTGTGGCCATGGGGTGCTCCCTGAAGTCGGTAGTAGCGGGCCGGTGTTGGGTGTTCCTTTCGGCCCCGCGTCTCGAAGGTAGAAGCCACCACTGTTAACGACAGTTGCATGATATTCATTTGTATAGTTACTTTCATGCAACTGGATTTGAATCTGCTCACTGCCCTGGACGCGTTGCTGGAGGAGGGCAGCGTGGCTGGAGCCGCGGACCGGCTGCACGTCACCGCGCCGGCCATGAGCCGCTCGCTGGGTCGTATCCGCAAAGCCACCGGCGATCAGATCCTGGTCCGCACCGGACGCCACATGACGCCCACCCCCCGTGCGCTGGCCATGCGCACCGAGGTCCACGCGCTGGTACAGCAAGCTCACCAGTTGCTGTCCGCCCATACGGACCTCGACCTGGCAGGCCTGGAGCGGGTGTTCACCGTCCGCTTGCACGACGCCCTCACTACCGCCTGCGGGAGCGCCCTCGTCGCCGCGGTGCACCGCCAGGCCCCGGAGGTGAAGATACGTCTCACGGTCGAGCCCGGCCACGACACCCCTGAGCTGCGTCGCGGCGAAGTCGATGTGGCCTCCAGTGCCGGACCGCCGTCCCAGCCCGACATCCGTCACCGCCTCATCGGCCAGGACAGGATCATCCTTGCTGTCCGGGCGGCCCATCCACTCACCGAAGGGCCGGTGACCGTCGAGAGGTACGCGGCGGCCGATCACGTGACCGTCTCCCGGCGTGGAAGCCTCCGCGACCGGGTCGACGAGGTCGTCGCAGCCCTCGGCCAGGAGCGCCGTGTCATCGTCTCCGCCCCCGCGACGGACACCGCACTGCAGCTCGCCCGTGACGCCGACGTCGTGGTCACCCTCCCCGACGCGGTCACCCGCTCCGCCCGCGACCAGCTGGGCCTGACCACGCTGTCGCTACCATTCGACCTGCCACCCGTACCTCTCTACCTGCTCTGGCACCAGCGTTACGACAACGACCCCGCCCACACCTGGCTGCTCAACCTGGCGACCCAGACCCTCCAGGACCTGTTCACCACTCCCGACGCCTCTGACCAGTAGCGTTCCGGCAGGGCACTCCTCGACGGGCTTCAAGCGCGGCTGGGTGTGTCGACATGGATTCACAATCCTGACCCGCCTTCCGGCTGGAGGTCGCGGGCTGCTTTCGGCGCGTCGGCCTTCCCGCGGCGGATGCGGCGTACGCCTTCGATGACGCCGGTCACCACGAACGCAAGCCCGACACCGACGGCGATGGCCAGCGGCGTGTTCTCCTGAAACACGACAACCGGCCATGAGCCGCACACTGGGCCGGATCCGGCGGGCAACGGGCGACGAAATCCTGGTCCGGGCCGGGCGGGCAATGCTGCCCACGCAGTACGCCGAGGAGATTCGCGAGGAGGTGCATGCGATCGTCACCCGAGCCCAGGCCGTCCTCGTACCGACCGCAGAGGTCGACCCGGGCACGCTGGAGCGCACCTTTACGGTCAAGTGCCGCGTCACCAACCTGTCCAGGCAGCACACCTAGGCCGTCCGCGGCCTTCCTGGGGACGCCTCCGGCATGGTGGCCCCAACCACGGCGTACACCGCCGCCGAGGCCCATATGCCCTCTGCCGCCCAGCAGTTCGCAGCCCTGGCCGAACAGACCGCAGCCCACCTTGTCCGCGGCTGCGGGCGGGGAGCTGTCGCCGGCGCAGTGCGTGCTGTACGCGGGCGTTGCCGGGCCCTGCGCTAGAAGGTCAGGTTCCAGGCGTCGATCTTGCCTGTGTCGGAGGCGGCGTTGTCGTTGACGCGCAGCTTCCAGGTGCCGTTCGCGACCTCCGAGGAGGCGTTCACGGTAAAGGTCTGGGCGATGTTGTCGGCGCTGCCGCCGGCGTGGTTGTGCAGCGTGTAGACGGTGCCGTCCGGCGCCACCAGGTCGACCTTCAGGTCACCGATGTAGGTGTGCGCGATGTCCACACCCACCTTGAGGGTGGCCGGGGCGTTGCCGGTCACGCCGGTTACGGCGATCGGGCTCTCCACGGTCGCGTTGTCGTTGATGGCGAAGTCCGCGAGGTTCTCGAAGTACTTGCCGGTCGGCGGGGTGGCCCCGACGGCCTTGAGGGCGTCGACCTGTCCCTCGCCGAAGAACGAGTTGTTGGCCGTCGTGCCCGTGCAGCGGCTGTCCGAGGGGCAGGCGATGTCGTTGGCCTGCTCGGCCAGCTTGGCGCGGAGCTGCGCCGGGGTGATGCCCGGGTTGGCGCTGGCGATGAGTGCCGCCACGCCGACCACGTGCGGGGTGGCCATCGAGGTGCCGCTCTTGCTGCCGTAGCCGCCGCCGGGGACGGTGGAGTACACGTTGCTGCCCGGCGCCGCGACGTCGATGACGCCCTGACCGTAGTTGGAGAACGAGGCCTTGGTGACGCCAGTGCCGTTGGCCGCGACCGTGACCACGCCCGGCAGCTCGGTCGGGATGTCGAGGCAAGCGTTGGTGATAGTGCGGGTGACCGGCGTCGAGTCGTTCGGGCTCGCGGAGTCGGTTGTCTTGTGGGCGAGGTCGTAGTTCTCGTTGCCCGCGGCGGCGATCTGGAGGGAGCCCTTGCCCTCGGCGTACTCCTGGGCGCGCTTGACGCCCTCGATGATGGCGGCCTGGTCGATGTTGTCCGGGCAGTTGAACTGCCACGGGTCCGTGTAATAGCTGTTATTGGTGACCTTGAAGCCGTGGTCACCGGCCCAGACGAAGCCGCAGATGGTGTTCTCGGCGAAGAAGAACGAGTTGCCCGGCTCGGCGACCCGGACCGCGGCGATCTTCACCCCGGGTGCCACTCCGACGACGCCCTTGCCGTTCTTGGCCGCGGCGATGGTGCCCGCTACGTGGGTGCCGTGCGTGTCGACGTCCCGCCACGCGCCGGCACGGGTGTCGGGCTTGCCGTAGGCGCAGGAGACCGAGTCGGCCGCGTCGAAGTTGGGCGCCAGGTCTTGGTGCTGGTCGTCCATACCGGTGTCCAGGATGCCGACCGTGACGGAGGCGGAGCCTGGGTTCATGGCCCAGGCCTGGTCGGCCTTGATCTGGCTCATGTCGGTCCGGACCGGTTCTCCGGCCGGGGTCGAGGCCTGAGCCGGATTTGCCGGGAGCGCCGGGGTGTAGGCGTCGGCCGGGACGTCCGAGGTACGCGTGGCGCCGACCTGCTGCACGCCGGCGACACCGCGCATGGTGGCGGCGAATCCGCTGGACGCCGAGTGGGCGACGATCACGCCGATGGCGTCGAAGTTCGAGAAGACGGTGCCGCCGTTGGCCGCGATCGCCGAGCGGACCGCCGAACTGTCACCGGGGGCAGTGATCACGAGGTAGGCACGCGTCCCGGCCACCCAGGTCGCACTCTGGGAAGCCGGCGCGACGGCCAGAGCGTGGGCCTTGGCGGCCGGCGCGGTGGAGGGGCCGACGGGGAGCGTGCCCGCGAGGGCTCCCGGGGCGCCGAACGCGAGGGCGGCGCCGAGCGTGGCCGCCAGCACCAGCGTGCGTCTAGGTCGGCTGGCTATGTGGGGTATCAATGCGTCCTCCGGAGACGGCCCGGCCGTGCTGAGGGCACCGGCCGGGCCGTACGAAACGAGTGGTGGGTGCAAGATGTCAGGTGCATGCTCCTGTACGGAAGTACCTTTCCGCGCAGGGACGTTATAGAGGCATGGCTGAAAAGAGACGTACTCCGGGCATCGAGGGTCGGGATCCACCGAAAGCTCGGTGACGTCGACCGCGCCCTGGCATACGCCGCCGGCCTGGTGCTGGCCGTGCTGCCCGCAGACCCAGACCCGCGACCCGAGGTCGTTCGTCGACCCAAGCGTGTGGGACCGGCAGATCACCCTGCTCGTGCGCGACCACCCGTTCGACCGCCTGATGGCCGAACGCCTCTTCGGCCAGGCCGTCGCCTACCTGATCACGGCGATGGAGACATGGGGACAGGGCCTGGAGATCGGATGCGGCGCCCTGGCCGCCAACGCCAGCCTGCGTCCTCGAATCGCTGTGAACGTTGCCCGCAGATGTTGAGGACCCAGTAGACGGGCCAACCAGCGCAACCGATCAAGATGACCCTTTTGTCGAGTGCGTCATAGAATCGTCAGAACTCCAGCCTGCCAGCGGGGATCGCCTCGCCATACCCTTTGTGAGCGGGAGTCCACTGTCCGGAGGTAGCCATGAGGGAATCCTGGGAGCTTCTGACGTCGGGGCCACCGGATGCGGATCGATCGGTCCTGCTCCTGCCGGGCGGAGCCAACGCCGCCCGGTCGTTCAACCTGGTGATGGCTGATCCGGCGCTGTCCGGTGTCCGTTTGGTCGCTACGACGCTCCCGGGCATGGCGGGCGCGCCTGTGTCCGAAGACATGTCCATTCCCGCGCTGTCTCGCAGCGCCGGGGAGCTGGCCAAGGAACACCGGTGCGACGTGGTCGTGGGCTTCTCCCACGGCGCGACGGTGGTCCTGGACATGGTGCTGTCGGGGCACTTCCATGGCCCGGCCGTGCTCCTCGGCATCAGCCTGACCACTGAGGATGAGGCACCGTTCTTCCGCGCCGTCGTACGGGCGTCGCAGAAACTCGGTAGCTTGCCGATGGCCGCACTGCTCCGGCTCATGCCGCTGATGGCCAGATTTGCCAAGGCACCTGAGCTGCACAAGAAGGAACTGATTGAGGACTTCAAGCAGAACAGAGCCAGTGATTCGGTTCGAGCGTGCGGCGAGTACCTCGACTACATTGCTGCAGATCGAGACTTCGCCGCCGAGCTGGCCACATCTGGCAATCCTGTGTGGGTGGTCCACGCCGAGAAGGGGGATGGAGGCCTGACCGACGCCGAACGCGCCACGCTCGAAGCCGCTCCCAACGTGACCCTGGTGACGATTCCCGGCTCGGTGTTCCTCCTCCCGGACGAGGCTCCACAGGAGACCGCCGCAGCGATCGCAAGCGCTCTGTCGCAGGCGTTCTGACCATCGACACAATGACCTCGAGCACGGTCGACGGGGTGCCGGTAACGAACGTGTCATGAGCCCCAGACGGGCCTGGGCGCAGATGTTCGTAAGGGGAACCCTCAACTTCACCATGCCCACGCACGGAGCACCCCCGCGTCGGCGGGGACCACGGTGAGTCATGGATGACGCTGACCTGTTGCGCCGGAATACCCCCGCGGACGCGGGGCCCTCAAGGACGCGGCGTCCTTCGCCCGCCCTGGTGGCCATGTCGTGGTGGTCACCCGCTCACCGGAGGAGGTCGCCAAGGCCGCCGCGGACGGCGGCTGGACGGCCCATCACGACGGCTTCTGGTCCAGCCAGAGCAAGGGGACCTTCCAGCGCGGCATCGACCCGGGCGAGATCGCCGCACTCGCCCGTCAGGCCGGCCTCGCCCCCACTGGTGCCCCCGGGCTGCCGCTGCCCGGGGTCTGCCATGCCGTCCTGGCCAAGCCCCGGACGTGGATCGCGTACCCGAGCACGTTCCCAGCCGCCCGCGGCCTGCCCGAAGCCGGGTATCGGCCAACGTCCCCAGTCGCGTGAGCAGTTGCGCACCACGTCGTGTGCCAGCCGGTCGCCGGGACGGCCTGCGGTCAGCGGTTGCCCGTCCAGATGATCCGGTCGGCGAAGCCGCCCCGCGCAGCCGCCTTGGCCTCGCGGAGCTTCTCCAGCTGATCCGCGTCAACTCCCAGGTCGGTGGCGAGCGCGCGCACGACCTCCAGCACGTCCGCGAGTTCCTCCGGGGCCGAGTCCTCATCCGCCTCAAGGAACTCGGCGACCTCCTCGCCAAGTTTCTCCCTCAGCCGGCCGCGGTATTCCTTTCGGTCCGCGATGTAGGTGACCGGCTCGGCCCCGTTCTCGCGGATGATCTGCGGAATCCGATCCCGTACCAACTTGCCGTGCCTGCTGTAAGGCTCCACCCGTACTCCCGCAGCTGTCTCCGTGAGGCGGTCGCCGGACGCCGCCCGTCATGCCGCCGCAGCCTAGGGAAGTCGCCTCACCACTCGTCATGTGAACCGCCAATCCCACCCGTTTGGAGGCTCCTGCCGCCGTGGCGCGTGTCCAGCACGCTGATGCGCCGCGGTGATCGGGGAACTACTGCAGAGTGTTGCGGGCCTGGGATCAGATGGCGCCGATGCGCCGGGCGAAGTCGCGTCCTCCGGGCACGGGTCGGGGCTGGTGCAGCAGACGCACGGCGAGCGTGCGCACGCTGCTGCGGCGCACATCCTGCGGGGCTGCCCGCTCGGCGAGCGTCAACGCCCGCAGTGTCTGGTCCGGCTTGCCCCACAGCTCATAGGCGCGGGCAAGGTCCAGATATAGGCGGGCGCGGCGCTCGCGCGGCAATCCTTGGACCGCGATGCGGCGG
Source organism: Streptomyces sp. R21 (assembly GCF_041051975.1). GTDB lineage: Bacteria > Actinomycetota > Actinomycetes > Streptomycetales > Streptomycetaceae > Streptomyces. The sequence continues at coordinate 126,401 of NZ_CP163435.1, read as the reverse complement.
GCCTGCTCGACGGCCGCGCCGGCGTCGCCGAGCAGGTGGTGGACCGATACTTCGTGCAGGGAGACCTGGTCCGCGCCGAAGTACCCGCCCGCGGCGGCCGGGGTGTCGCGGCCGAGCTGGACGGCGCACCCGCGGGCCTCGGCGAGCAGAGCGTGCGCGGTGTCTCGGTCGCCCGCCTTGGCCGCACTGTAGGTCGCGGTGGCGAGCAGGTTGCCGCGTGCCGACAGGCGCCCGGCGGTGTCCGGGGTGCGGGTGCCAGCGAGCTGGTCGGCGGCCCGCACGGCGATCGCAGTCGCCCGCCCGTACTGCCCGTGGCGCCGGTGGGCGCTGGAGACCATCCGGTGGGCCTCGGCCAGCACCAGCGGTGCGCCTGTCGCGGCCGCTGCGGTGACGGCCCGGTCCGCGGTGATGGCCGTCAGCCGATCGTCCCCGAGTTTGATGCACAACCGCGCCGCGACGGCGAACAGTTCGGCGCTTGCGCGCTGCCCCGGCTCGCCGCGGGAGGCCTGTGCGAGCGCGAGGCGTTGCGGCAGCGCCCGGGCAAGCGCGTCATACCGGCAGGCGAGCACGTCCGCGCGGGAGGCCTGCACGGCGAGAGCGGCGGCCTCGGCGGTGGGCTCCACCGCAAGCGTCGGCGGCCCGAACACCAGCAAGTCGTCCAGACCGGAGAGCGGGGCGGCAGCCGCCGGAAGCGGTGAGCCCAGCACCGAGGCCGCGGCCGCAGTGGAGGCCCAGGCCAACAGTTCCCGACGGCGCATCGGATCGTCCTCCTCGCGTACTTGGGCGGTCACTGTAGTGGTCCGCGCGGGAAGCAGCCCCAAGACCGCGCCCAAGACCAGGCGAGGCATTCCCACCGAGTCGGCGATCTGCCGCAGCATCTGAACGTCCCCCGGAGCCGCCCGGTGCTCCAGCCGCGAGATCGTCGAGGCCGAACAGCCCACCCGGTCGCCCAGGTCCTCCTGCCGCCAGCCGCGGGCCTCGCGGCCCAGCCGCACCAGCGAGCCCGCGTCGCCAGCCGCCATCAGGCGCCGCACACGCGGCGAGGTCCACAGCGGATCGTGTGTGCGCATCGCACCCCCCGACCTGGCACGGCCCAGTCTGCTCACGCTACGGGCCCCGCCCGCGCCTGTCAGCGGCGCGTGCACGATGTGCAAACGGCGTGCGCGGCGCGGCAATTCACTCCCGGCCCCGGCCGGTCCGCAGTGTGCTGGACCGACCGTCCCCGACCGAGGGAGTCCACCATGGCAACCGCACTCCAGCCCCAGATCCAGACCCGCGACCCGAGGTCGTTCGTCGACCCGAGCGTGTGGGACCGGCAGATCACCCTGCTCGTGCGCGACCACCCGTTCGACCGCCTGATGGCCGAACGCCTCTTCGGCCAGGCCGTCGCCTACCTGATCACGGCGATAGAGACGTGGGGACAGGGCCTGGAGATCGGATGCGGCGCCCTGGTCGACACGGCCGTGCACGGCTTCATCCTCGACACCGTCAACTACCGCGAGTTCTGCGCGCGCCACTTCCGCGGCCAATTCCTCGAACACGTGCCGGAGATCGACCGCAAGGCCGACGGAACCGTGGTGCGCACCGCGCAGATACTCGCCGACAACGGCTTCGCCGTCGACCTCCCGCTGTGGGAGAAGGACGCGGCCAAGTGCTCGCCCTGCACGCCCAATTCCAACTGCCACTGAACCGGCAGCACTCCAGGGCCGGGAGCCGCATCGCGCGGCTCCCGGCCCGTCCGCACCAATGCCCGGCCACGGCCGGACACGGAGCGCCCCACACGGGCGAACACCAAGCATCCGGCGGTGATCAAGACGCGGTGGTCAGTAGCGTGAGCGGCCCCACCCTCCCCACGACGAGGCCGCCGCCCCATGCAGAACATCACCGACCACACCTCCTACTGGGACCACTACGCTCAGGGCGTTGCCGACGAGAGTCGCGAGGAAGCCTTGGCTGCCGCGTTCGGCTGGACCCAGTACGACGGCCACGGGCCCGGCGCCGAACTCCTCGGCCAGCCGCACACGGCACTGGAACTCGGCTTCGGCCGGGGCAACGCCGTAGCCGCCCTGGCCGCCAACGGCGTACAGGCGCACGGCATCGACCTCTCCTCCGTCCAGTGCGCCAAGGCCCGCGAACGCTGGGGCGAACTGGCAGGCGCCCGCTTCATCGAGGGCGACGTACTCGACTACCTCGCCCGCCCCGGGGAGCCGTACGACACGGTCTATTCGATCTGGGGCGCCCTCTGGTTCACCGACCCCGAGGAACTGCTGCCCCTCATCCGCGACCGGCTCGCACCCGGCGGGCGCCTGGTGTTCTCCCAGGCCCCCGCCGTGCCCGGCTCCACCGGCATCCAGGGCATGTACGGGGCCGGCTTCAAGGGCCGCCGCACATGGATCTACCGCTGGGCATACGAGCCCGAGGGATGGGCCGACATCCTGACCAAGCACGGGTACCGCGACATCCACGCCCAGGTGCTCGCCGCCCCCGACCCCGAGAACGTCGGCACCCTCATCGTCGAAGCCCGCAGCTGACTGCCAACAGGTCACGGGTCTCCTGAACACCGCGCTCCCACAACGTCTGGTCCAATGTCACCGAAGGCTGGTGGCCGCACGGCTGTGCCAGCGGAGTCTGAGTAACTCCTCACCAACGCGAGATCTCCCAACCTGCCCGGTGGCAACCAGCTCGGTTGCTTCCGCTTCTCTGGGGAAAGCCCACTCCATCCGCAACAGCATGGATGCCTGGAACGCGTATGGAGCCGCTACCCCATGAGCACCCCACCGGCGCGCACCCCATCGGCGCCTTCCTGGCCGCACTGCGCGCACGGCGCGGACCCTGCCATCGACCCCGTCGGCTGCCGCGGCATCCACGTGCCTGGCCACACCGCATGCCTCGCGCACCTGGCTGACGCCGACCGCTCCGGCTACCTGGCCTGCCTGGCCCCCGGCAGTGACGTCGACCACCGAGGCACCCCCTTCACCGGGCCCCTTCTCGACGCTCTCCTCGGCTCCCTCCGTGATCCCACCACTGGACACCCCTGCCTCGGCGACGCCGCGTTCGAGTCGGCGATCTTTGAGCGCTACGCCGGATTCGGGGCAGCCACCTTCCAGGGCAACGCCCAGTTCGAGTCGGCCACCTTCCAGGGCGACGCATGGTTTGGGTCAGCCACATTTCAGGGCGATGCCCGGTTCGAGTCGACGACCTTCAAAGGCGACGCCGGGTTCTGGTCGACGACCTTCCAAGGCGACGCCGGGTTTGAGTCGGCGATCTTTGAGCGCTACGCCGGATTCGGGGCAGCCACCTTCCAGGGCGACGCCCAGTTCGGGGCAGCCACCTTCCAGGGCGACGCCCGATTCGGGGCAGCAGCCTTCCGGGACAACGCCCGGTTCTGGTCGACGATCTTCCAAAGCGACGCCGGGTTCGAGTCAGCCACCTTCGAGCGCTACGCCCGGTTCGAGTCGGCCACCTTCCAAGACAACGCCCGGTTCGAGTCGGCCACCTTCCAGGGCCAAGCCTGGTTCAAGTCGGCCACCTTTCAGGGCGACGCCGGGTTCGAGTCGGCCACCTTCCAGGACGACGTCAGGTTCGATCAGGTGGGTTTCGAACGGTCGGCCAGTCTCGGGCCGTTGCTGTGTTCCGGCCGGGTGAAGTTGACCGGGGCGGTGTTCAGCGGCCCGGCGATCCTCTCGTTTGCTGCGCGGCGCCTGGAGTGTCGGCGGACCCGCTGGTCGTCAACAGCCGAGTTGCGTCTGCGCTACGCCACGGTGGACTTCGCTCATGCGGTCTTCGAACACCCCCTCACGATCACCGCGTGGACCTACCCCTTCGTGCTCCCCGATGGACGCCCGGTGGCAGAACAGGCTTTTGCCGACGCGCCCGATGCCGCGGTGCGGATGGCTTCGCTCCGTGGGGTGGACGCGGCCCATCTGATCCTTGCCGACGTTGACTTGTCAGGGTGCCTGCTCACCAGGACCGTGCATCTGGACCAGATGCGGCTGGAGGGTACCTGCTCCTTCGACACGGTCCCGCCCGGCACGCGGTGGCGACGCGGGCGCCCGATGCGATTCACCCAGCGCCGCACCCTCGCCGAAGAACACCACTGGCGCGCGAGCCAGACGACGGCAGTCCGGGGATGGAACTCGGCGGTGTTCGATGCTGAACACGTCGGGCCGTTGCAGCTGGCGCCGGTGTACCGGGCCCTGCGCAAGGCATTCGAGGACGGCAAACACGAGCCTGGGGCGGCCGACTTCTACTACGGGGAGATGGAGATGCGCCGCCACGCCGACGACATCCCCCGAAGCGAGCGGAACCTTCTCACCGTTTACTGGGCGCTTTCCGGCTACGGCCTGCGCGCCTCCCGCGCGCTGGGCTGGCTCGCCGCCGCCATGCTCGTCACCATCGTGCTGCTGATGGGCTTCGGACTACCGAAGGATTCCCCGAAGCAGGAAGCGACCGGCACCGTGCCGCCCGGCGGAGGCACGGTCACCTTCGAGATCGGCAAGGCCGACCCGCAGAACCCCACCGGGAACAGGTTCACCAGCGAGCGCTTCGACAAGGCCGTGACCGTCACCCTCAACTCCGTGGTGTTTCGCTCCAGCGGCCAGGACCTGACTACCACCGGGACCTACATCGAGATGACCTCGCGCGTGACCGAGCCCGTCCTCCTGGGCCTGGCGGTGTTGGCCGTCCGCAACCGCGTCAAACGCTGACCCAGCGCTCCCGCGACCAGGGGCGGAACGCACCACGAAGAGTTCTAGACTAGTTGTCTGCGCGCCGAGGAAGGCACCATCCGCGAGCACATCTGCAAGGCCGGGCAGTGGCGCGACTCCGTGGTGCACGCCGTGCTCGAACGAGGATGGATGGCCGTCGCCCAGACCTCCTAGGGGGTGGTCGCCAATCCCGGCTTCTGCCTGTTGGGTGCGCGAGAACCCGAACGGATCCTTCTTTCCTGCCGAGGCCGGGCGCACGGCATTCCCTGCCCGGCTGGGTCTCGGAGACGAACAATGCGATCAGCTCCTGGCGGCTGCTGCAGCGGGGAGTTCGAGGCCGGGCAGAATCTCGTACGAACCGTCGTGAAGTACCTCACCGATGCGGGCTGCCCGCACCTTACGACCGCCGCTGGCCATGGCGCAGATCGCACGGGCCCGCCAGCCCAGCCCCTGGCCACCACCTACCCCGTCCGCCAGGGTAGGCCGACAACCACGGCCAAGGGTGCAGCCGGGCGTAGGCGTGCGGGCTCATGCGCTCAGAGTTGAGGGCTCACTGATACGACGTGCGTCAGTTCGGCGACGTCGCCCGGCCGCGGCCCGGGCCCGCCGGTCTGGGGGTAGGTGGTGCAGGTCGCGGTGTCGGTGGCGCTGCCGTCGATCCGGTACCAGTCGAGCGAGTCGCCTGGGAGGAGGAGCACCACGTTGGTGGTGTGGTCCTGGGCGTCGATGCCGACCAGCAGGATCGCGACGTTTCCGGTGTTGGTCGGGTGGATCAGCCCGCTCCTGCCGAGCCGCAGCCACCCGGTCTGCGGGGGCGTGACGGTGTCGAGGATTGTTCCGTCCGGTACGGCGCCTCGACGCCTCCCGGTGCAGATCCGGCGGCGCCCGGATCCACGACACGCACCACCGCCGTCTGTGTGATCGGCCCGATGCTCGAGCCGCTGGGCGCCCCGTCCTGACTGCCCGACAACGTCCTCACCATCCGCTTGGCCCGGTCCGGTGGCAGCATCACCCACTGCAGCCACATCCGCCGCAACCCGAACCTGCTGGACGCCCGCTACTGGGTCTGCTGCTCCGGCAATTGGGCGGCGGGTTGAGCCGCGCGACGGCGTAGACGTGGCTTGGGGGCGGTGGCCTTGGTCGAGTTCACACCGGTTGCGTTGCGGTGCATCTCCTTGCCGCTCTCCAGTACGTCATCCACGATGCGCTCCAGGACCTCTTCTTTGCGGCCTGTCGGCAGTGACTCGGCGATGCGTTCCGCCGTGAGGAAGTAGCCGTTGAGGACGGGTTGGTTGAAGTACTGGTTCAGCTGCTGCAGCGCCCGCTCGTACGTCTTCATATAGGTGCGGCTCAGGTAGGCGGTGAATGCGGCTCCGACCGCCGCCACGGAGCCCAAGAAGACCCGGTCGCCCTGGGTGTTGTAGCGCCAGCCAGCGAAAAACGCGACGACCAGGATCACGATGCCGACATTCATGGCCCGGCGGCTACTGCGGTACGCCTTCGTCGCCTGATCGGTCGCGATCCCGTGGTACTGGTCCAGTAGCACTTGGTTGAAGTTTACGAGGCTCGGCAGCGACATCTTCTCTCGCAGCCGATCGGCTGCCGACTCGACGATTCTGCGCTCCCGTTCAGCCTCCTTCTGCTTCTCCTTCCACCAGAGCAAGCCCGCCCAAGCGGCAGCAGCGATGAAGAAGGATAAGACCCCCGCCGTTACGGGCCATGCCCACCACGGGAGCGGCTCGGAGAACCGAAACTGCGACAACATGTGATCCACGCGTGTCCCGACGGCGGCCGAAACGCCATAGGCCGCTCCCAGCGTCAGCATGAATGCGGCGACGCCCAAAGAGATCTTGACGCCATCCGAGAAGACGACGTCAGAAGAATTGGTGTCCTGATCGACTGCTGCTGCCTCTTCGGCCGGGGAGGCATACGGGCTGTCGAGATCGTGAGCCATCGTTCCCCCTGGATAACTGTGAGCCCGTCAGATGCTAGTGGCGAAGGCGGCACGGCCGCTCAGCTTTGGCCCCTGGAGCTGTCGTCCCGTGGCGACTGAACGAGGGGCAGGGCACCTGCCGCGCGGGTCGGCTTCGGGCAGGCCCAGATATTCGCGGACGGCCCCGTTGCCGCCGGTCGCGTCGGCGAGCCAGGCGGCCAGGTCGGGGGCCCGCTTCTGGATGCGTTCGATCTCCGCGGGCCTCGCCGCACGCGCGGCAAGACCCGCGGAGATCGTGTGCGCATCGCCCCGATCGGGCACGGCCCAGTCTGCGCCCGGTGCCGACCTTCCAGGCGCCCGGCAACGCCGCGGTTACGGACGTTGGGTCGGTGTCGAGGCTGTGTGGGCCGGGCAAGGGGGCCGGGGCCTGGTGGGTGGCAGAGGCCTGCCCTTGTCGGCGCCGGGTGGGAGGCCGATCGTGTTACTGAGGTCGACGTCAGTCAGGTTCGCACCACCCAGTGTTGCCCCTGTGAGGTCGGTGCTGAGCAGGTTGGCTCCGCGGAGGTCGGCGCCCATCAGGAACGCGCCCGCCAGATTGGCGTGGCTGAGGTCGGCATGACGCAGGTCGGCGCCGGTTAGGTTGGCGCCGATCTTGGCCTCGCCCTCTAGGAGATCCGGCGGGTAGGACAGTTCTGCGTTGTTCAGCACGGAGTTGCAGAGGTTCGCCCCACCTAGTTCGGCAGCGGTGAGGTCGGCGTTTCGGAGGTTGGCGCCCGTCAGGTCTGCGTGGAAAAGGCGGGAGCGGGTCAGGTCGGTGTTGACCAGGCTGGCTCCTGCGAGCTGGCCGCCCTTGTCGAGGGCGGAGGATTCTCCGTCTTCGGAGGAGAAGCGGGTCTCCTGGAGGTCCGCTTCCTCAAGGAAGGCACCGTTCAGGTCGGAACGCACGAAATTCGTTCCCGTGAGCTGCGCGCCGCGGAGAATCGCTTCCTTCAGTACGGAGTCGCGCACGGTGGCCTTCTCGGCGTGCACCTTCGTCAGGTCCGCGCCAGCCAGGTTCACTTGGGTAAGGGTGGCGCCGGCCAGACGCGCGTCGTTGAGGAAGGCCCGGCTCAGGTCCATCTTTGAGAACTGCACGCCACGCAGGTCGGAGTTCTTCAGTCTGGCTCCGCCGAATGGAGCCGCAGGAATTGGAGGCGCACCTGCCACGGCGCTCTGTGGGGCGAGCTGGAGGCCTCGCAGGTCGCTGCCAGACCAGTCGACGACTGCGGAGCCGTCCCGGCCCGCCGGGCGGTCCGCCAATACCCGGATCACGGCCAGGACGGTGGGCGGGAGGGCAGGGGGTGCGGATCCTGCCTTCTGCACAGCGAAGCCGCCAGCGGGGACGCGGGAGTGGGACCGGACGAACGCAGAGAGCACCGCCACGATGCGCGACTGATCACGCGGAGAGTCCTCCATGATCCGCTCCAGCGCGTAAACACCGCCGAAGCTCAGCTCCTCATCGTCCTCGCCCAGGCGTTCGATCGCCGCAGTGAACCGCTCCGTGATCTGCCCCTGCTCGGCGATCCGCAGCTCCGTGTTGCCCTGGGCCAGAGTGTCGGTGCCCTGTCTCCAAGTGAAGATCAGCGCGACGACAGCGGCGAGACCCGGAAGGAGCGAGCCGGCGATGAGCCACGGGGACGTCCTGGAGCCGTGCCGACGGCCCTCGCTAGCCCGCGGCCGCGGGCTAGCCGGCGGAGGCGTGACCGATCTTCTGTCATCTCTCCATGGCATCTGATGCGGCCTCGTGGCGCATATCCGAGAAGGCACCTGGACGGGAGGCTGCTCCAGATTGGTGAGGGGCACCGACGGAATCCAATGATCAGCGCACACAGGTGCGGGCGTGTCGGTGGTCTCTCGCTGTTCGCAGTGCTCTGCCGCCCAGCGGATCCCTCTCTCGCTGCGGGGTCGGGCGCGTGCGTGCGGGGAAACGGACGATGGCCGCCAAGCCGTCCCCGACGTTGCCGGGACTATCCCCGCGTGTGCGGGGAGCAGATCGGGACCTGCGTCACCTTCATGGCGCTGCTGGGACCATTCCCGCTGGTGCAGGAGGCGCGCCGAAGATCGGTTGATGGACAACAGTGCCCGGACGCGAAGCCGAGTGGTGCGACGGCGGTCTAGGCGCCCGCCGGTACGGGCAGAGGGCCCCACTCGAACGCGGTGCTGGTGAACAGCGCGTCGAGGAAGGAAACGTTGCCGCCGCTGAACTCCGCGCCGCGGAAGGTGACGGTGGCGCCGCTGAACGTCGCGCCGGTGAAGGTGACCGTGGCGCAGGTGTATGCGTTTCTTGCCCAGCAGATGGACGAGGGTAAGGAAGTCCCTCTGCGTGACAAGGAAGACGGCACTTTGGAGCGCGTGCACATCGTGTGATCCCCAGTTCAAGTGGGCCCGGGCAGCATCCGATCGCCAGGGCCCACTCTCATGGCCGTGCCCGCGCTGCCAGTGACCGCGGCATTCCGATGTGGGATCTCAAGTTCGGCTGCGCAATCTCACCGCCCGCTTCATAGCGGCTGCACTTTCCATGCTTCTCGACGAACTCGCCCACCGCGCACGGCGCATCGAACTCGCCGGCGAGCCCTGCCGCAGCACCTCCCACCTTGTCTAGGGTTACGCCTCCCTCCCCGTATCACTCTCCGCGCGCGGATCACGGGTGAGCTAACCTGCGCGCATGCGCGGACAGTTCACTGGCTGGCCGGAGCAGGCCATGGACGTGTTGTGGCAGCTCCAGGGCGAACCGACCCAGGCGACCCGCGAGCGCTGCCGCGCGGACCGCGAACGCCTGGTCCGGCAGCCGATGATCGCCCTGCTCAACGAGGTCGCGGACACCGACCCCCGGTACGAGGACTTCTCCGTCTGGCACTACCGCACCAACTCCTGGTGGTGGCAGCACCAGGGCGCGGTGATCCGGCTCGGCCGCAAGATCGAGATCGGTCTCCGGTTCTCCCTGGACGGCCTGCAGATCCAGGGCGCCTGGTGGTACCCCGATCCCGGCCAGGTGGACATGTTCCGCAAAGCCGTGGCCTCCGAAGGGAGCGGCCGCGAACTGTCCGCCATCGTCGAGGACGTGCGGAAGAACGGCTACAACATCTCCGGGGACGTGATGAAACGACCCCCGCGCGGCTATCCGACGGACCACTCCCGTACGAACCTGCTGCGCCACCGTTCCCTGATCGCCGCCCGTCCCCTCGGTTGCGAGCAGTGGCTGCACACCCCCGAGGCGGTCGACCGAGTCCTCTCGGCCGCCGCCGACCTGGACGCCCTGCTGATGTGGCTGGTCCGCCACGTGAAGCGCGCCACCTGACATCACAAGGGCGCCACGCGGCACAGGAGGAACCACACCCGTGCCGCCGGCCTCCACACTCTGACGGTGATACGCACTTTCAGCGCCTACTGGTCCGCGCCTTCAGTCTGCCGGGATCGCGAACTCCATCCAGAGCGGGAAGTGGTCGGAGATGTGCCAGGACAGGTCATTGCGTGTGCCCTCGCTCTGCAGGGCGTCGACGAAGTCGACCTGGCCACCGGCGACGGCTTGAAGGTTCAGGACGGGACGCTGCTGCTGGCCCTTGGTGAACCAGGCGATCTGGTCGTAGAAGTGCGCGGCCCCGGGCTTGTCGAAGATCGTGCGGGGCAGGTCTGCCAGTTGCGGGGCCGGGGTCAGGCCGGTGGAGGTGAAGGCCTCGAAGAGCGGGTCGCCGACGCGGTCGATGTTGAAGTCGCCGAGCGCGATGAGGTTGTGGTCCCAGTCGAACTCCTGTTCCGCCCAGCTGGCCAGCCATTTCGCGATCGCTTGCAGTTCCGGGACCCGGTCGGCGGCCGTGTGGCCGTAGTCGACGTGCAGGGTGACCAGGGTGAACGTCTGCCCGGACGCGAGGAAGCTGACCGCGTAGGGGGTGCGGGCGAACTGTCGGTCCAGGCCACTCGCGCCCACTCCGGCGTCCTGCTCGAGCGGCACCACCAGCTCGCACGCCAGCCCCGACGGCTTCACCCTGCGGGTGTCGAACAAGAACGCCAGGCGCTCATTGTTGCCGTCCTTGCCGAGGGTGACGTCGGTGAGGATGAACCCCCAGTCCTCGCCCAGGACTTTGAGGAGGTGACGCAGGGCCCGCAGGTTGCCGCGCACTTCCTGCACCGCGACCACGTCGAACCGGCGGATGACCGCGGCGATCGCGTGAATGTCGGCGAAGTTCCGCTTCGGCGAGATGCCCTCGCCGGTCTTCCACGCCTTGGTGAGGTCCCCGAAGGCGCGCAGGTTCCACGTCGCGATCAGGAGATTCGAGTCGGCCGCCTTCGCCGGCACCACGTCATCGACGACGGCCTGCCACTGTTTGACGCTCTCGGCGACAGTCTTTGGCGGGGCCAGGATGTCCACTTCGGACGGCACGATCCTCCTCCAGGCAGCAGCAGGCCTCTTGAGCGTGCAAGACACGGATCCGTGCGGCAAGCCCCCATTCCGGTGACCCTGTTCTGGGACGGGCCGAGGTCAAGGTCGGAGGAGGCCCGCTACCGCACGGCATGGGTTGACGGGGCGCGCCGTGGACACTATTCGGCCGATTACGGAGTAGGAGTCTGAGAAGCGACGTTCGTTGCGTTGTTCGCGGCTCGCGCCAAGAGCTTCATGTCGTCGGGGTCGCTCCGGTGTAGTACGAAGACCTTTGCGAGTGCGAGCAGACTCGGTCCGCACAAAATGACGGACAACCAAGGAGCTGAGCCAACAACCGCAATGCCCGCGACCAAGAGGGCGATGGAGATGACTGCGCCAACGCTGACGTTCACCACATGTCGACGATGGCGCAGCCGCGCAATCTCCACGGCGGCTTCCCGCTTGGCCACCTCGCGCTCCGCGCGCGCTTTCCGTTCGCCTTCGTCCTTCTGCGCCTGTAGGCGCTGCTTCTCCAGCTCAAAGTTCAGACGAAGCCGGAGCACAGTCTCTTCCGACCGCAGAACCCGCTCGGCCCTGGCTGTGGCCAGCGCCGCCTTGAAAACCTCTGGGGGAGCATCGGCCCACTGTGTAACAAGCCGATGCGCCTCGGCAGCCAGGATGTTTTCGCTCAGCTCCTGCTGGTGTTGCGGGACAGGGAGAGATCCCGCGTCGTCCGTAGTCACTCCCGGGTCCCCCCACCGCCGCTGTTAACAGGTTCGCCGTGCTCTGTACCTGCCGCTTCCGGAGGCGCCCCCAGTCTCAAGAACAGGGCAATGAGATCGGAGTTGACAGCTTCCCTGGCCTCGCGGGCGAGACGCTTTGTCTCACCCGGGCCCAACGTGGTGGCCTGATGGGAAACGGCCAGGTCAACCTGCTCAAGATCATCCACGGCGTCGTCAAGGATCTCGGCCACCCGGGCCGCGTGAGAAGCAAAGAGATCATCGAGGGAAGGCGGGTCGAAGGCCGCTTCCGGCAATGCTCCATCCGCAAGGTCGCGGAGGAGAGCAGCGCCGCGAGAGTCTCCAAGGTCGGCCAAGGCTCGGATTGCGAGCTCCCTGGGCGTGCCGTCGGCCGAAACAGATTCGTTTCGGTTCTCGGTCCAAGCGTCGACAGGGAATGGAGTCAGTTCCGGAACCGATGTAATTGTGCTTCCCGACGCCGATGACTGCGCCAAGCCGAGGTCGGTCTGGGGGCGGGCATGCGCCTCCACCTGCGGCGAGGTGACCATCTGCGACAGCGCGGCCTCCGCCTGCGGGGCGGAGATCCGCAGCCCAGGGTCCTTGACCAGCATCGCTTCGAGTACAGGCCCCAGGGCGCCCGCCCGCTCCGGCGGCCGTGGCTCCTCCATGACCACCGCGCTGACCTCCGCGAAGAGCGACTCGCGGTCGAACGGACCGCGGCCTTCCACGGCGTGGTAGAGCGTGCAGCCCAGCGAGAACAGGTCCGCGGCTGGCGTGGGCGGCCCGCCCGTGGCCCGCTCCGGCGCCAGATAGCCCGCGGTGCCCACGAGCACGGAGGTCCGCGGGTAGTGGGTCTCCCTGTCATCCGGCTGCACGGAGATGCCGTAGTCGGTGAGCAGGATGAGGCCGTACGGCGATCCCGTGCGGTCCGGCGCGAGCAGGATGTTCGCCGGCTTCACGTCCCGGTGCATGACGCCCCGCTGGTGCCCGGCGGTCAGCGCGTCCAGCACGGCGAGACCGATGCGGGCGCACTCCGCGGGCGCCAGCGGGCCGCGCCGTGCGACCAGCTCGCGCAGGTCCACCGCGCCCGCCACGTATTCCATGACGATCCACGGCAACCCGTCGTGCTCTAGCACGTCGTGCACGGTGACCACGTGCGGATGGCCGCGCAGCATGGCCACGTGCCGGGCCTCCGCACGGACGCGGGCCACCCGCACGTGCCGCTCGCGACCGGCCTCGGCCAGGTCCCGGAAGACGATCTCCCTGAGCGCGACCTTGCAGTCGAGTATCTGGTCATGGGCGAGCCAGACATGGCCCATGCTGCCGCTGCCAAGCTGGTTCAGCAGCAGATAGCGGCCGGCGATCACCCGGCCCACTCCCGACATTGGTGATCCAGATGTCAACCGGCCACCCCCAGTGGTTCTCCCGTCTCCCTAAAAGGCCGGGGCCAAGGAGAGAACCTCTTACGGTACTGGCAATCCGTCTCAACTAGCTGGCGATGATGCCAAGAAGCGCCTTTCTGGCTGCGGTGAGGTCGGTTGGGGACCGCCGGTCGTGGCCAAGCGGGTTCGATCCAACCTGCCTTAGGGACAGCGATCTTCACAGGTTGGGGCCACTTCGAGGCGCCTCGAAGTGGCCCCAAACGACGCCGCCGTAGCCAGCCCGGGGTACGGCGCGAAGGCGCTCGGGCGTCTAGCCTGGGCGGGAGCGCGGCGGAAGCCCTGGAGCAGGTGTTCCGGCTTTTCCAGTGGCTGTTCCTGCACCGCGGCACACCGGTCAAGGCAGGGTTGACTTGCCGGAGAGCAAGAGCCGCACCCCGACGGATTCCTTCCCGGCCCGCCCGTAGCCCTCGGACACCACGCCAGCGTGGGGCTCCAAGATGCGGTGGCGCCCCATGCTGCACAGAAAGCACGTCTGCCTCACGTGTCCGGGCTTACTGGTCGCGGCGACTCTTCCGTGTGGCGGCGTGTACACGCTTTCCGCGCCGTTTCCCTCTTGTGGGTAACCGCATTTCCGAGCCCCGGGAGGCCAACGCCGTGACAGCACTGTGGAGTTGGTTGATAGTGGGCACGGGGACAGGTGCGGCTGCGGGGGTTCTCATACGGACTTCTGCTTACCTGCTGAGAGAACACATCCGCTCCCGGGCGATGGCCGCCATGGTGCGTGAACTCTCCGCACGAGGGGGCCAGGCTGAGGTGAGCGATCAGGACGGCACCACCTGGAGCGTCCGCCTGGATGCCCAGGAGCCTCAATGACGTCCCCGCCCACCGAGGACGCCTTCGACGCCCTGTTCCGCCAGTGGTACCGGCCCCTGCTGGCCCAGGCCATGTTCGTCTCCGGAGGACGCCGCACGGTAGCCGACGACGCAGTCCAGGAAGCCTTCCTGCAGTGCTGGCAGCGCTGGCACGCCCCACACCTCGAACCAGTACGGGCCTGGCCGGCCTGGCTGCGCACCACCGTGGTCCGCGAAGTGCTGCGCCTGCAAAAGGAAGCCGGCTCGGTCGGCTTCGACACGGACACGCACGACCACGCCGGCCCGGAGCTCGACTTGGCGTCCTGGGTGGATGCCCGCGGGGCCTACCGCATGGTGCTGGAACGCATCGTCCTGCTCAGCGACAAACAGCGCGAAGTGATGGGACGCTGCGCGATTGCCGGACAGTCCCTGGGGGATGCCGCCAAGGAGATGCACATTCAGGTTGCGACGGCGCGGGTGCACCTTCACCGGGCACGCCAGGCTCTGGAAGACGTGCGCGGACAACTGCGGGAACTGGGCGTCATCGACGCGAGCGAGGGGAGGCAGTGATGGACGACCGCAAGGACAAGGACCACGCTGCCGCACTCAGCGAGACCCCCATGGCGGCAGCAGTGGACGACCGCCAGGACGAGGACAACGCTGCCGCACTCAGCCAGACCCTGAGGGCATGCGAACACGAAGTGGGCTTGGCCCTGGCCACGGCCCACGACGTCGAATCCGCGCTGACCAGGTTCAAGGAACGCGTGAAGAGGCAGCCTGTGATCCAGCCCGGGCCGAGCCGCCAGCACACGCAGCACGACCCGCAGGACCGCAGCGGGGCTCGGGCGATGTTCATCGAGCTGCGCAAGCTGAAGGACGGCAGCGCCGAGTACGCGGAGCTGCGCAACCAGCTGGTCCGCATGCACCTGCCGCTCGTCGAGCACCTCGCGCGCCGCTTCCGCAACCGCGGGGAGCCGCTGGACGACCTCACCCAGGTCGCCACCATCGGCCTGATCAAGTCCGTCGACCGCTTCGACCCGGAGCGCGGCGTCGAGTTCTCGACGTACGCGACCCCGACGGTCGTCGGCGAGATCAAGCGGCACTTCCGCGACAAGGGCTGGGCGGTGCGCGTGCCGCGCCGGCTTCAGGAGCTGCGCCTCGCGCTCACCACGGCGACCGCGGAGCTCTCCCAGCTGCACGGCCGCTCCCCCACGGTGCACGAGCTGGCGGAGAAGCTGGGCATCTCGGAGGAGGAGGTCCTGGAGGGCCTGGAGTCCGCCAACGCGTACTCCACGCTGTCCCTGGACGTCCCCGACACCGACGACGAGTCGCCGGCCGTCGCGGACACCCTCGGCGCCGAGGACGAGGCACTGGAGGGCGTCGAGTACCGCGAGTCCCTCAAGCCGCTCCTTGAGGATCTGCCGCCGCGCGAGAAGCGGATCCTGCTGCTGCGCTTCTTCGGCAACATGACGCAGTCGCAGATCGCGCAGGAGGTCGGCATCTCCCAGATGCACGTCTCGCGCCTGCTGGCGCGCACGCTGGCCCAGCTGCGGGAGAAACTTCTCGTGGAGGAATGAACTGCTCCACCCGGCAGGCACCCCGGGACTGTTCCCCAACCCCGGCATTGTCTTCGGTGCGTGCCGAGCGGCGGGGGGATTGTGACCGGGCGCCTTGGCGGGCCCGGGACTACCTGCCCGGGCCCGCCAAGGCGCCCCGCCAGGTTCAGGCGCGTGCGGGTCATGCTGAAGGCCCCACGCCCGGGGGGCGTGGGGCCTTCAGCGGCTGGGATGGGTGGTCACCACCGCAAGAGGATCGGGAGCGTGGCGGCGATGATGCTGCAGGCCAGTATCAGCAGCTGCAGGCCGTTGCGGTGGGAGGACTCCAACCGCATCATCGGTGTCAGGATTGGAGTGTTGGTCCCTGCGGCGGTGTGACGGCCGGTGGTGTGGCGCACGCCGGCGATTTCCAGGCGGGCGCGGTGGTAGAGCCAGGCCGGGATCTGGTCGCTGGGGACGTCGCATGCGGCGAGGACGGCGGCGAGTGCCCCCATGGGGGGCAGCTGTTCGCCGTTGAGGAGTGTGGACAGCGACGAGGGGGAGATGCGGACGTTGTGCTGGGCGGCGCGGCGGGAGATTTCCCGCAGCCCCAGCTCGCTGGTGAGGTAGGTCTCGCGCAGCAGATCCATGAGGTCCGAGGGCATCGTGCACAGCGACAGGGCGCCGTGGACCGGGTCGCCGTGCAGCTGCACGCTGGCGTGCTCGGCGGTCTGTACGGCCTCGCGCACCAGCTCGGTCATCCGCGGCCTGCCGGCATGCTCGTTCGCCAGGGAGCGCCCTTCCGCGGCGGCCCGCTCGTCGTCGCGGCGTGCCCGGCCAAGGGAAGTGCGGTGGCGGCCCGTCGTGTTGAGGACAGCTTCGGAGGGATGGGCGACGCGGAGAAGCGGCGTTCCTGCCGCGGGTGTCTCGGGTCCGCCGGGCTCCTTGTTCCGCAGCCGGATCTCTTCCTCCACCGCCTCCTTGCGCAGGGCGAGCCAGTGCGCCTCGTCAACGCCGACCGCCTGCGCGTACGCCTTGATCAGGTCCGGGGTCGGGATGGTCTTGCCGGATGTCGCCTGAGACAGGGCGGCATTCGAGTAGTGCGCCCTCCTGGCGACGTCGGCCAGGGTCATCCCGGCGTCAAGGCGCCCCTGCAGAAGCTCGGTTGCCAACTGGGCCTTCTTGGGCGGGGTCGTGGGAGACATGCCGCGTGTAGGCCGGCCCGGCGGCCGGCTGGCGGGCATCAGTAGGTCCTCACCGCGAGCGAGGGTGCGGCACCGAAGCCGCCGAACCTGTCGGACAAGCGGCGCACCCGGGCGGCCAGCCTGCGCGTTGTGGCCGCGACGGCGCGCCGCGCGCGCACCCGGGCGGGTGCTGCGGGGCGTACGCCGGGCGCAGCGGATTCAACCCGGGCCTGTGCGGGCGCGGTAGAGGAGACGGCGTAGAGGCTGAAAGAGACATCCACGAGGTGGAAAGCAATATCGACCGTGGTCACGCCGATAGCGATGGCTTCAACTGCCTGGGCGAAGACGAGATAGAACGCTGCTCCCGTCATGCCGCCGGCGCCCAGCGCCGCCAGCATCAGCAGGAAGCGCAATGTGTCGAGCCTGGTGGGCAGGCAAATACTGCCTGTACGGGGTGTGGACTGCTCCACGAATTCCTCCGAGAACCTGGGTGGAAGCAGGCCTCCTGTCGTCGGGTGTCCCCCCGCACCGAGGTGCGGGGGAACCCGCGCAGGCAGGCCTGCGATCGGCTGGACGGGGACCTGAGAATCCGCCACTTGGTCCTGCACAGACCGTGATCGTGGCGGGTCAAGCCCCTTGCCCTGATCCTCATGATGGCACCCTCGCCCCGCCGGTACCACGCTCGTTCTAGGTACCCGCGCGAATGCGAAAAAAGGTCTGGCTAAACGCCGTTCATCCGATAGAGCTAACAACTCGAAAATCGCTTACGTGTTCTGATGGACCGTCCTGCGCGCACATCCCGAAGCGGGTCCCTTTTGTTGTCTTGTGGGTTATGTGTCGTTCACTCGTTCGGGCTACAAGGTTGACGTGAAAAAACAGCATCGTCGCTTACCGATACCCCTGACGGAATATCAATTCCTGCAGGTGACGGCGCTGCAGAGTTTTTCAGTTCTTCGCATCGCGTCCAGTGAACGCCCTACAATGGACTTCGTGGCCATGGGCTCGTTACATGGACACACGGCCCGACTTCGGGTCACATCCGAGACCACTTCAGGCTGGACGTGCCCTCGGAAAGAGGTCCCCCACGCTGCACACGTTGGGGGACCTCCGTGTATCCAGACATGGGTTCGAACGCCGGAGAGCCATGCTGAACGACAAACCAGGGACAGAGCCCGCACACCGCGAGGCCACCACGCCCCCGAGCAGGACGTCGGCGCACCCCAAGACGCGCAGAGCCGGACGGCCGGCGCTGCGTTCAGCCGGCACCGGCGGCTGCGTGCGCCGACCGGTGCGACGGATGAACGGCAGCTTCCGACCGACGAACTGACCGCCGGTCACCCGCACGGCCGGTGGCACCCGCAGGCCATGGAGCAACGCCGCGCTCGCACCCCGCCCACACAGGCGAGCGCCGACGAAGGCCGACGCGGACTGGCCGCCGGCGGCGAGCCGATGGCCGGCTCCACCGAGCGGATGCTGAGCCCGCACCCCTCTCGATTGCTGACGGCCGGTCCCGGCCCTGTATGCCCACCCGCACGGCAACCATGAGGCCAGGCCCTCGTGCCCGACCTGCTGGACCTCGGGAATGGCTTCCGTGTTGCCCGGGAGGAGTTCGGAGTCCCCGGCCCGCGAGAGTGCGTTGGGGGAGTGCGGGCTCGCCAGGCTCCAGCTGCCGCCGGTCCCGACGCCGGCCGGATACGGCGCACCCACACTCGTCCGGCTGTGCTCAACGTCCGCCGTCGCGCGGGGGAACAATCCCCGCGCCCCTCTGGTTGAGGAGAGCGTGGTGGTGAGGGGGACAGTGTCCCCGGGCCTCACCCATTGCCCATGGGGACGATCGTTCGGCTGAAGCCCCATGGAGCCTTTCGCCGCGCAGGCGACCGCCCTTCACGACCACGCACACCATGCAGCCCCGACCGGGTTTCCCGGGCCGGGGCTGCATGGTGTGCTCACGTTGTTCGGTTCGTGCCGTGACCGGGCCCGCGCATGCGCGTTGCGCAGACCATGGACGAATACGAGGAGATCGACCTGGGGGCGGTGGACTTCGCTCCCATGACGGACACGGTGGAGCGGCTGGCCCTGCTGAGCCTGGACGAAGCCCACGACCTCCTGCGCCTGCTGCTGACGGTCGCCCGGGACGGCGGATCCATGTCTGCTGAGGCTGACCGGCTCGCGCGCGAGATCGCCGCCCGGGTCCCGTCGGAAAACTGACGGGGATCCTGCGCGGCCCGCTGCCCACCGCACAGGATCCGCGCTCGACGGGTCACCGAGGGGCCGTATTGCGCGTCGGCGGGGGCTTCGCGCCGCCGGCACGGGACACCGGCCACGGGACCGCGCCCGCGGTGAGGCGGACCGAGACGCAACTGGGGACTTGCCGGGAGGCGGAATGCAATGGACCTCGTAGACACCTCGCGTTGCTATGCCGTCAAGCCGGTCGGCCGTGAGAGCCGGGGTCATCGAACAGTTCTGACCGGGCTTGGAGAGAATCCCGGCAGGGTGATGGCACGGCACTGGTACTCCTCGTCGCCCGTCGTGGATGGGCATCCGCTCTTGGAGGAGCCGGGCTTCTGGCCTGCGTACCTGGCGGACCTGGCTGAGGGGTTCGCGCCAGGTGCCGGGGCGCAGTAGCGGACAGAACCATTTTCAAGGAGCCTCAACATGGCCGGGGACGGACCGGGGTGCGGGGTCAGCTGACGTAGATCCAGGACCCAATTGCGAGACCGCTGGCGAGGGGGCAGGCCAGGGCGCCGGTGATAACCAGACGGCCCGCCCAGCTCAGGCGGCGTACGCCGGGGGCGAAGGCCAGGGCGGTCAAAAGGGCGGTGGCGCCCCCGACGGCCAGCACGTACTGCTGGACGAAGCCGCCGACCGCCGCCCCGTCTGCCGCACCCCAGAGCGCGGCCAGGGCCACGAGGAACGTCAGCCAGGCCAGCGACGCCGCGGTGGCCGTCCACAGGACCGCCGCGGCCAGCGCGGTGACGTTGGTCCGCTCCCGGCGCGGTGCAGGCTGCGGGGGGCCGTACAGACGGGCGTAGGTGCCGGGGTTCATCTGGATTCCTTCCGTGTGCGGTCCAGACGATCTTCGTCGCGCCGCCATCTCCCGGGTATGGGCCCGGATGCTCATCTGTGCTCGGACTCGTACTCAGGTGATGCGCCCGCGCACCCCTGGGGGTCGGGCCGGTACCGGCGGCGGGGGAGGCGGGCGGCGCACTGGTCAGAGCCAGACAGACCTGCTTGCTGAGATTCCCCGCTCACCCGTCGCTGTCACGCACGCCCTCCCTCATGCGGTCCTGAGCGGTGCGGCACAATCGCGGTCAACGGGGGGAGCTGGTGCTCGGCCGACCGTCGGCTTGATGGCGCGTCACGACGTTGCCGGGCAAGGAGGAAACGCAATGTGCGCCTTCGCGCCGCACCCCGAGCGGTAGAGCTGTGCGGTGGTGGGGGAGCATCTGCTCAGCCTTCGTCTGCCTGTGAGAGGTCGTCATGCGTCTGGACCGTCCTGCCGTGCTGCTCACCTGCCTGCTCTTGGCGGGCTGTTCGCCTGCCGCAGTGGGCACATCGACATCGTCCCCAAGCCGCGGTCCGGTGGCGGGAGCGTCGGGCACGGCTGCTCCGGCCGGCTCGGGGCGGGCGATCGCGGTGGGGGCGGGCCCGCAGCAGCACTACACGGTGCAGCAGCAGCCCGCAGCCGGCAGCTGCCACTACCGGTATGAGAAGGGGGAGCCGCTGGAGGACCCGGCGTGCACTCCGGGTGCGATTTCCCCGGCCGTCACGCAGGCGAACCTGAAGTCGACGATCTGCCGCAAGGGCGGCTACACCTCGAGCATCCGCCCCTCCACGTACGTGACGGGCAAGGAGAAGGAACTCAACGCCGCCTCCTACCACTTCACCGGCCGCATGGGGGATGCCGAGTATGACCACCTGATCAGCCTGCAGTTGGGCGGGGACCCCAACGACTACCGCAATTTGTGGGTGGAGCCGGCCGATCCCGGCCATCGGAAGGGTTCCGGGGTCAACAACGCGAAGGATCCGGTGGAGACGAAGCTGCACACCGCGGTCTGTTCCGGCACGGTCACCCTCGCCGCCGCGCAGCAGGCGATCGTCGCCGACTGGACCACCGCGCTCAGCAGGCTGGGCCTGGGCTGAGGAGCGTGGCCGGGGCGGCGGCTGGTCAGAAGGCGAATGCTTCGGTCAGGCGTACCTCGTAGCCGTCCTCTTCCATCAGGACGACCGTGACGCCGAACGGGGAGGGATGGTCCAGCTCGATGGGGGTGAAGGCGAAGTCGACGGCGGCCTTGACGGGCGCTGGCAGCTCGCCGCCGGGCTGGGGGGCCGGGTGCCTTCGGTGTAGGGGAACTGGTGGAGCGTGTGGCCGTCCTGGGTGGCATCCACCATGTTGAGGCAGGGTGCCGGGCCGACGGCGGGCAGTTCGCAGGTGGTGGCGACGTCGTGGCTCTCCCAGGTACCCGTGTCCATGAACTCCCCATCCGCAGCAGCTGCCTGATGCACATTCTGCCCCGTGTTACGCATGGTGCAGGGCACTCGAGCAGGCAATCGCCCCGCGCAGGCGTACCGCGTCGGGCTGCGACACTTTGTTCGGCATGCACGCCGCCCCGGATATCAGTCGGCCTGACCTGGGGGTTGGCATTCCGGGGCCGTTGCCGTGCCTGGGGAGTAGATCGCAACCGTCATGTGTCTCGCATGGCCAGGCGCCCCGACACGCTTTCACTGCGTATGTCTGGCGGAACGCCCATCCCGATCCCACAGTGCGGGCGACCTTGGTGCGGAGCTTGACGGCGGAGAAGGTCGATTCGATCGGGTTCGTGGTCCGCAGGTGGATCCAGTGCTCGGCCGGGAAGCTGTAGAGCGCCAGCATCTGGCTAGGGGGCAGGAAGTCCCACCTCGCGGTCAAGGTCATGCGCTCCGTTGCCGATTCATCGTGCATGGTCAACCAACGCCAGGCTGTCGTGATCGTGCACGGGATGGGTGAGCAGCGGCCCTTGGACGCCCTCACGAAGTTCATTCGGGCGGGACTGCCGCCGGTGAGTCCGGGGACCTGGAAGTTCTACTCCAAGCGGGACGTCGCGTCCGAGTCGTTCGAATCCCGTCGGTTCCTCGCGCCCGCCGACGGTGACCGTCCGCAGACGGAGTTCTTCGAGTACCACTGGGCGCATCTGATGCAGGGGAACCGGATGTCGGACATGCTGCCGACGTTCCTCAAGCTGATCCGCCGGCTGCCGCCGAAGGGGCTCGGGTTCGCGTGGCTCGCCAGTTGGGTCCTCTTGGGTTTGGCGGGGTGGGGGATCTTCGTCCTCGATATTCCCTTCGAAGACGAGAAGTCGGCTGTTGAGAATCTTCTGAACGTCGCGTTCACCGTGCTAGGGACGGGCACCTTCGGTGTGGTGCTGCTCTTTCTCGCCACCCGGTTCGGGCCCTCGTTCATCACCAACAGTTTTGTTGACGTCGTGCGCTATCTCGACACCTCGCCCCGGTCGTACGCGGTGCGGCGGGACATCCGCGAGGGGATGGTGGAGCTGTTGCGGCGGCTGCACCAGGCGGAGATCGGCGGCAGGCCCCAGTATGAACGGGTGATCATCGTCGCGCACAGTCTGGGGGCCTACATTGCCTACGACGGAATCACCACGTTCTGGGGCATGACCAGGAATACGCTCGCCCCGGGCTCGCCGTCGCTGCTCACGCTCGAAGCGGCGGCCGCCGCGATGCCGGGGCGGGAAGAGGCGCGGACCCCCACCCCGGGTGAGACGACGGGCTACCGCGAGGCGCAGTGGGGGCTGTGGACCGATCTCCGCGCTCAGGGAAGCCAGTGGCGGATCACTGATTTCATCAGCTGCGGCACGCCCATGTGCTTCGCCGAGCTGCTCTACACGAAGAACAAGGGCGCTTTCGAGGCACGCGTCGCCCGCCGCGAGATCGTCACCTGCCCGCCCCTCCCACAGGAGGAACTCGGGCCTGGTGACACACCGCTCTCCTTCCGTTGGAACGGCAAGGCCGTGCTCAACGACTGGTCACCCTTCGCCGTCGTGCGCTGGACGAATCTGTACTTCCCCTACATCCCCTCGTTCTGCGGATTCCTGGGTGACTGGTTCGGCGGGCCGCTGGGGCGGCTGTTCGGCACTGGAGTCCATGACGTCCCGGTGCGGGGGAACAAGCCCTGGCGTCTCGTCCCCGGCTGGGCGCACTCCTGCTACTTCAACTTCCCGAACAACCGCGGCGACGACTCCGTGACCAGACACCTCGCCGACGCCCTCGACCTCACCGCGACTCTCCCCGACTAGAGCTCGTGGTCCTTGGTCAGTTCCTCCCAGACCAGATCCCGCAGCGGGCTCAAGTCCACGAACCCGGAGGGCGCCTCCGGAGTCAGACGGAACCAAGGCACCGTGAGGCGGGAGATGTGCAGGACCGGGTCCAGGGACGGGTCGATGGCGGTGGAGTGGAAGGAGCCGATGCAGTCCACCTTCGGGATCACCTCGACCGGGCCGAAGGGGCCGGTGTAGTCGTCGGGGTACTCGCGCTCGGGCGGGACTAGACATCCCACCGCGCTGGGGCGTCAAGCGACTTGCGGAACGATCTCCATTGATGGGTGGCTGGGGAAGGCCTTTGTCTCGTCGTACGCCTCTCCGGATTGCAGGCAGTGGAACATCATTCCCATGAAGCGGTTGAACAAGTTGCGCTGAGCTGCGGTGTGGCGGTCTCCCGTCTACATGCTCATGCAGAGAGTCGTCCAACAACCTCGGGGGGCTTTGGGGCCTGGTGCGGTTGGCGGTACGTGAGGGAAGTCCGTATTTGCCTGTCCCATCCCATGAAACCTGTCTCATTCCAAGGGGAGTTGAAACCAGCGATTGATCCCGCCGCCCTGCACAGGAACCCGACTCGTGAGAGGCGCGAGTATCCGCCTGTGGCGGGTGAAGCGTCACAAACTAGTTGAAAACGACCTCTTAGGGGCGCGGTGTGCGGCCAACCAGGTGGCCCAACTGACATGCGAGCGCGTAGCCCGCTTCTCTGAGACGCTCACATGCGCCAACTCGTGCATCTTCTCTTGCGCGAGCCTCACCGTGTGGACGACGGCGATATTCCCCCGGCTGAACGTCACGCAATTCCCCCAGGTCCTGGCCTGATGGGGGCTACTTGATCGTGGGCTTGCCTGTCCTGGTCGTGGGGTTCTTGGGGCGTTTGTTCGGCCGGTAGCTGGGTCCGTTCATGATGACTTGATGGCTCGTGTTGATCAGCCGGTCGAGGAGAGACTCGGCGACGACCGGGTTGGGGAAGAGCGGATACCAGTCGCTGGGCGCGCGGTTGCTGGTGATGATCAGGGACCGGCCTTGCCGCTCGGAGACCAGCTCGTAGAGGTCGTCGGCCTGGGCCGCGCCGAGCTGGCGCATCGCGAAGTCGTCGAGGATGAGCACGTCGGGACGGACCAGTTCGCGCAGTCGTTTGTCCCAGGTGCGGTCCGCGTGTCCGCCGGCCAACTCCGCCAGGATCCGGCTGGTCTTGGCGAAGCGGACGTGGGCGCCCTGGCGAACGGCCAGGTGGCCGAGTGCCTGGGCGATGTGGGTCTTGCCGACGCCGACTGGCCCGAACAGGATCACGGACTCGCCGGAGTGCAGCCAGCGCAGGGCGCCCAGGTCGCGGATCTGGGCAGCGGGAAGTTTGGAGGAGGCGGTGAAGTCGAACTCCTCGAGGGTGACTTGCTGCTCGAACTTCGCGCGGTGCAGGCGGCGTTGGAAGGCGACGGTCTCGCGGCGGGTGATCTCGTCCTGGCAAAGAACCTGCAGGAAGTCCAGGTGGCCGAGTTCGCCGCCGTGGGCCTGGGCGAGGCGAGCGTCGAGGGTCTCCAGCATCCCGGACAGCCTCAGGGCTTTCAGCGACTCGCGCAGGGCGGTGTCCATCACGCTCATCGAAGGTCCCCTTCCGCTCCGTCGTGGACCGGGCCGCCGAGGCACTCGTCCGCGGGGTCGGGGGGTGCGGCGGTGGCGAACAGCCGCTGAGGTCCGTGGAGAAAGGCCGCAGCTCCGGCATCCCCGCTGGTCTCCGGCTCGGGATCGACCTCGGTGCCGGCGACCAGGATGCCCTTGATAGTGCGATAGGAGGGGTCGCCGACCGCGATCGCCTTCGCGCAGGCGGCCTCCAGCCGCTCTTCCCCATACTTCTTCTTCAGTCCGAGGACCCCCTGGGCGGCCCGGAGCCGGTAGAGCGCGTTGACCTCCAGCAGCTGGTCGATGACTTCGCGGCAGGCGTCCCCGATCTCCGATGCCTGGCTGCGGCACCAGATCGGCGTGCGCATCTGGAAGGCGATCTTCTCCGGCGGGTAGTCGGAGCGGTCGGTGCGTTTGCCCTGCTCAAGTGCCGCATGGGTCTTGACCAGTTCACCGTCGTGGAAGACCTGCACCATGGTCTGGGTGGAGCGGACGTCGACTCTTCGGCCGATCAGTTTCCAGGGGACCGAGTAGAGGGTGCGGCCGACCTTGATGTGGATGTCCGGGCCGACCGACGCGGTCGACCAGCGGGCCAGCACGAACGGAGTCGGGGGCAGCGGCAGCAGCATCTCGGCCTCGATGGCCTCGAACACCGACAGCGGGGCGGCCCCGCCCAGCGGCCGGCACTGCCGGCGGCCCGCGACCTTCCTGGCCCAGGTGACGGCCTCGGCCTGCATGTGCTCGATCGAGGTGAACTCCCGCCCGCGCCAGAACGAATCGCGGATATAGGGCATCGGACGCTCGACCCGCGGTTTGTCCTTCGGCTTCGCGGCGCGGGCCGGGTCGACCAACGCGCCGTAATGGGTGGCAAGTTCGGCATACGCCTTGTTGATTTTGGGGTCGTAGAGATCGGGCTTGTCGACGCCGGTGCGCAGGTTGTCCGGCACCAGCCGGCGCGGGACGCCGCCGAAGTAGCGGAAGGCGGCGACGTGGGCTTCGGTCCAGGCGTGCTGGTGCAGGGTCAGCACCGGGCGGATGAACATGCGGCGGGAGGCGGGTAGCACCATCACGAACACCCAGATCCGGTGGCGCCTGCCGGTGCGCGGATCGACCCACTGCCCCAGGAAGCCGTAGTCGATCTGGGCCTCCGAGCCCGGTTCGACGTCGTCGCGCAGGACGGTGACCTGCGAGGCGTTCACCTCGTCCGGCAGCGTGGCATGGACCCAGCGGCGGAAGGAGGACAGCGAGACCTCCAACTTGTGCTCATCGCGCAGGCGTTGGTGGATCGTGGTGACGGTCACGGTCCCCAGCAGGCTCTTGATGTAGTCGCGATGCTGGTCGATCTGTGGCCAGGTGATCTGCCGCAGCCTCCGGTCGGCGAGCTCCGGAAACCAGCTCTTGATCAGCTTGGCCCAGTCGTCCTCGCTCATCGGCGGCCCACCCGGGGTGATCCCGGCCAGCTCCGCCGGAGCCAGGTACTTCCTGAGCGTCTTGCGGTCCACCCCCAACGACGCGGCCAGCTCACGCTTGGAACGGCCCGCATACCAGTGAACATAGATCTCGGTGATGTCGACCACGGTGAACGTTCTCCTTGCCATCCGGTGCGTCCATCGACCTCTCAACCCGCAGGTCAAGGGACAGCACATGCGACTTCGCGATGGCCAGGGCCCTCAATCCCAACTCCGTCATACCCCGGGGTATTTCGGAGGATTCGTGAGGTCCCATTACATGACGCTCAAACCACCTGACACGGGGGAAAATCGTGACCGCCCACACACCGGCGCCGCCGCATCCGTGTAGGCCGATGGCGGAGACCAGGGCACGGGGCTGCTCAGCCCGCACCGTAAACGACGAGGTCAGAGGCACCTCAGCCCACAGCAGGAAGCGGACAACGCGCCACCGCTGGGCTCGCGCCCGGGTGGAAAATGCCCTGTCGCGGTTGAAGAACTGGAAGATCTTCGGGACCGTCGGCTCAAGGGCCACGGTGTTCACCAGGCGATGCTCGGCGAGGTCAGCTCCACGACCTGGCTCTCACTGGATCACTCATGCTCCGTACGGGACAACCTCTGGGCCCGCCCGCTGGCGGAAGCGTTGCGCGGGTGGCCAGGCTGGGCAAGTCGGTTGGTCAGGTCGGGTCTAGTCATGGTGAGGACTCCAAGGCTGCGCCGGCCGACCGTCAGCATCCAACCCATACGTCCACAGCCGTGCCAGGTCGATGCCCATGAACCGGGCCAGACTTGGCAGGTTTGCGGGGTGCCCGGCGTCGATGGCTGCGCGATAGAGCTGCTCAGCTTCCTCCGCGTCTCCTGCTCGCTCTCGCAGTGCGGCCAAGCTCCCCATGTCTTTGGGATATCCGGCTTCGACATTCGCGCGCCACAGCCGCTCAGCCTCCTGTTGGGCGCCGGCCTCGAACCGCATACCGGCCAGGGTCCGCAGGGCATCGTCGTCGCCGGCTTGTGCAGCCTGGCGGGCAAGCCGCTCAGCTTCTTCCCACGAAGAACACGTCGTGTGGCTGGAAGACCCCGAAAGCCTCGACTACGTCCGCCAGGCCCTCGACAAGACCCGCCGCCGCAACACCAAACCCCCCTACGAGCGGGACGGGCGCATGGTCGGCTACGCCCTCCTCGACGAGCGTCATCACGCGTCGACCCGCGCACCATCGAGGTGAAGAAGGTGGGCGAGAAGACGCCACGCTCGCAGAGCGGGCCGGCCGCCATAACCGGCTCCCGCTCCTGACGGGCAGCGGTTACCAACCTGGCGGCCGTCCGAGCGCGCGGCCGGGGTGTACTGGCCGACATCGTTGAGCTCGTCGACGCTTGCTGATCACGTGTTGACGTAGCGACCCTGGAATCTCGACCACAAGGCCACAGCACGGTTGTGTCATTCAGCTTCGTCAGGCCGCAGTTGGGGGGCTGGGGGTGCTGGCGTAGCCAGTGCTGGAGTTCACGGTGTCGGTACTGGTAGGCGGGGCCGCTGTAGCGCATGAGTCCCGCGGTGACGGCCCAGTCCAGGAACAGGCCGAGCCGGAACGGCAGACGGCGGCCGGCAGTTCAACATCCACGGGTGGATCGCGGCGACGTGGACGGTGACCTCGTCGCGGCAGGCGTGCTTTTCATACCGGGTCGCGACAGCCCGCTGCTGCTTGAGGCGGCTGATTCCGCACTCGACCGCATGGCGGGCCCAATAGTCCTCAAGCGAAGGCCGGCAGTTGCCACCGGAGCAGCCACGGCGCTTGCGGTTGCGGACCTGGTCGATCGGCTCGGCAACGGTGTAGCGGATCCCGCATTTGCTCAGGTAACTGCCAGTGGGATCGAGACACTCTCGGTTGGCAGGCACGCGACGTTCCCAACACGCTTTATCGATCAAGGGTCCTCCCGATCACCGGCAGCGGGCATCCGGTACCTCCTCGGCAACGAACGCGCCTCAGATGCCTTGCTCGACCTTACCGAGCGGCTGCGTCGATGGCGCTGACGCCCCGAGTTGACCTCCTTTTCCCCTGGGAGGAGACTGGATTTGTGATCAATCCGATTTGACATACTTCGTTCGGATTGGGTGCGTGAAATGTCCGATCGCCTGCCTGTTGAGGCTCCCTATCGGAGGGTGATCGTCGACGGTGTCGAGGCGCCCTTCTATGTGATTCCCTTCGACAAGGACGGTCTGTGCACCGGGCCGTTGACTCAAAGATCCCTCATCGAACGCGTCCGTGAGGCAACGCCCACGGACGTCTTCCTCTTTTCGCACGGCTGGAACAACGACTGGGCAGCCGCCACGAGTCGCTACGACAAATTCCTCGACGGCTTCGCCGCGCTTCGCACCAAGTACCCTCTGACGCGGGAGTTTCGGCCCACGCTAATCGGCGTTTTCTGGCCGAGCACCTCGCTCGTCGCACCGTGGGAGCAGGCGCCGAACATTGCTGGCGGGGTCCCCGGTTCCAATGGCGCCGCCATCGCCGTGGAGCGTGCAGAGGTCGCTTTGGTCGCTGAGGCGGTCGAGCCGCGCCGGCGCGCGAGATTCTACGAGATCGCGCAGCGACCGACCGGGCTTGAGGAAGCGGAGGTGGCGGAACTAGCCGAGTTGTTGGAACCTATCTGGGCGCTGGAGGACCATGAGGCTGGCGCCCAGGATGCCCCTGCTTCAGATGAGATCGCTAGGATCTGGCGGTCGCTCCCGGCTCAGTCTCGTCCGGAGACGGACTTCGGGTTCGCCGAAGAGAGTGGTCGAAGCCCGCAGGCGGCCGGGTGGCTGGGCAGGCTCGACCTGCGCGGCATCATCCGGCTGGCCACCGTCCTGCTCATGAAAGACCGCGCAGGCCGGGTCGGCAGCCGTGGCGTCGCGGAGTTGCTCGACGCCGCGCTGTCGGCCGCGCCGAACGCACGAGTGCATCTGATCGGGCACTCGTACGGCTGCAAGGTCATGCTGTCGGCGTTGTGTGCGCGGCCGCAGCCCCGTTCGGTCGAATCATTGCTGCTCCTCCAGGCAGCTGTCTCCCGGCGGTGCTTCGCCCAGAACGCCGATGGAGCGGGTAAGCCAGGCGGCTATCGGCCGGCTCTGGACCTGTGCCGACTGCCGATCTATTCGACGTACAGTCGCTGGGACGTGCCGTTGACCCGCTTCTTCCACCTTGCGGTGCGTCGAAACTCGGACGTGGGCGAGATGCAGATCGCTGCTGAGCCGAGCCGCTTCGCCGCCCTCGGCGGCTTCGGGCCCGCCGACTCCCCCGAGGTTGTAGTCAGGCCCGCGCGGCTGCCACCCGAGACCTACACCGGGAGTGCGAACGGTCACAGCATCGTCGCCCTCGAGTCCTCGGCAGTGATCGCAGGGCACGGCGAGATCAACAACGAGGCGACGTGGTGGATGCTGCTCAACCAGGTCGCCGGGGCGGTGTGACGTGACTGCTGCGCTACATGGCGACTTGGCCGTTCTCAGGATCCGACTTGTCCACGGACTCCCGGAGGCAACACCGTGCGTCAGCTTTGAACTCCAGGCGGGCGACGCTCAGCCGGTGCAGGTGGGTACCTGCCCGGCCACGGACCTCGGGTTGACCGATGAACCGAACGGGCTCACCGACCTCGATGTTGGCGACGGGCCGCACCTTCCGCCGGACCTGCAAGAGCAATTCTCCGAGAGATGGGTCGCCATCGGGGGCAAACGGGCCGTGCTGTGGCTGGACGTCGTGCCCCCTTCCGGTTTCCTCCAGCTGCTGCCGTGGGAGGTGATGCTCGGCCCCCTCCTCGGGTGCGCCGTGATGCGCCTGCCCTACTTTTCGCTGCGCCCGCGGACAGCACAGGACTCGCTGACAGCCGTGCTGTGTGCTTCGAGCCCACAGAGCAAGGCAGGATTCCCCGCCGGGGCCATGCTCGGAGTCCTGGCCAATGAGATCGTCAACTCCCTGCCCATGCGCACGAGACTGGAATTGTTCGTCGACATCGACGAGTACGAGATCGCGGTCAGCAGCACCAAGGAACTTGGTAACCAGGTGCACGTCCACGATCCCCGCCACGCCGACCAACACCGGCGCCCGAACCGTGACCATCGTCGCAGCGATTCTTCTGATGTGCTGAGCCCGTGGCTCTCCTGGATCGACGAGGCATTGGCAGGCCGAGCGGCGGATGTTGTGCACTTCCTCTGCCACGGTTACCTGGCCGGTGACCGCGGCGCGTTGGCGCTCGCGCCGTCGCCATTGGCGGGCGCTCTTGAACCGTGGTCGCAATTCGTGGGACTGACGCAGCTCTCGCCGTTCCTCACCCGGCTCGGAGCGTGGTCGTTCGCAGTGTCCGGCCCACCGGGGAACTTCTCGAACGTCGCCCTGCGAGAGCTCGGTGACGCCCTGGCACGGCGACATCCAGGATGTGTCATTGTCCACGACACGGAGCGCGACGAGTTCGGGTCTCCGTTCAGCCAACTCGCCGACACGTACGCCTTCGTGTACGGCCCGGAGAGTCTGGCGGTCCCCAGACCCATCCCAGCAGTCACCTGCTGGGCGCATCCTCGCCTCGTCGAAGGCCCGTCCCAGACCGAACGTACCCCAACGGCCGTGGTGAGCGACGAGCTCACCATCGACGACCAGTCCGCACTCATCGAAACGGCCAGCGAGGCGCTCATTGCCGCGGACTACACCCCTGCGTGGCTCGCGTCCGGGACTCGGATCCTGGAGCAGGCCCAGGCCCAATGGATGGGTGCCAAGTCAACCGCAGAGCCACCAACCCCCGGGACGGACTCCGCGGCTGCCGTCGGTGGGCTGCGCGCTTTCGCCGATGAATTGGAAGAGCGCGCTCAGGTTGCCTGGAACACGGAGAAAGCCTCCGCACCAGGGGACGAGGGGTCCGGTGGAAGGACATGACCGACCGGCTTGTCATACGTGTCCAGTTGCTGATCAGCGGCGAGGGGCATGGCTCGATGCTCGTCTCGTTGGAGAACCCTCCGGGCAACCAGGCGACGCCCTTTGCCTGCAACGGAAGTGAGCCTGAGTTCGTCGCGCTGGCCAGTCACAGCCTTGGCGAGACGAGCGTCCGGGACGCGGGCCGGCTTCTCTTCGACGGCCTCGCCGCGCAACCCGACATCGGGCTGCACCTGCCTGCCGCCGCGCAACCAGGTGCGGCCAAGCGACCCGTCTTCGTAGAACTGCGCGCGCCCGGCGCAGCCGAGGCGCTGCCGTGGGAAACGCTCTGGTCCCAAGCCGTGGATTTCCTGGGCCTCGACGCACGATGGCCGGTGAGCCGCATTGTCCCG
This sequence comes from Streptomyces sp. R21, assembly GCF_041051975.1. Taxonomy (GTDB): domain Bacteria; phylum Actinomycetota; class Actinomycetes; order Streptomycetales; family Streptomycetaceae; genus Streptomyces. The sequence goes on along the minus strand of NZ_CP163435.1, from coordinate 95,014 downwards.
CCCGTGGGCGACAACCCGGTCCATCTCGAGGAATTTCGCCCACCGTTGAGGATCGCGGCGATTCTGTCCTGCTTGGGCGTCACTGCCGCCGACGAATGGCAGATCCTCAGCAAGGAGGTAGCCGCCGTGGCCGGCCGCCTCGACGTCGAAGTCCTCACGTTTGTCAGTGAGCACGATCTGGCTCTGAGTATCCAGAAGGCAGCGGACCCCGGCGTGAGCGTCGATTTGGTCCCCCAGGACCTGGCGACCCTGCGTGAGAAGGTATCCAGCTTCCGGCCTCACATTCTTCACCTGTTCTGTCACGGGCGGCTCCGACAGCGCCCGCAACTAGAGATCGCTGTTGCCGCCGACTGGCAGGACGGTGTGCCGAACCGATCGCTTCGACTCGAGTTCGATCAGATCAGCCAGCTCTCCAACCCGATGGACCCGGCCTGGTTGGCCGTTCTCAACTGCTGCGAAGTCGGGGCACCGGTCGGAGAGACCTACTCGCTGGCGCGAGAGCTCGTCAACCGAGGCCCTTTTGCCGCCGCAGTCGCGATGAGCGAACCGGTCAATCCTGACGACGCCAGCGCTTTTTCAGCCGCACTCTATCCTCAGCTCCTGGCTGCCGTGGAGAACGTCGTACAGGCCAAGGGGAATCCGGTGGAAATCCCCTTCTGGAATCTGCTCGTCGAGCCGAGGCGGCGGCTGTGCGAGCGGCAAGCGGTAGGAGGAATTTCTGTGTCGATGGCCGCGACGTCGACGAAGGAGTGGACGGTGCCCGTGCTCTACGTGCGCCCCGATCCGCTCGTGCTCAGTTGGCTTCCAGGGCCGGCGCCGACCCTGGAAGAAGTGGGTAGGCAACAGCTCCACAGACGAGCACTCGCCGGGCGGGGACCGTAAGGAGGATCGGCGATGACAAGGGACCTCACTGCGTTCGGTACCGAAATCACCTTCCCCGAGATGCTTCAGGCCGATGCGTGGACCGGGGACGGGCCGGCAACCGGGGCCCCATCGGACGGGTGGGGCTTCGGACCGCAACTATGGCAACCGAAAGTCTGGATGCGTCCGGAGGAGGCCGTCGACCCAGGCGAATGGCGCTCCGACCAGATAGGCTGGGGGCTGGTGCTGCCCGACCGGGACGACCTCACGGAGCGTCAGAAGGCCACTGCCGACGATGCACCGGAACCAATCCGCGAACTCTTCAAGCAGCGCCTCCCGGCAGCACGGATCTTCAGACATCGGCAGGGTCCCGCGACCGGCGTCGTCTCGCTGCGTGACTACCTTGCCCACAAAGACGTCGCCATCAGCGGATCGGCGACGGGGATCGGCGACGGGAAGCTCCCGCAGTACCTGCTGCTCTACGGCGGTCCCGAAGCACTGCCTTGGGGCCTTCAGTACCAACTCAACGCAGGTCGCTACGTCGGCCGACTACACCTCACAGGCGACGAACTTGATCACTACGTAACTGCTCTGCTTTCCGAATGGAAGGACTCCGCAGCCCGCTATGACGCGCCTGTCATCTGGTCTGTCGACCACGGCGGGGACGACATCAGCCAGGTCATGCGAACGTCGATCGGCGCGAAGGTCGCGGCACGGATGACTCAAGACCGCGACCAGGAGATGAAAGCCGCCACCTATCTGGACGGTGGTGCCCGTCCGGTGACCGGAGGCGACCTCGTCGCCGCACTGGCACTGAACACCCCCGCACTCGTCGTCACGACGAGTCACGGCATGACCGGGCCACTCGACGACCGCACGCAGATGACTGCGAACCTCGGCTTGCTGGTCGACACGCTTCACTCACCGCTGGAGCCGACCGACGTACTCGCTCGGTGGCAGCCTGCCGGTGCGATCTGGTACGCGCACGCCTGCTGCTCTGCGGGGGCTGATGGGAGCAGTGTCTTCACCGGACTCGTCCAGGACGGCTCACTCGCCGATCAAGTACTGCGCGGCGTTGCCGGCATCGGCCCCACGGTCGCCCCACTGCCCACGGCTCTCCTCGGCGCTGCCCAGCCGCTGCGGGCGTTCATCGGGCATGTGGAGCCGACATTCGACTGGACCATTCGCTCTCCGTGGACCCTCCAACCCCTGACTGACAACCTCGTCACGGCGCTATACGACAAGATCTGCCTCGGCAAACCGGCCGGTCTCGCCTTCGGCGACCTCTACGGGCGTATCGGCGAACTGGCGACCGCTCACGATCAGGCCATCCGTCAGTACAGCGAGAGCATCGACGGGGCCGAAGGCGCGCTCACAGCAGCGACGTACACAAAACTCGCCTACTTCGACCTGCAGACGACAGTCATTCTGGGCGACCCCACGGTGGCGATCAGACTGCCCGTGCGCAACTAAGAGGTCGTTTCATCCTGTTGTTTCATCCCTGAATGCGGCTTTGCTGGCGTGGTGTCGGGTCGTGCCAGGAGATGGTGTTCTCGCCGGTGAGGCGGCGGGCCATGAGGTCGGTCATGGCGAGGTGGATCATGGCTTCGGAGCGGTGCGGGTGGGTTTCGTAGTCGCGGGCCAGGCGGCGGTGCAGCATCAGCCAGCCGTAGGTCCGTTCCACCGTCCAGCGTTTCGGGATCGGGGTGAATCCCCTGGTCCCGGGGGTGCGTTGGGCGATTTCGAGGTCGATACCGAGGGTGGCGGCGTGCTCGATGAAGTGTTTGCGGTAGCCGCCGTCGACCCAGACCTTGCGCAGGCCGGGGTGGTCGGCGGCGGCCTGCTCCAGCAGGGTGCGGCCGGCGGTGGAGTCCTGGACACCGGCCGCGGTGACCAGCACCGCCAGCACCAGGCCGAGGGTGTCGGTGATGATGCTGCGCTTGCGGCCGACGATCTTCTTGCCCGCGTCGATGCCCTGCGTGCGGGCGGGCACCGAGGTGGAAGTCTTGATGCTCTGGGCGTCGATCACGCAGGCCGACGGGTGCCGATCCTTGCCCTCCTGCGCTCGCACCAACTCCCGCAGCAGGCCGTTGAGGTGGGCGAAGATGCCGTCCCTTTGCCAGTGCGCGAAGTAGCCGTAGACCGACTGCCAGGGTGGGAAGTCGTGCGGGAGGTAGGCCCACTGGCAGCCGGTGCGATCCACGTAAAGGATCGCGTTCATGATCTCGCGCAGGTCGTGGCGGGGCGGCCGGCCGAAGTCCAGCGCCCGGCCGCGGCGCTCGAACCGCCAGGCGGCCAGCACCGGCTCGATCAACTCCCAGCGGGCATCGGACAGATCACTCGGATACGCACGACGTTCCGTCATGACGTCGGCGTACCGCCGAACGGGGGCGTGCGCCCAGGCGCGCACCCGGCCCCGCGGAAGCACGGAACAGACCCGGACGTCTTGGAACGAGACAGGCATAAGACGGATCCCGTCCCGGACGCCACATCATCCGATTCGAAAACCGCAGTCGGCCCATCAGCCCCACCAGCACCAGACCATCGCCCTGCATAAACATGTAGTCATCCCCACACCGCAGAGGAAAACGACCTCTTAGCCGAGGCTGAAGCGTACGACCGAAACTCGTCGACTTCACCTATGCGGCGGGGTTCGTGGGCAGGAGTCGGGCGAGCCGGGACTGTAAGACGTTCGGTGTAACTCCCGATCATGGAAGATGCATCGATGACCAGTGAGAACGTGTCCGAGTCCGAGGGTGCCGAGTCCGCAAGTGCGTTGTCGGCGAAGGCCGTTGACGACCAGTTGATCGACGAGCTGGTGCACCGGGCCCAGGCGGAGGGGCTGCAGCTGACCGGTGAAGGCGGGCTGCTGCAGCAGTTGACCAAGCGGTTGCTGGAGTCCGCCCTGGAAGGCGAGATCACGGACCATCTCGGCTATGACAAGCACGACCCGGCCGGCAAGAACGGCGGCAACTCCCGCAACGGCAAACGCTCCAAGACCGTGCTGACCGACGTCGGCCCGGTGGAGATAACGGTGCCGCGCGACCGGGACGGGTCCTTCGAACCGAAGATCGTCAAGAAGCGGCAGAAGCGCCTGACCGGCGTCGACGAGATGGTCATCTCGCTCGCGGCGAAGGGCCTGACCACCGGCGAGGTGCAAGCCCACCTGGCCGAGGTCTATGGCGCCGAGGTCTCCCGCCAGACCATTTCGACCATCACCGACCAGGTCCTCGAGGGCATGGCCGAATGGCAGAGCCGCCCCCTCGACGCCGTCTATCCGGTGGTCTTCATCGACGCCATCCACGTGAAGATCCGCGACGGCGCGGTCGCCAACCGGCCCATCTACGTGGCTCTGGCCGTCACCACCGAGGGCCGGCGGGAGATCCTGGGCCTGTGGGCCGGCGACGGCGGCGAGGGCGCCAAACACTGGATGCACATCCTCACCGAGATCAAGAACCGCGGCGTCAGCGACATGCTCATGCTGGTCTGCGACGGTCTGAAGGGCCTGCCTGAAGCGGTGGAGACGGTCTGGCCCAGGACGATCGTGCAGACCTGCGTCGTGCATCTGCTGCGGAACTCCTTCCGCTATGCCGCCCGCCAGGACTGGGACAAGATCGCGCGTCTCCTCAAGCCCGTCTACACGGCGCCGACCGAAGAAGCCGCCCTGGACCGGTTCGCGGAGTTCGCCGATTCCTGGGGCAGGAAGTATCCGGCGATCGTGAAGCTGTGGGAGAACGCCTGGGAGGAGTTCACCCCGTTCCTGCGGTTCGACACCGAGATCCGGCGCATCGTCTGCACCACTAACGCGATCGAGTCGGTCAACGCTCGGATCCGGCGAGCGGTCAAGGCTCGCGGACACTTCCCCAACGAGCAGGCCGCGTTGAAGTGCGTCTATATGGCGATCATGTCCCTCGATCCCACGGGCAAGGGCCAGGCCCGCTGGACCATGCGCTGGAAGACCGCACTGAACGCTTTCGACATCACGTTCGACGGCCGCCTCTCAGCAGCCCGCCAGTAGCCCCAACCACCCCCAGTTACACCACTCGTTTGACAGTCCCGATCTCGATGGCGAGGGTGCCGAGAGCTTCCTTCTCAGGGCCGTAGATGGCACGGATGTTGGTCAGTTGCTGTTCGCGGGTGGCGGTGGGGTTGACGTTGGTCGGCCCTTCGCCGTCGAGCAGGGCCTCGAAGTCCGGGTATTCGGTGACCCGATTGACCTTGACCTCGCAGGTCTCGTCGGTGCCCTTGACGCGGAAGCGGATGGTGTCGCCGACGGTGAGGTCGGCTAGGTGCGGGTATTTCACCCGCACCTCGATGGTTTTGGTGCCCGCGGCGACGAGGTCGAAGTACTGGCGGTAGAGATTCAGTTCGCGGATGCGGGCTGTGGTGTCGGTCATGGGGCGGGGACGCTCCTGGGGACTGGTGCGGTCATCATGCGGCCGATCTCGGCTGCCGAGTACGAGCGGAAGAAGTGGCGGGGGTCGGACAGCAAGGTATCGGTCATTGCCAACAGTTGGTCGGAGTACTGCGTGGTGGTGCCGGGCCACTTCCGAGTGTCGAGCATCCATTCGGCAGCGCCCGTGGGCAGGGGAGCGCGGCCCTCACGGATCAGCGACTTGGACAGCTTTGCGCCGGTGTCGGTGACGACCTGTGGGCAGAACAGGCGGGTGGGGAGCTGGGCGCGGGTGAGGCCCACGGCCTGGTGGGCCTCGTCGACGAGGTGGGAGCCGAAGACCCAGTCGCCGCCCTTGACCATGACGTGAAGGGTGCCGCGTTGGGGGCCGACAAGGGCCAGTTCCTTGACGAAGTTGCGGTACAGGGTGGCCAGGTCGAGGTAGGCGCCACTGGTGGGTGTGATGGTCACCTCGTATGGACCGTGGTGGAGGCAGACGGCGCTGGTGGTGGCGGTTTCTGTGCCGGTGAGGCGGGCTTGGGTTCGCTCTGCGTGCTTTTCGGCCCAGCCGCAGCCGAGGTGCGGGCACGGCACGCGGACGTGCGGGATGCCGGTGGAGGGGGCGAGCCACCAGCGGGCGGCGTCGATGCGCGGCAGGAGCCGTAACCAGGTGCGACGGAAGTGCTCGCTGGCCTGCTGCTGGCTGTAGGTCGTGATGCGGTATGGGATGCCCAAACGCCTGGACAGTTCCGTGAACAGAGGCTCGTACAGCGCGCTGACGAGATCGCGGAGAGCCTGCTGGCCCAGGGCTTGGGCATAGGCGCGTTGGTAGCGGTGGCCGGTTGCCGGGTCCGTGGCGAGGTCGTAGGGGGAGTTGTCTAGCGCGCCGAAGTGGACTTCGGCGGGCAGTGCGAAGCGGCCGCGCAGGCGAGCGGCCATAGCGAAGGCCAGCGACTGCACGAGCGAGGTACCGATGTGCGGGGCGCCGTTTATCTGGGTGCCGACGACCAGCACGATCCGCTCGGGTGGGGTGGCCAGGATGCGCGGGGTCAGGATGTCCTCGGCACGGTGTAGGGCGTTGGCGAGGACGGTGTTCGGTGAGACGGGGTGGGTCGTCACGGGAGGTCCCCCTGGGGGTGGTTGGGGTTCATTGGGTTCGGGTGCGGCCGAAGAGGAGGCGGTGGCGGAGCGTGGCGAGGTAGCTGTCGATCTCGGCCGGGTGGCGCTGCGGGCGAGTGGATCGAGACCCAGGACGTAGACGCGATGAGGCGAGACCCGGTCTGTTCGGGCTGGTCCCGGCGCGGAGGCGTTCCGGAAGCGCGGGGGGAGACGCCGGACGTCGTCCCCGCGCCGGGGGCTGATCTGTGCGGTGGCCAGGGCCGGACGGCATCTGGGCCACCGCACAGCGTCTATGCGGCGCGCTCGGTCAACTCCAGCATCAGCTCGTCGAGGCCGACGACCCTGAAAGAACTCAGGCGGCGGACCAGCTGGGAGGCGAGCAGAGTGGGCAGGTTCGGGTGCCCGAAGGGCAGGGGCGCATCGGGTTGCGCCACGACCTGCACTCCGTGCTCGCCGTATCCATAGAGGGTGCCGTGCACGCCATACAGAGGAGCGCTCCGCGCCAAGAACACCATCGGGTTCCCCTCAAGATGGGGGCAGAGCCTGGCGGCAGCCCGGGCATGCTGTGCGCACACCGGCGGCTGATTCGTCAGGATCGTCGCCTGATGGGGGTCGGCGTCCCTGGGGCCGGTGAGGAAGATGAATCCGAGGCGGGTTCTCGCGGGCTCCGCGCACACCTGGCAGCGCAGCGCCTGCATCGTCATCATCTGCCGGTACGGGTGCATCAACTTCCACTGAGGAGCGCCCGTCGGTCTTCCCCGCTCGTCTACGGGGTTGAACGAGCACCGAGCCCACAGCACACCCCTAAGGTCCCGGTCTCGGGGATCCTCATCTCGGTAGAAGAGCGTGTTCCGGCCCCGAGTCGGCGCATGAATGAGCAGGTTGTCCGGCGCGGCCTCCTCTCCCTGTCTCTGGATGATGAAGGGAACAAGGGTCGGCCCAGTCAAGGTGCGCACGCGGCTGCTCTTCTCTCGGATGACGGGATGGCGTACAGGACGTGGGGTCATGCCGCCGCCCTGAGGCACTTGGTCGCCACGAGGCGTTCAAGCAGCTCGTTAGCGGTCCAGGCCATTCGGCGGAGGTGTCCGACGGCCTTCCAGTGATCGTCTGGCATCTCTTGTGAGCGCACCGCACGGGCCTGCTGGATCAGTCGGTTCGCTGCCTCGTCATCCTGGTCGGCGTTCGCGCCGACAGCGATGTCGACGAGCTGCATCAGGTGGCCGCGGAGACGCTGGGCGAGTTCGTCGTGAAGCTCTTCCGGCGGCAGCTGGTAATCCAGCACGGCGCCTACGTCGTCGAGCAGGGCGTCGCCGTCGTAGGGCGTCCACTCCCTGACCTTGTCCAGAACCGCTTTCAGCGCTCGGTCGTCCATCGGAGGCGTCCATGGTTCGCCCGGTTTCCTCCAGTCGGGGACGGCAGCCGGGGCCATCACGACCGCGTCCCGTCCGGCAGCGCTAAACGGCACCAGACCGTGGCGCCGGCGTCGCTGAGCCCCCAAGCCCCGCCGCACTCCTGCACCAGGGCATCGACGAGTGCAAGACCCCGACCTGACTCGGCATCAGTGTCAGCGTGCTTGGGCTCGGCGCTGCACGGCATGCCGTCGCGGACTGCGATGTGCAGAGAGCCGTCGTGGGCGGTGATGTTCAGGCTGAGTTCCGTGGTTCCGCTGTGCAGAATCGCGTTGGTCAGCAGTTCCGAGACGATCAGCATCACTTCGCTGATCAGCGCCTCGAGTCCGCAGCACCTGAGTCGTGCGGCAGCAATCCGGCGCATGACGCCCACGCGATATGCGTCCTCGGTGCGGGGCGGTGCGTCATCACGGCATGGGACAACCTGGATTCTCTCGTTCATCACTTCGCCGCCGCGGCGGGAAACCGCTCGAGGCCGCGCGGCTGCCGCCGCTCCGAAATCTCTGGGGGGCACGGGGGGACTCCCTCCATGAGGGCCGCCGACGTTGAGCGCGCCCGCAGGGGCGTTGAGTGGCTCAGCGGTCAACATCCCTTGCACGAGTCGCTTGGTGTTCAGGTGGGAAGCGAGCCGGTCCGCGCAGACCAGGGTCGGCGGATCGTCACGCGGGGCACTGATCCAGTCCGCCACGGCGGTGCTCTCCCCCGGCGTTCGCGGCATCAGCAGAAAATCGCCGGCGGACAGCACCCGAACCCCGGGGAGGTCGGCGAAGGCGGTGCCGGACCCGGGCGGCACCAGCACGTACGCGACCTCGCGCAGATGGTCGGCGAGCACCGGGTAGCCGCGGCGCAACCCCAACCTCATCGCGTCGAGGGCGCTCCAGGCGGTCTCCATGGGAGCGATGGACACCGCATCCCACGCCGTGCCGCACGCGGCGAAGTCCGTGCGCCTGCGGCCACGGCGCCACTGTGCCTGCTTCTCAGTGGTGACCTGGGCGGCGTCCCGCCAGGTCCGGGTGGGACGCCGCTCGCTGCCGGCGTCTGCGCCGCTGCCTCCTGCCGTGCCCACGGAGCCCTCCTCTGATCGGTCGTCACGTCACGGTCCACGCAAGCAGGCGGGCGGCTACGGGATCGACGCTGCGCCGATGAAAGAAGGATGTAAGTCCGGCCCCGCCGGGTGAGATACGCCCAAGCCAGGGGCAGAAGACGGAGGGGAGCGGTACGGTCACCGCACCCTCTTCCGTGGACACCGGAGCCCGGTATGACCGACCCCCGCAAGCGCAAGCTCCATCCCCCCAACGACGTGCTGCGCGCCGTGCGCGAACTCGAATTCCAGATGAGCCGCCAGGAGTTCGCCCAGAAGATCGTCGACACGGGCGCCGCGATGGGCGAGCCCGCGGGCTGCACCGCACGGCTGGTCGCGGACTGGGAAGACGGAGACGTCGCTTGTCCGCGCGCCAACTACCAGCGCATCCTGACCAAGATGACCGGGCGGAGCATGGCCGACTTAGGCTTCCAGCTCCGCAGTTCCGTACGGTCCGAACCACCGCCAGCCACCGGAACGTACGGGCCAGAGGAGGAGAGGGACGTGGAACGACGCGCCTTCCTGCTCGACGGCGCGGGTGTGGTCCTGGGGTTCCCGCTCGGCGCCCAGCCGCGGGGCACGGGGCGGATCGGAGCGCCCGAAATACGGGCCGTGAGCAAGGCGGTGCGCACCATCTACGCGCACGATCACGACCACGGCTCGGGGCCACTACGCAGGGACGCTGCCGAGGCCCTGCACGCCGCCTACGGCTGGCTCCAGGAGGGCACCTACACCGAGCGGACCGGGCAGAGGCTGCGCTCCGCCATCGGCGCCCTGTCGATCGCGGCCGGATGGCTCAGCTACGACTCCGGCCGGGCCGGAGACGCCCACAGCCTGTACGGCGAGGCCCTCGCCGCGGCGAGGATCGCCGACGACCCCGAGCTGGAGGCCCACGCCTTCGGCTGCCTCAGCCTCCTGGCGAAGGCATCCGGCCGGCCCCGCGAGGCGATCTCCGCCGCGCAGGGCGCGCAGACCGTCGCCCGCAGGCTCGGCTCCCCGCGGATGCTCGCCCTGTTCAACATGCGCGAGGCCGGCGGCTGGGCGCTGATGGACGATCGCAGCGCGACCGACAAGGCCATCGTCCGAGCGCACAACTTCTACGCCAAGGGCCCCTCCGACGCCGACCCTGGATGGTTGGAGTTCTTCGCCCCCGGTGAGCTCGCCGGGCTCGAATCGCTTGCCCGAGCCGACCTCGGGCAGCACGAACGCGCCGCGTCCGGCGCCGAACAGGCCGTGCTGCTGCACGGCGAGGCGTTCGCCCGGAATCGAGCTCTGTACACGGCCGACGTCGCCATCCAACATGCGGTGAGGGACAAGCCCGAGCCCGAGGCAGCCGCCGAAGCCGCGGGCCGCGTCCTGGCGTTCCTCCCCGAGGTGCGCTCCGACCGGCTGCTGCAGTCGCTGCACCACGTCGCGGGCGCGCTGCAGCGGCATCGGCGAGTTCCCGCCGTCGCCGACTGGATCGAGGAGTACCGCACCACCACCGCCACTGGAGGAGGAGGCCGGGCGTGAACCGCACCCGCACCGACGTCGTGATCCGCACCTACGGACCCGGGCAGGTCGCACCCCTGCTCGACGCGATCGGCGACGTCTGGGCCGACGCGCACCCCGAACTCGTCGACACCCCGGGCGCCTCCACCGACGGCCTGTCCACTGACAACCTGCGCCGCCAGGTCACCGGACACGCCAAGCACGAGGGCTTCGTCCTGGTCGCCGCCTACGTCAACGGGACCATGGTCGCCTTCGGCTACGCCTTCCCGTGCACGCCGGAATACTGGTTCGGCGCTCTGCTCCCGGAGATCCCCGAACACGTCCGCACGGGGCGCCTGATGGGGCTGTGTGAGCTCGCTGTCCGACACCCGTGGCAGTCCCAGGGCATCGGCTCCCGCCTCCACGCCGAGCTGATCAAAGCCATTGCCCCGCAATGGTCGTCCCTGTTGGTCCGCCCCTCCAACGAGCGCGGCCGCGGCCTCTACGACCGCCTCGGCTACGAGTACGCAGGCCCCTACCGCAACGAGCCCGGCGGACCCGAGTTCGACCTCCTCCTGCTCCAGGTCGCGTGACCATATGCCCCATCTAGCCTGACCAGGCCCTGTTAAACCCGGACCTCGCCGACAACCGCTTTGGCGTCGACCTTCCGCTGGGGGAGAACGACGCGGCCAAGTGCTCGCCCTGCACGCCCGGGTCCAACTGCCACTGAACCGGGCAGCGTTGCAGGCCGGGAGCCGCATCGTGCGGCTCCCGGCCCGTTCGCGCCGGCGCCGAACCGCGGCCGGGCACGGAGCGGCCCACACGGGCGAACAACAAGTATCCGGCGGCGATCAAGGCGCGGGGGTCAGGAACGCGTATTCCAGAAAACTCCAAAACATCAACATCAACATCGGCACGGGCGACAAACGCTTCCGTGTCCGTCACCGCGCGTGCGGTCGGATACTGGCGTGGATCTGAACGCCAGGCGGGCATCTTCTAAGGTGCACTCAGGTGCGGCGCATGCGGTGCAGAGTGAGACCGGCTGCGAGGGCGCCGCTTGTGGTGAGGCCAAGGCCCACGCTCATGTCCCATCCTGACGGGCCTGTGCGGACGGTGCCGCCCGCACCGCCCTGAACACCGCGGGTGGGGGTGGCCGCTGAGGGGACGGCGGTCTGGCTGGGCGAGGCGGTAGGTCGGTGCGGCAGTGCCTCACAGGCGATGCCGTCATCCGGGCCCTGGTCCTCGTCTAGACGGTTGGGGTCCGACGGGTCGGCATTGAAGACAGCCTGCGCGTCTTCCTGAAAGACGAAGTCGCGGCAGTCGAGGTCCTGGGCGTATGCGACACCGGACAGCGGGGCGATCGACGCGATCGCGGCGACTATGCCGCCTGCAACGCTTTTGCGGTTCATGAAAGGCCTCCTCCCAGCCTGAAGCGGCCGATGTCCCTGACGCTAGAAGCTGCTGTTCGGTGCGGCTCGGGAGGGTAGGCCGAATGGGCCCCGGAAGGATGGAGAACAAGGGCGCACCGGAGCCCGGATCGCCGCCTTCCTGCGCACCTGGAATCCCTGATCTGCTGGGGCCGTCATCCCACGCGGCGCAACGGGCTCGTCCGTACCCGTCCCGAGCCGTGCCCGGTTGGGTACCGCGCTCGGTGACCGGAAGCCGCAGGGGCCGTTATACTTGATCTTGAGTCGGTCGCCAGAACTCGTGGTGCCTGGTACTGCGTTGGTGGTCCAAGGAAAGACGTCCCGCTTCCTGCGGGAAGATGCAGGTGCAAGGCCTGCCCGGCGCTCGAACGTGAAGCCCGCTCCGCGATCTGCGGGGCGGGCTTCAAGCGTTCTGGGGGTCATCGGGCGCGGGTGGCCTCGATGGGGATGTTCGGGCAGCCACCCAGGGTGTCGGTGAGCGCGGCCTGTTCCGCGGGGTCGATGGCGAGACCCCAGCAGGTTTTGAGCCACTGTCCATCGGGCAGACAGGAGCACGGCGGCACCGCCTTCCAGGGCCTCCCCGTTGCTGTTTGCCCGGTGGCCGACTACCGGGCTGCCGCACCCGGCAGTGACAGGCTTCGACGGCCAAGCTCCCCGTCACAGCCTTTGTCCGAACCGGCACCGGTCGAAAGCACGTCCTTGTTTGTGTCTGCTCGACACACACCCGCGGAGCCGCTGCACCATGAGCACCCCCTCGCCGCCCTCCTGGCCGCACTGCGGGCACGGCGCGGATCCGGCCACCGACCCGGTCGGCTGCCCCGGTATCCACATCCCCGGCCACACCGCATGCCTGGCCCACCTCACCGACACCGACCGCACCGCCTACCTGACCGGCCTGGCCCCCGGCGCCAGCATCGACCACCGCGGCACCCCCTTCACCCAAGATCTACTGGAAGCCCTCCTCAACGCCCTCCGCGACCCCACCACCAACACTCCCCACATCGGCAACGCCAGGTTCGACGGGGCACGGTTCTGCGGCACCGCCGAGTTCGGCGAGGCGTGGTTCTCCGGCGACGCCTGGTTCGGCAGGGCGCAGTTCTCCCGCACCGCCGGGTTCGGCGGGGCCCGGTTCTCTGGCGACGCCTGGTTCGTCGGGGCGCGCTTCGCGGACACCGCCGGGTTCATCGAGGCGCGGTTCTCTGGCGACGCCTGGTTCGGCGGGGCGCGGTTCTCTGGCGACGCCTGGTTCGGCGGGGCGCGGTTCTCTGGCGACGCCTGGTTCGGCGGGGCGCGGTTCGCCGGCGACGCCTGGTTCGGCGAGGCGCGGTTCGCCAGCACTGCCGGGTTCGGCGGGGCCCGGTTCTCTGGCGACGCCGGGTTCGGCGGGGCGCAGTTCTCCGGCACCGCCGAGTTCGGCGAGGCGCGGTTCTCCGGCACCGCCAGGTTTGGCGGGGCGCGGTTCTCCGGCACCGCTTGGTTCGACGGGGTGCAGTTCGCCGGCAACGCCGGGTTCGGCGGGGCGCGGTTTGAGGGTGTGCCGGTGTTGGGGCCGTTGGTGTGTGCGGGGCAGGTGATGTTGTCGGGGGCAGTGTTTGTGCTGCCGGTGACGTTGGAGATAGCGGCAGGGGAGGTGGTGTGTGAGCAGACGCGGTGGGAGTCGACGGCGACCGTGCGGGTGCGGTACGCGACTGTGGACCTCGGCCACGCGGTCCTGACCGCCCCCACCGCGATCGTCGCCCACCCCACCCCCTTCACCTACGGCAGCAGCACGGTGAGTGAGGTTCTGCTGGCAGGCCCCGGCCCGTGGTCGCGCCCCCCGGAACGGGTGCGGGTGGCTTCGGTGCAGGGCGTGGATGCCGCGCACCTGGTGCTGACTGACACCGACCTGACCGACTGCCTGTTCTCCGGGGCCTTCCACCTCGACCAGATTCGCCTGGAAGGCCGCACCACCTTCACCGACGCCCCCACCGGCTGGCACCGCCGCGGCATGCGGCCCGCCCACTTCACCCGCCGACAGGTCCTCGCCGAGGAACACCACTGGCGCGCCCACACCGCCGGCCCCGGATCCCATGGATGGCGTCCCGGACCGCACTCCACCGATCCCGCCCGCACCCCCGACCCGGCAGACGTCGCAGCCCTGTACCGGCTGCTGCGCAAAGCGTTCGAGGACGGCAAGAACGAACCCGGCGCCGCCGACTTCTACTACGGCGAATGCGAGATGGGTGTAGCTCCTCTGGAGGGACGGGATGAGCTGGGGATTTGCCAGGTCGATCGCGCGCAACGTGCTGATCTCCCGGCGAGCGCCGCAGGTCGTCGCGTCAGGCGCAAGCAAGATCAGCGATACGGCCGACGCAAGTGAACGTGCAGCGGCTCGAAGTGGCCGGAAGGATCACGTGCCACTTGCGGATCCGCTGGTCCGCGTTCGTGAGGCCGTCCCTCCAAAGGAGCCACACCCATTCGGTTCGGGGAGCGCAGAGCCAACCCCCTTACGGATTGCTGTGACCGCCCGACCAGTCCGGCACGGCGAACACACGCTCCCGTTGCCCGGCCGCCTATGTTCACCGGACAATGGTGCAGCAGCAGTAGCCGGCGTGTGGGGGGACATGGACTTCGAGGTCGAGGTGCCGGAACCGTCCTACACCGAGCTGGAGCTTGATCCTGTACCAGTCCTCCACGGACTGTTTGACCCGCATGCCGTCCGGCATCGGGTCTACCTCGGCCACCCCGTGGTAGTTCAGCTCGCGTCTGATCAACTGCCCGACGATCTCAAGCCGTATGGGGACCAGAACTCACATGACCGGGCGTTCTGCCTTCTGCTGCTGGACCTCAACTTCCGGCACGTGCCTGGCGAGCCGATTCTCATGGCGGACCTTGAGGTGGCGGTGAGTACTGGCCCTCACTCGCAGCCGAAGCCCGGGGTGATTCTTCATATTTCTCCACTCATGCTCAGCACGCCCCAGGTTCGCAGTTCGAAGGTTGCTCTCAAGGCCGACTTCGGGGTTCTAAAGCCCGAGGCAGAGCGCAGCCGGCAGGGCGAGGTGCACACGGCATACCTGCTCTCCGACGGTGTCGGGACGCCGTCCGTCGTTTGGTCGTTCAAACGCGTCGTCCCTCAGGAACTGGACCATCCGCATCAGCTCACGCTTATCGTCGACATGCCAAACGGAGTGCGGTGCGACGCCGTGCTCTCCCTGACCGCGAACATCCGCAAGAAGCGTGCCGGCGTCCTCGGTTACAGGGCGCAGATCCCGCACTTCCTGGCGGTGACGCAGCTGGGACCGTAGCGGCGCCCCGCTCAGTCCCAGCTGCCAATGTAGGTGAACGCCCCCCAGTCCTTGTAAGCCGGATAGCGTTGCCGGGTGACCAGCTGAGCGGTTCGAAATGCCGCACGTTTCCCGTCGCCCGTACTCAAACACAAGTACAGCTGTTCGAAAAACCTCGATGCGACTCCTGCTGTCACGGGCCACAAGGCACCGATGACTGAGGATGCCCCGGCCAGTAGGAACGCGGCGGGCAGGCCGCGCAGATTGTCGTTCAGGTCGTAGCGGCCCATGGCCGACTCGCAGGCGCTGAGAGTGACCAGCTCGACTGCGCGCAGATCGGCCTGCGCTATCTGAAAAGCGAACAGTCGTCCGTCATTGCCGGGATCAGGATTGAGATAGAGGCACTGAAACCAGGCGGCTTCCGCGTCGTGCGACCCGTGGGCGGCGATGTGCAGGTGGGTAGCATGCTCGGCTGCTGCCAACAAGCTCAAGGGGGTGACCTGGGCGTCGACGAGCAGTTGGCTGGGCTGCACTCGAGTGGCGAGGTCTTGTACATGTTTGCTCACTGCGGCTTGCACGGGTAGCTCGAAGGCCGGATGGCTGGTGCGGGTACCGGCGAACACGATCTGCAATTCCTTGGGCACCGAGGGCGCGCGACCAAAGACCGCGGGTGTCGGGATCGTTGTCACCGTCCAGTCGTCTGCCAGCGGACGGCCGTCGTGGTGCAGGAGATGGAACGGAACGTAATGGAGTGGACCATGTGGCCATATGCACAAGTGTGTTTTGCCCTCAGCGCGCCAGCGCGCCAGCGCTTCCGCAGGGGGACCGCCAAACCGGCCATAGAAGCCTTCAAGTAGTTCCTTGGCGTGCGGACTGACTGACCGGTTGGGTGAGCCGGCGGTAAGACAGAGTCGCAGTTCGGCCACATCGAAGGCCAGCCTATGGAGTCGCACAAGCTGGTCCCCATTGCCTAATCCCAACACGCCACCCAGCACATGTAAACGCAACAGATACGCCTGGCAGTCCTCAGCCGTCGCCGCGAACAGCGTCAGGCCGGAGTAGTTGGCTGGCTCGTCGGGTGTGGCCGTGCCCGACAGCTCTCCTACGAACAACGAAATGAGCACCGTGTCCTGTGGAAGTAGCCGCCTGATCCGCTCGAATTCGCTGAGAGGATCCCGTGTCGCGAGGCCCGGTGGAGCCGACGTCAGCAAGCCTGTCAGTAGGTCGCTAGTGACGGACCGGTCGAACGCCTTGCGCAGGCTCTCTATGGAACCGTCCTCACAGGAGTTCAACGTCGACTCGCCGAGCGCCACGTAGCACAACGCGGATATGCCGCTCGGCATCGCCTCGGAGGTCTCCTCGATTGAGTCGATCCGCGGGGGGACGTACGGGCCCAAGGCAGCCTCACGGGCGCGGATCTCTTCGAGTAGGCGCGAGGAGTACAAGCCGATATTTCGACGTTGCGCGTTGTCGAGCAAGATGCCAACGTCAACGCCTTTGAAAATGCAGTGATGCACGAAGGATAGCTCGACGGACGTTGACATGTGTATCCGCTGGTAGACGAGAATACCGAGCGCTTGAACGAAATTCTCGTGTTCGGGAGTCCTGGACGGCGTCAAAAAATTCACCACGGGGGAAATCACCAAAAGTAGGGCCCCGACTAGTAACTCCGATCCGGAAAGCGAATCCTCAGAAAGCGAGCGGCCGAGAGCCTCGTGGGCGAACGTCTGCAACAGCATCGAGGGCAGGCGTTGATTCGCCACCAGGCGCACCAGGTCTTCCGCCATCTTCGTGTATGCCGAGAAAGCTTCTAGCAGCTTGCCCGATTTGGCGAGGAGGTCTGCGTACCGATGCCACGCGCTCACCGCCAAATGGATCATCAGCCACTTGTGATCTTCGGCGAACACTGGGTCGAGGTGCGCCACTTCCTCTAGCAGCTTCACTGCCATGCGTGTGTCGGCATCCCGCATATGACTGACTATGTGGAGCAAGGTCGCTGCGGCAGAGACGGGTGATTCCCGTCTGATCTTCCCAAGGTGCGGAAGCGGTTCATTTTCCCGATCCAAGTCAAATTTGTGGTGCACCCCTGGGCATCTATAAACATTCTCGGGAAGCCGATGTACAAGAATGTCGTAGTAATCTAGCACCAGATGCCGCTCGCGTACGTCCTCCAGGATCTCGCCCGCGCTGACTTGTAACTCGGCGAGGATATCGGGGGCGCTTGTGTAGAGCCCCACCACAAGCAGGATCCTTAGAGTCTCGTCGGGTCCCTGCGTATGCTTGATTTCATCAAGTGGCGAGGTGAGAAGGTCGGACAGGTGATGTGGCTTAGCCATAGCGCCGTGCCTGACCAGCCAGTCGATAAGGACGATACGGTCGCCGGGAGCACGCTTGCCGTCCAAGTGAGCCAGCGCTTCCCGAGCGGTTTCCATCTGCAAGTCCTCGAACTCGAATTCCTTGCCGTCGCCGCGCACGAAGGACAGGAAGTCAAGTGATTCCACTTTCTTGAAAAGACACATCCCTCGGATGTGTCCCTGTGCCGTGGTCAAGGCCGTGTCCAGGTAGGCGAGTGCGGTCTCAGTCGCATGGAGCGGCGTCGACATTGGCTCCTTGTCCAAGTCCTCACAAAATGTGGCCATCGGTACATGCCGATGCTGCTCGTCTGACGTGCGCTGCACACGCCCGGAGCCGGCGGGATTGAGCCAACTGTTGAGCGACTCCCAAACCGCCTGCTCGCTGCCACTGCGTTTTGCCAGGTAGTAGTTCTCTAGGTATGGGCCCACAACCAGGGCTGCCGCACCCTGCAGTGTGTCGGCGAGCTCCTGCTCTTCGCTATCGATAAGAGATTGGTGTCGACGCCTGAATCGGCGCCCGCGCAGATCCGCGAGCCGCTCGTCCAAAACCGCAATCTGGCGCGTGACCACCTCGATGGCCTCGTGTAGCCGACCGCCGTCGGCCACGTGGCCCAACTGCCGGCGCACCACGTCCACATAGAGGTCGGCGGCCTCCCACCAAGGCGAGCCCCGGTCTTCCCCCCATCGGGCCGCCGCCGCCAGGACCGTTAAGTGCGCTAGCACAGATGCGCGTTCCGGCTCCCCAACTGAATCGACTTCGATGAGTTGTAGTGCGGTGGACACATCGTCTTCGGTGAGTGCATTCCAGTCCTGACCGGCTATGTGTGCAACCGCGAAGCGGTACGTGACGATCCGGTTGCTGACCCGGTCGGCTAGTTTGAATAGTTCGTTTACGGGCGGCTTTAGCTCCATCGCCGACCTCCTGGGAGTCTGCTTCGGAGTATGCCCTGCCGCTCATCGGACATGCCGACCATGTCCTGTCTTATCGCCAAGTGGTGCAGGCGAGCCCCCGCTCACGATCTCCATGGACCAGGCTCACACCTGGGACCCCCCCGGGGCCCCCGCTCTCGGCTACTTCGGCTCCCTCCTGGGCCCCGAGTGGTGGCTATTGGCCGCCGCTGCCGCGGTGTCCGCACAGGTATCCGTTGAGATGTGGCACGCCGGGCGCGGATTGCGCCAAGTCCACACCGGCATCCGACCCCTCACCGCGCCCCAAGAGTTTCATCCACCACAAGGCAGCGGCACGCGCGTGAGCTTCGCCTTCGACCCGGCATACGTCGGTCCGGATTTCGTTCTCCCGTCGGACCTTGAGGGCCTCGACCTGCACGGTCCGGACTGTTCGGAACCGGCAGGCTCAGGCCATGTCCTGATCAGGGATGTCCGCAGCGGACAAGCAGCCCGGGAGGTCATGCACTACTGACCATCTGTGCCTGATCAGGAACGTCCCTCGAGGCGAACTACACCCATGCGAGATGCGCCGCTACGACACCACCGGCACCGCAAAGGGCGAACGCCGCCTGTTGTGGGGGTACTGGCTGCTGTCCGGCTATGGCCTGCGCGCCTCCCGCGCCTTCACCTGGCTCCTCGCAGCCATGACTTTGACCGTGCTGCTCCTGATAGGCGTCGGCTTACCCACCCACGACCCCGACCCCGCCACCACCGGCACTCTCAACGGCAGCAAGATCAGCCTCAACACCAGCACCCCCACCCCCGCCCTGCGCGGAGGATGGTCGCAGCGAATGACATGGGCCCGCGCGGAGAAGGCCACCCGCGTCGCCGTCAACTCAGTCGTTTTCCGCTCCAGCGGCCAGAACCTCACCACCGCCGGCACCTACACCGAGATGGCCTCCCGCCTCCTTGAACCCGCCCTCCTCGCTCTCGGCGTCCTCGCCATCCGCGGACGCATCAAACGCTGACCGTGGCCCCGACCGCGCAGGTACGACCCAAGGGCCATCCCAATCAAACGGGAGTTCCGGACACGGTTCAGCCGAACCCTGTCCGGCTATGTGCCTTACTTGCCTGCTCCACTGACCATGCTCCTGAGCTGCACAGAGTCCCTTCGTCCCATAGATAGCGGCGGCCCTCGCCCTCCAACGCCCCAGTGCAGGGCCGCGCAGATCTTGAGCTCGGCGCCGGGGCTGCCCGGCACGCCGCGCACCTGGCGGTGCAGCACCAGCCAGCCCGGGTCACCGCGGTCGACGCCTCGCCCGCCCAGTACGCCATGGCGACCGACCTGTACGGGTACCTCGCGCCGCGCCTACGCATCGTGCACTCCGACGTGGCACCTCATCTACACGCGATGCGCGGCACGTACGACGTGCTGTACAGCGTCTTCGGCGCCATCGACTTCACCGACCCGCGCGAGCTGCTGCCGGCGGCGGCCGCAGCGTTGCGGCCGGGCGGGCGGCTGGTGTTCGCGACGCTCGCCCACTACCTGAGCGGGACGCCTGCCCAGCCGGATGTGGTCGCGGCCGATGTGCCAGCCAAGACACCGGATGGCGAGGAAGCCACCATGCGCCGCTGGGTGCTGCAGGAGCACGTGTGGACCAAGCTGCTCGACGAAGCCGGATTCACCGAGATCACCATCACCGTTCTCCCCGCCACGGCCGAAGGCGCACGCACCGCCGACACGCTGTTGGTGAGTGCGCACCGCCCGTCCTGACAAGCGGACCTATTGGCCATGCCCATGCAGGTCACTGAACATCAGATCGAAGCCCAAGGTCAGGCATGCGGGGAGCAGGAGAGCAGCTCCGGCCGGAGCAAAGTAGGCCTTGGGACCATCCCCGCGCGTGCAGGGAGCAGCGACATCGGCCCCGAACTTGGGTGAGCATGGGGGACCATCCCCGCGGGTGCGGGGCCGACTGCGTCCTCAACGACACAGCCCCCCCCGGCGCCGAGGAACATTCCCCCGCGGGTGCAGGGCCGACCCCTTGATGTTGCCGCCCGGCGGCCGAACGAAGGGACCATCCTCGCGTGAGCGGGGAGCAGGCCGTCGGCGTCATCGCCGACCACGCGCCGCTGGCGAGTCGACTGGACCGGAGACGCTTACCATCTCTCCCGCTCTGCCTGCTCATGCTCGTCGAGAACGTACGCGACTCTACGCACGGCTTCGGGTATCGCGCGACTCAACACCGGCAAGGCCCAGTACCAACTGCTGGTACCAAGGACGCCGTTGACCAGGTTTCGTACAGCCGCATCGTGGCCAGGGCCGGCCGGATAGAGATGGTGGGCGAGGACCCGGAGCACGGACAGTGTCCAGAGGTCCTCGCTGGCGGTCACGTCCAGGTGCGCGGGGACGCCGGCCAGGTATCCGGCCAAGGCCGCTTGTGCCACCCCCCGGGCAGCTGAGTCCGGCAGCTCTGCCGCCCAGTCGCCCGCTCGCTCGGGGTCACCGAGAATGGCATGGAGCAGAGAGAGACCGGTGCCGATCAGGGGATCCGTGCCGAGCCGAGCGCGTGCGGTGGATTCCAGGCGAGTGATCTGAGCGTCTGTCCGGGATCCGGCAACGCGGCGGTTCAGGGCCTCCAACACGTCGATTCCGGATGCAGTCAATCCGATCTGCGACATGTTGTTGGTGAGAATGCGAGTGACGGCAGACTTCGGGTTCAGTCCCATTTCAACGGCCAAAGCGGTTCGTCGATAAAGGATGCCTGCCGTACCGGTCGGTCGGCGCCCGTGAGATTGGGGCATCCATTGGGCGGCTCGCTCGGCATCACCCAGATGCGCGAACACCTGGGCAATGACCGAGACCTCGGACGGCGGGGGAGTCGACATCCCCTCGGCGATCCCGGCTGCCTTCTCCACACATCGCAACGCGTCGTCGTGGCGCCCCGCGTCCGAGTGCACCAGGGCGGCCGAGGCCAAACCCCGTATACGCAGGGGTGTGTCAGACAGCATGCCTTCCAGGAAGGAGAGGTGGATATCGCCAACGTCGTCGCAGGCGCCGACGAGGCCTTGCGACAGGAAGGGCAGCCAAACGGCTGTGGGCCTCTGCTGGGCGGCCGCCTTCATGAATTGATCGAGGCACCTGCGCAGTTGGGCGCTGTCCCCGAGGGCTGACAGGCGCTTCATGTCCTTGAGCAGTTGCTCGGTTTCTTTCACCTCGGTGAGCAGGGCGCGCACCTTCTCCGGGCCCTCTCCGGCAGCAAGCAGCTCTTGTTCCACCCTGGTTGGCGTCTCCAGGAGCTCGTGCTGCAGAGCGTTCCTGACCTCGCGCCGGGAGCCGTTGGTCAGTCTGTCGACTTCCTCCGGTAGGGGTTCGGCGAGTCCGGGGGCCCGGAGAGCGGAACCGCCGGCTGCGGCTGGATCCGCGGATTCCTCGTCCAGCTCTTGGGAAAACTCCTTGATCCTTCGGTGGGCCGGCGCGGAACGTCCCGGATCGGCTCGGGCAACGGTCGCCCAGATGTGCATCGCGAGGGCCGGGCTGCCTTCGGCAGATTCAGCCTGGTATTCCGCCTCAGACGTCAACTCATCGAGCAACCAGGCCGCGAAGGCCGGGTCGGGCTCACGCAACAGCGTCGCGGCCTCGGTGACTGCCGTGACGTGTTCGGGTCGGCAGATCTCGATCGATCTCAGCATGTGAATAGCGGGCTCCGGCTGCCCTGTTGCGGCGAGTGCGACGGCAGCTCGGGGAATGACGGCCTCGGCGTCCAGCTCCTCCGCAGGGACGGTCACTGGATTCCACCGCCGCGCCCGCTCGGCCCACGCGGCTGCCTCGCGCGCCAGGTCCGCTGCCTGATCAGCAGCCTTCTGACTTTGCACGGTCAGAAGGCCTTGGACGACTTCAAGGAGCCGTACCGCCTTGGAGGCAGGATCCGCGGGAGCCAGCGCGAGCGCGCGGGCTCGTGGGACATCGCCGGCCGCGCTCAGCATCCGCAGGACCTCACGCGGTACAAGCGGTGTTTGTGCCGTGAGGAGCGATCGGGAAGCCGCTACCGCTGCCAGGACAGCTGGTGTAGATGTCGCCTCTGTGGCGTGATCAAGCGAGGCCAGGGCGACGTCGGGAAGGCCTCGCTCGGTGAGGCGCAGCAGACGTCGGTGGTCGAGCGCGAAGTCGATCCAGCGATCGAGATCGCCGGTCTCCCTGAGCAGCTCTTGGTAGTGGTGGAGCAGGTACACAGGAGTGGATTCTGGCCAGCGTTCGTCCCGGTAGTGGTCGGCCCAGACGTGCAGGCGCCGGGTCAGCTGGGTGAGCATCTTGGGGCCAAGGTTGTCAGCGGCAGCTTCGTACAGTTCCTCGTGCGCCAGGACGAACGTGTCCGGTTCCAGGTCCGCGGACCCGAGCACCCGCCCGGCCACACTGCGCAAAAGACGCTGCAGGTCGAAAGGGAGGGGCACGGGTCCGTGTCCGCCGGTTTCCACCAACTGGATCAGATCGCGCTCGCTGAGCCCGCCGGCGGCCAGGGCCAGAAAGCCGAGGATCTCGCGCACCCACCCCCGGGGATCCTCGAACAACGCGGCCAGGTCGTCCAGAGCGGTACTTCGCAGCACGCCGGCCTCGGGCGAGGGCCGGAATCCGGGGATCTGCTTGGCTCCGCGTATGGGGTGGTCCCTTGGCACGTCGCCGGACAGAGGGGGGTGCCACCGTCGACTGACCAGGACTCGCAGGCCCAGATAGGGCTGTGGCGGCAGCAGCGAGGCAATGCTCGGACCTCCTCCGATACGTGCCTCGGCGTCTTCATCCAGACCATCGACGATCAGGCACAGGATCCGGCCACGCCCGACACTTGTCCGAGCAGCCTCCTCGTACAGGCCGAACAGGGTGGCTTGATCGGCACGATTCGTCCGCCTACCGACATGCCGGCTCAGCTCGGACACCATGGTCTGAAGGAAGGCCTCAGCCCTGTCCGTTCCGTGCCTCCACCGGACGAAGTACGCGATGAGGTCGACGTCTTCCGCGGCGTGGCTCGAAGCGAACGTGGCGAGGAATGCGGTCTTCCCAGCCCAGGGTGGCGCGACGAGGGCCAGGTATCCCGGCCCCGTACGGATCAGCGCCTGCAACTGTTCGAGATCGGCTTCTCTCCCTGCCAGCGCCTGTGGCCGGTACGCCTCGGCCGTGTGGCTGAAACGGAAGGGCGCTACGCGTCGGTGACGGGGCCCTTTCGACGGCCGCCCACCGCGGTTGCGGAGACTCTCCGCCCTCGCTTCTGAGATGAGCTGCTCCCACTCGACAGAGCGACGTCGAGCTGCTCCGACGCATTCCTCCAAGTGAGCGATCAGTGCTAAGTACAGAGAATGGTTCTCTCGGGATGGCGCGGACACCCCGTTCAGCCAATCGCTGAGCCTTTGTGGGGAGATCCCCAGCCTCGTGCGTATCTGACCGCTTGTAATGCGCTCGCCCCGTGCCCTCTCGGCGTCCTCATGCAGCAACTTCAGGCAGGCGCCAAGGCGTGCGACGGCAGGCTTAGGGGCTCCAGCACTCCCGGCGTTCAATCCGTCACCTCGTCAGAAGTCCCCGGACACTTCTTAAACAGCGTACGAGCAGCGCGGACGCCACCTGACCGGTATGGCCAAGGTCGCCGGAAACTCACCGGACGCGGGACAACTGGGCATCCGCTACCGGCAGAACCGTCGGCAGCCTGTTCGGGAGGAACCCTTCACCATGTCCGCACTGTTGACCAACGCCACGGTGTTGGCCGCCGCATCCGGCCTCAGCTACTCGGTGGCCCTGCTCAGCGTCGCCCTCGTCTCGGTCGTCTCGCGCACCCCGGCACGGCGCCGCGACGCACGGGCGACCCTGGCCCTCCTGCTGCGACGAGCGCCCCGATGATGATGCACCCGTCGCCTCTGCCGAACTCGGTGGCGCGGGTGGGGAGTTGGAACTCGGTCGCGGTGGTTGTAAGCCTCGACGCGGCGTGTCAGTCTTGGCCTCTGGCGGCGCCCAGACACCTCCCGCTGTTCCGCTTTCTGGCACGGGCCAGAAAGCGGAGCGCAGGAGGAAGAGCGAACCGTGAGTGATCATTTACGGCGCTGGCTGGGGACCTGCCAGATCGACGCGAGGAGGTGGTTACGGAGACGCAGGGGCGACTTGGCCTGGCTGGTGATTGAGGCTGCCGTCGCGACACTGATCGCACGTCTCATGACCCTCAGGTAGAAGAGGTCTCTCCCGGCACTGGTACTGCCGGGAGAGACCGTCTGTGGCCACGGAACCTCTCACTGCTGAAGGATCAAGGCGTTTCAGACGTGGCAGCTCAGGGCGTCACCCTCGGACGATACCGGAAGGGTGCGTCCGTGAGCTGGCGTGCTTCCTGCACGAGCAGGGATGAACCGTCGGTGGCGGTCGTTGGCACACGCGCCTCAACCGTGTCCCCGCGTCTGCGGGGATGGAAGTCCGGCCCCCGGCCCGTGGTGAGGCCTCGTTGCAGACCAGCCGCGTTCACCGGGGGCCTTTGATCAGAACACGCTGCTTCGAGCAACCCTTCGGCACCGGCCCGAACGCCTGCTATTTTCTTGCCCCCTTCAGGCGGACATCCGCGAGACACCGAGGTCACACGCCATGCACCTGGCTGATTTACCCCCGCCCAACGACACGAGCACGCGCCCTCGTTGGGACCCCCGCGAACACCAGTGCGCGCGGGCCCTGTCGCTGGACGGCGAGGTGTTGGAACAGAACCTGGCAGAGCTGTTCACGCAGGCCGAGAAGACGGCAGACATCGACGGCGACACCCCCGGAGAGAAGATCGCACTCGTCGAGTTCCTGCTCGCCCTGTGCTACGCCTCTGGTACCTATCCCACGTCCACAGGGCAGTGGCAGCAATGGGTCGAAGGGGGCCACCCGTTGGGCGCGGTTGCGTCGTGGCTGGAGAGCCAACCGGACGAGGACTGGGACCTGTTCCATCCCGTACGGCCCTTGGGGCAGAACGCCCTCCTCGCGCCGTTTTTGCAGGAACACGGGACGGGGCCGGCTCAATTGGTCATCGAACGTGCCGGGGACTACAACCAGTTCGCCGATCACCACCATCTCGAGCATCCCGATCCGTTGCCGGCGGCCAAGGCCTTCCGGGCCATGCTGACCCAGCACGTCTTCGGTCTCTCCGGCCGTGCCCGAATATCGGGCACGGCGACCCTGGGGCCCGCCATCACCAACCTGGCCACCGGACGCCTCGGCGGCCGGATCCGCGTCCTCGCCGTGGGCCGCACTCTGGGCGATACCCTGCGCCTCAACCTGGCGCCAACCACAGACGACCCTCGCGTCCTCAACCTGACCTGGACCCAGGGCCCGATCGAACGCAGGGGATTCAAGGCCAAGCCGCCGGCCCGTGCCGTACGAGGATTTGCGGACCTGCACAGTTATCTGGGCCGTTCGGTGCTGATGCGGCCGGAGGTCGGACTGGACGGTGATCAGGCTGTCATCGACCGGGTGTTGATCGGCGCCGGTGAACTTCTGGACCTGGACGCCGAGTTGCATCTTCAGGACGCCGTCATGTCCGTCACGCGCACCGGGGAGAAGAAGCCACTGTGGCCGTCCGCGACCCGCGACCTGTGGCGCGAGGCGCATGCCCTCTATGCCGCGGTGGACACGGAGTCGGGCGGGCTGTATGCGCGGCTGGCGGCACTGCCCAAGCAAGAAGGAGCCGATCGGCATTCCTTCGACCTGCTGGCGGTCGGGCTCCTGTCCAACAAGACCACCCCCATCGGCTGGGTCACCAGCGTCTTCCCCTTCGCCCCGGGCCTGGCCCCGGTCCTCTACCAGGCGTCACTGCGCGGTTCCCAGGTGGCGGAGCACATCGCGCGGAGCCTGGACCGGGCAGCGTATGCGGCCTGGGAGATCATGTATCCCAACCCCAAGCCCAACGACAAGAAGGCGCAGCTCGCCCGCTTCGACGCCCGGGCCGAGCAGTGGAAAGCGACCGAAGAGCCCTTCCACACCCTGCTGTTGGACGTGGCCGACGGAGCGATGGTCACCGACTGCATGCCCGGATATGTGGAATGGCTCGTGGAAATGGCACGGGATTTCCTGGGGAAACGCCTGGACTCGCTCCCGAAGAACGGACAAGGCCTGCGCGCCCGCGCCGCGGCCCTGAGGCGCTTCACGAGCGAACTCACCAGCCCCCGGGCGCCGGGCGACCTCACCGCCTTCAAGGACGGAGAACCATGACCAGCGCATCCGGGCGGGAGACCACGCAGGAAGGCGCAGCCCAACTGACGGACTGGCTCGCCTCATTGGTGCACAACCATCAGTACGGCGACCTCGCCCAGCTTCGCCGCGTCACGGCGGGTACCGCTGCAGGCATCCGGGCCGGCTGGTACGCCCCGCGCGAAGACAGCCGGGAGGTCTACGAACAAGTCGCCTTCCTGTTCGCCGTGTACCACCGAGGGGTGGGACGGCCCACCCGGGGCTTCGGCAGCCTCGGCGCAGCGGCCCGAAGAATTGGCCGGCCCGGCGGCCGAGGGCCCGAGGATCCCGGAGCAGTACGGCTGGTCGACCGGATCGTGGCCAGCCGGCGCATCCCCTGGCGACACCTCCAGCACGCCATCACCCGGCTGCGGGCCTGCGAACAGCAGCCTCCGTCCTGGACAGAACTCGTTATCGATCTCGACCAGTGGAACGACCGGAAGGCCCGCATCGCCTACAGCTGGGCGGTCGACTTCCACGCTCCGGCCGGCGAAGGCCGCAAGACCTCCCCGAAGGGCAGCAGCACGTGACCCAAAGCACTCCTGAACGCGGCCAGTTCCTCTCTCTCCACCTGCTGGAGACCCTTGTCGCAGTCCTGCCGGTACGCGACGAAAACGGTTCCCCGAAAACCATCGTGTACGGCGGCGCGGAACGGCACATGATCACAAGCCAGGCGCGGCGCCGGGCCGAGCGGGTGCACGCCCGTAACCGGGCCAACGCCGGGATCGGCCCCCTGGCCGGGCGCACCACCGGACTACGTACCCGGGAGTGGGCGCTGCTGACCGCGCGGGAGTTGGAGACCGCGCACGGCTGGGAGAAGGACGAGGCCCTCATCACGGCACGGGCCGTCCTGGAAGCAACGGGACTGAAGTTCGGCGACCTGGCCAAGAAGACCGTCGCCAACCTCACCAAGGTCCTCCTGTTCGCCCCCGCCGACACCGGCGAGCGGATCGCCGCGCACATCGCGGCACAGGCACAGCCGCTCCGCGCATGGCGGGATGCGTATCTCGCCGCGCAAAGCGTCCCGGCGAAACCGAGGCGGGGCACACGCACGGCACCCGAAGACGCTGAGAACACAGACGGCGAGGCAACCGACGCAAAGAGCCTGCCCCCGCTGCCCAAGGAGTCGCGCACCGCGGTGCTCACCGCACTTGCCCCGCGCGACGCCATCGACATCGCGCTGTACGGCAGGTTCCTCGCAGAGATCGCCGAGTCGCCCAACGTAGACGGCGCCGTCCAGAGCGCACACGCCTTCACCGTCCAGGAAGCCGAACAGGTCGACGACTTCTACGCCGCCGCCGACGACGCCAAGCTGGAGCGGAAGAAGAACGCGTTGGACTTCCTGGATGCCGCCGATGATGCCGGCGCGGGCATGACCGGCTACCAGTCGCTCATCTCCGGCACCTTCTACCGGCACGCTGTACTCGACCGCCGCCAGCTGAGGACCAACCTTCAAGCCGCGGGCATGGCCCCGGAGGAGGCGGCAGAGGCGGCGATCGCCGCGGAAGAGGAGTTCGTCACCGCGTTCGTCGAGGCGTTCCCCGAGGCGAAGAAGAACTCCACCGCCTCCACCGGCTCTCTGCCCGCCCTCGTCCTGGCCTTCGAAGGCGAACGCCCGTATAACTATGCCGCCGCTTTCCAAAAGCCCATCGACGAAAACCCGGAAGACAAGGGCGGCGAAGGACCAGCCGGACCGGCCGGCGTAAAACGGCTGCTCCACCACCACAGGTTCGTCGGCCAGCGCCGCCCCGATATCCGCACGGCCCGTCTGCTCACCTACGATCCTCAGATCGATGCACTCCTCGACACCCTGGACGTCCCCGAAGCGACCCGGGTGAACACCATCGAGGACCTGACGCCATGACGCACGTGCTGCTCATCCGGCTGGCCGGGCCCCTGCAATCGTGGGGCACCGCCAGCCGTTTCCCCGCACGCCGCGATTCACACAGCCGGCCCACCAAATCGGCAGTGATCGGAATGTGCGCAGCCGCGCTCGGCCTACCCAGAACCATGGGCCTGAAGCAACCGGACAGTCGCGCCGACGACAAGGACCAGGCGAAGCTCACTGTGCTCGGGGAACTGGCCCGGAGCCTGTTCGGAGTGCGCGCCGACCACCCCGGCGTCCCCGTCCGGGACTACCACACCGTCGGCGCCGGAACCTACCCGCTGCGCCCCCGCGACCTCATCACAGACCACCGACGGGCCGCCGCCGTCACGGCCAGCCTCGACGCCGCAACCGGTGACCGATTCGGCCACCACACGCTCACCGGCTGGTACGGCGCACCGAAGAAGATCGCCACCGACCCTCACTCCGGCGTGCTCGTCTCCGGCGAACTGGCCCGCTCCGCCCTCATCACCGAGCGGTGGTACCTCGCCGACGCCACCTTCCTGGTAGGGCTCCAGCACGACGACGAAGCCCTCCTGCAGTCCGTGGCCCGCGCGCTGGAACACCCGCAGCACCTGCTGTGGCTGGGCCGCAAGTCCTGCCCCCCATCCGGAACCCTGGCCCTGAAAACCGTCCCCGGCGACCTCAACACAACCTTCCACAACCACCGACTCCTGCCCGGCCCCGACGGCACCGCCGACCCGGCGCGCAAACCCTGGGCATGGCTCCAGGCCACGCCGTCGCAGCACGGTGCCACCTCCGTGCAGGACCAGCCCGTGAGCTTCGACGCACTACAACCCGAGCACACCACCCGCTGGGAGGTCCGAAGCCGAGTCACGATCAGCCCGAACGCCCTCGACTGGGAAGACATCATCCCGTGAACAATCCCCCGCACACCGGCACGGCAACGGCCCGCTTCGTCGCGACCCACTCCGTGCTGACCTTGGACGCACGTCACCCCTACGTGGCGAAGTCGCTCATCGACGCCCACGACATGCACCGCACCGTGATGAGCGGCTTCCGAGGATGGGTCGACGACGGAAACCACGACGCCCGTGCTCAGATGGGCGTCTTGTCGACGTGGGCCCTGGACCTCAAAGCGGCCGCCCTCGTCCTCGTCGTGCAATCCAAGGTGGCCGCAGACTGGGCACACATACCCAAGGCTGCCCTGCGGGAGGTTCCCCACCACATCACTGTCGACCGTACCTTCCATACCGGCGACACCGTCGGCTTCCGCTCCGTCGTCAACCCCACCTACAGCAAGACACGCACCGGGCCCGACGGACAGAAGACTCGCGGCCAACGAGTGGCACACACCAAACCAGACGGCGTCAGGAAATGGTGCGCCCGCCTCTTCGAAACCGGAGACACCCCAGGCCGCATCGGCGCCTCAGCAGATCCCGACACCATCTCAGTGCGCATGCTGCCCACCGTCTCCAGCCCTGCCCCCCACAAAGGCCTCAAAGTAGCCCGCGCCGAACTGCGCGGCTCCCTCACCGTCACCGACCCCACGGCGTTTGTCACCGCGCTCTCCGACGGCATCGGCCACGCACGGGCCTACAGCTGTGGACTCCTCCTGACGCGATGACCGCGAGCCTGCCTACCCGACGTCCATGCGGAACATCACCCTGCTTCATCCCACCTGGGCCGATTGTGCACAACCAGATGCTCGCGGCCGCGACCCAGAACACGTGGTCACCGCACGCGCAGGGATGGTCCCAACGACCGCAAGAACGTCGTGCGGGCTGGCAACTGCTCCCCGTGCACCCAGGGATGATCCCCGGGCGTACAAGCAGCTCCAGGCCGAGGGATACTGCTCCCCGCACCCGCGGGAATGGTCCCCTCGCCGTCTACACGGACGGTACCGGCACGCTCTGCTCCCCAGGCACGCGGGGGATGGTCCCGACGTGGTCAGCGCCGGGATGATCGCCACCTGCTGCCCCGCGCATGCGGGGATGGTCCCCCCGGGGCGACGGGCCCGAACCACGACATGACCTGCTCCCCGCGCCCGCGGGGATGGTCCCAAGGTCCAGTCCCTCCAGCGCCTCGGCAACGCCTGCTCCTCGCGCACGCGGGGATGGTCCCATCACGGTGCAGGTGTACCCGTCCGAGAGCAACTGCTCGCCGCGCACGCGGGGATGGCCCCGGTCGTAACGGCGGCACCGGTGGAGGCGGATAGTGGTCCCCGTGCCCGCGGGTATGTCCCGGGGCAGCGAGACCAGGACCCCGAGCAGGGTCTGCTTCCCGCACCCGTGGGGATGGTCCCATCCCCTTCGCCAAGATCGTCGCCAAGGCCAACTGCTCCCCGTGCCCGTGGGGATGGTCCCTACCTCAACCACGGGGTCCGTCCGGTCATCGGCTGCTCCCTGCGCACGCGGGGATGGTCCCACCCCGGAGACGGGGCGGCCCCGGCCGGGTGGCTGCTCCCCGCTCACGCGGGGATGGTCCCAACGTCCACGTCTGCCCGTGGTGCATGAGCCGCTGTGTCGGCGTCGCTCGAAAAGTGGTTCTGGATCACTTTCAGTGCTAGGACCACGGAGGTCACCAAACCGCGATCATGAACTGCCGTAGGTGATGTGCTCCTCCGGGACCTGTGGTTCCATCAGGCCGAAGGTGTCGTGATCGAAAACGCCGTGTCTGAGGGCGAGTTGGTGATTGTCTGGGCCTGAACAGCTAATTGCCGGGCTGCGTGTCCGGCGTATGGGACTCTGTCGTCCCGCGTGCACACCCGGTACGTACGTCGGCTCGCCGACAGCGCGATCGGCGGACGTCGAGTGCTGATCGAGATACAGGTGCGGCGGTTCCGCTGCAGCGAACTCGCGTGTGAGCGGGTGATGTTCGCGGAGCAGGTCGACAGACTCACATTTCCTGTACCGGGCCGACTGCTCCCTGCGCACGCGGGGATGGTCCCATGAAGGCGGAGTGGATCTGGTTCGTGCCGCCCTGCTCCCCGCGCACGCGGGGATGGTCCCCCGGAGATGGCGGCCAACCTGTTCCGGGTCGACTGCTCCCCGCACCTGCGGGGCTGTTCCCCCTTCGACGCCATGGCGAGCGCGAAGTTGGTCGTGCTCCCCTCAACTGCTGGGATGGTCTCAACAGCGGGATCACGCCGTGCATCCCGACTATGTGCCCCGCCCCCGCGGGAATGGTCGCCTCCGAGCTGACACGGCAGACTGCTCCTCGCACGCGCGGGGAGGGTCCCAAGATGTCCCAGACCAGAGGCGGCCGGGCCACCTTCTCCCCGCGCATGCGGGGATGGTCCCTGCGCCGCGATCTTCGTGCAGAACCTCGACGCCTGCTCCCCGCGCACGCGGGGATGGTCCCTGCGTCACCGTCACCGTCACCAGCACCGGGCATGCGTCCTGCTCCCCGCGCAAGCGGGGATGGTCCCTGGCAAAAGGGCGTAGGGATGGCGATGGTCACCTGCTCCAGCGCACGCGGGGATGGTCCCCCGGGCACAACACCGCCTCGCAGAAACGAAGGCTGCTCCCCGCACCTGCGAGGATGGTCCCGAACCCGGGCACGGGCAACGGCCCCTCAACGACTGCTCCCCGCGATTCGTCTCGATGCCTTGGAGCAGAAACGGCGCCAGACCATGCGTGTCCATGGCGCGTCGACCACAAGATCGTCCTCTTAGTCCGGGAAAGCATCGCGGTGGTGGGCGAGGGCGTTCCAGCGGCGTTCGAAAGAAGCGAGGTATTTCGCCACGTCGGATGCCTGGATGGGCCTGTTGTACTGGGCGGCGATACCGCGCTGAGCGAGGTCTGCGACGATCTGCTCTACGGCCGGGGTGGGGCTGTGCTCGCGGTGGTCGGCCCAGATCGTGTAGATCCGGAATTCGAGGAAGTACCGGGTCAGCGCCTTGGGTTTGATCGGCTGGCCTTCCCGGTCGCGGACGTTCCGCTCAGCCAGGTGCGCCGACAGTTCGGCGCCGTTGGGTTCTTTGCCGTGCTGCAGCTGGAAGCCGTGCCAGGCCAGGTAGTAGTGGTCCACTGCGGTGGGCGTGGAGAGGGACGGCGATGCCCCGCTGTCTTCCTGCGTCTTTCCCTGTGGTGTAGCAGCGGTGGAAGGGGGGCGCTGCTGCGTGGCAGCCACTGGCGAAGAGGACTGGGGGCCCTGTTCGGTGGCGTGCGCCGCGGTGGCCGCGGCCGACGCTGCTGCAGGCGCGTATCCGGGGTTGGTGTCGCCGGACTGGCGCTGCCAGAAGCCGTCCAGGAAGCCGGACAGGTCTTCGGCGGGCAGTGGTCGGCCGTGGGCATCCATCACCCCGTCGCGGTGCAGGACGTACTGGCTCAACGCCGCAGCGTCGGGGTGGTGGCCGAACTCCTGGGCAAACGCCTGCCAGGCGTTGTACAGGAACTCCTCCCACGACGGCTCACCGTGTGCGGCGGCTGCACGGTGGCCGGAAGGATGCGGAGCTTTGGCATCCAACCGCTGGACGCGGCGCAGCACGGGTGCCGCCAGCCGGTCCGGGAACGGCTGGCCGGCCTCCGCGGACATCTTGTACGCGTCCTTGACGACGCGGCCGGGCTGCCCGACTGTCGACGGTATTTGATGATCCGCCAGCCGGTTTCGGTAGGTGGCGGGGAAGCGGCCCTGTTCGAACGCGCCGGCCGCATCACCCCGTGCGCCGGGCAGGTCATCGCGGGACCTGTCGTGGTCCCCGGCTGCCGTCTGCCAGGCCTCCTCCGGGTTGTGCGCGGGGTAGTGCCGTGCCCCGGGAGGGGGCTGCTGCTCGGCTGCCTGCTGGTGCTGCTCGGTGACGTCTACGGGGTCGTGGCCGCCCTCGGGGAGGGTCTCTGAAGGGGCCGGGGCAGTGGTCCGCAGGGCGCCGCCCTGCCGGGGGATCTGTTCTCCCTGGTGTCGACTGTTCTGCCCGTCGCTCTCCGCTGCTGCGTCTGCTTGCGCCGCGTCAGCGCCGTGCAGGTCCGCGGCTGTGCCGGCTGCCACATCCAACTCTGGCTGGGCCGCCGGGGGCAGCAGCACGGGTTCGATGCCCGCGGCGGCCAGACCCGACGGAGCCGTCTCCGCCAGCGGGACGCCGTAGCGGGCGAGCCGCAGCGGCATCAGGGACTCGACCGGGGCCTTGCGCTTCCAGGCGCGGCCGAACCGGGAGTGCAGGCGGGCCTGGTAGACCAGGCGGTCCTGCTCCAGCTTGATGACCTGCTCGTAGGAACGCAGCTCCCACAGCTTCATCCGGCGCCAGAGGAGGAACGTCGGGATCGGCGAGAGCAGCCAGCGGGTGAGGCGCACGCCCTCCATGTGCTTGTCGGCGGTGATGTCGGCGATCCGCCCGATCGCGTGCCGGGCCGCCTCGACCGACACCACGAACAGCACCGGGATCACCGCGTGCATGCCCACACCCAGCGGATCCGGCCAGGCCGCCGCGCCGTTGAACGCGATCGTCGCCGCCGTCAGCAGCCACGCCGTCTGGCGCAGCAGCGGGAACGGGATCCGGATCCAGGTCAGGAGCAGGTCGAGCGCGAGCAGCACGCAGATGCCCGCGTCGATGCCGATCGGGAAGACGTACGAGAAGTCCCCGAAGCCCTTCTTCAGGGCCAGCGCGCGGACAGCCGCGTACGACCCCGCGAAGCCGATACCGGCGATCACCACTGCACCGGTGACGATGGCCGTGATCAAAAGGCGGTGCACCGGACGCAGCCTGGGGTTGGCCGGGGCATTGCTCGGGGTCACGGCTGCTGTCCCTTCTTCATCGATGGCCTGATATCCGAACGGGTGTCAGGTGTGCATGCCGGTCACCCGGGTCCGGAGGGTGCACCCGGCTGCGGGGCGGCCCCCAGCGGAAGATCTGCCCCTGTGTCGCCGCCTCGGCGCCAGCGGGTGGTGCGCCCGCACCGGTGACCGCCGGCGCCGAAACGGCTGGCGGCGCGGCTGTTGGATGCAGCGCCGGACGGAGGACCGTGCGGTGGGCAAGGCCGGGAGGGTGCGGCTGGGTGGTGATCACAGGCCCGGGGCACGGCGTTGGGGGGCGGAGTTGAGCAGCTCGTTGACCAGATGCTCGGTCTCGATCTCCAGGGAGCAGTCGAGGGCGCGGTTGACCTGCTGAACCCTGGCGATGGCGGCATGCAGTCCGGACCGGTTCCCGGCCGCGTACTCGACGCGCATCCAGTCCCGGTAGAGCAACTCGGCACTGCCATCGGCCTCGAGACCCGTTGCCACGGCCTGCCGGGCCGCACTGAGGTCGTGGTGCGGGCCGGGTGGGGTGCGGTAGGTGGCCACCGTGTGGGCGACGTCGATGATCCGGGTGATCATCTCCTGCTGGAAGGGCTCCGCCCACGGCAGCGGCCTGGTCCCGAACGGCCGCCCCCGCACCAGCTCGAGCGCCTGCTCCAGATCCGGCAGTCCGGCCGGCCCCTGGGACAGAGCCCGCTCGGCGAGCTGAAGGAACTTCGTCCAGTCACAGCGCATGGTGAGGGAGAGCCGGTAGGGGTCCTCGCCGGCGCTGCGGCGCGGCACGTACGGGTTGCCCTCCGGATCGTTACCCAAAGCCCGACGCAGGCCCTGCAGCCGGGCGTTGAGGGTGGTCACCGACCAGGGGCTGACCGGGTCCATGTCCGCGCACAGCACGTCGGCGCTACGCCCGGGGCGGAAGAACATCAATGCGGCGAGCTGGGCGATGCGCGGGCCGTGTCCGGTACTGGCCACACCGCTCACCTCGACCGGCCCCAGCACCCGGATCTCCGGCGCGTGCAGGTCGAGCGCCTCGCCCTCGTCGTGCATGTCCTCGCCGTGCGCAGGCTTCGGGGCCTTGTCGGCCTCGTTTTCCGCCCCGTTGTCTGCGCAGTCGTCCTCGGCCGAGCGCGGCGTCGCCGCTCCGGGCAGCAGGCGCAGCCCGGCCGGATCGGTGGAGGCGGCGAGCAATGCGGGAAACACCGCGCCGTCACCCGTGCCCGCGGCCGCTGGAGCCGTTTCGGGTGCGGAAGGTTCCTCCGGCGCGACCGGCTCGTCCTGTGGCCCGGGGCCGGGCTCGGCCGGAACCTCCCGCCACGGGCCCTCGGCCGGGTCGGCG
This sequence comes from Streptomyces sp. R21, assembly GCF_041051975.1. GTDB lineage: Bacteria > Actinomycetota > Actinomycetes > Streptomycetales > Streptomycetaceae > Streptomyces. The sequence goes on along the minus strand of NZ_CP163435.1, from coordinate 59,607 downwards.
GGCTGTCCGGAGAGGGCCAGCGCGGTCGTGATCTGCAGGTAGGCGGCATGTTCCAGGCGCTGCATGGTGATCGAGGCGGCGGCGTAGTCGAGTTGCTGCGGCTCCCCGAGCGAAGCGTTGAGGATGTCCGCCTCGGGGAAGTGCGCGGCCGCGGTGCTCGCCGGAGCGACCAGGGTGACGGGAACTGCGCCGGCCTTGTCGATGACGTCGGCGAACTCCCAGGCGGTGTCGGCGTCCAGGGCGGATGCGCACAGCAGCAGGTACGGCTGGTGACGGGTCTCGGGCATCTGGTGCGCCTCCAGCAGCCGCTCGCTCAGGTCGCGCAGCGCATGCGCGGCCTGCCGCATGTGCGCGATCCGCGAGGTGGGCAGCAGTTGCGGCAGGTCCTCGCCGAACCCGATGGCAACGATCTCGACCTCGCCCGCCCACGGGCTCATCCCGTACTCCAGCGCGAGGGAGGTACACACTTCGGTGATGTGCACCGGGTTGCCGTCCAGCAACAGCGCGGGCAGCTGGGTGAGATTGAGCAGCAGAAGGTCACCGGTCTCGGTGCTGCCGATGGTGACCAGCCCCGGATACGGCGCCGGTATCTCGCGGGCGGCTTCCTCCTCCAGCAGGGTCGCGTCGGCGGGCAGTACCCACCAGCCGCCCGTCCCCGCGGCGAAGGGCGCCTGCGGCTGCTGGGTGAGGTTCCCGGGCAGCACCTCAAGCGTGTGGGCGCCGATCCGCGCGGCCCGCAGCGGCGGCAGACTGCTGTCGCCGTCCTGGGCCACTTGGTGGGCCAGGGCCCTGAGGGCCACGTCCAGGCGGGCCGCCCCAGCCGGCCCGGCGGCGGCCGCCAACTGCGCCTCCGCCGTGGAGGTTTCCGCGGCGATCGCGATGGTCTCGCCGGGCGTGCGGCGCCGGCGCTGCAGCAGCCGGCGCAGTGCGAGGGCCCAGGTGACCGCGGCGGCCAGGAGCGCTCCGGCGCCCAGGACGGTCCGCAGCTGCAACTGGCTGCTCGCCGGAGATTCAGGCTGCGGGGTTGGCGTCGTGGTGGGGGAGGGGGCATCGGACCTGGACGGTTTGGCCGACGCCGACGCCGATTCGGAGGCGCTGGGTCGGGGCGTCGCGGATCCAGCCCCCTGCTCCCGGCCGGACGGTTGGGTGGGGTGACTGGGCGTGCTGGGCGCGGACGTCTTTGTCGCGGGCGTGGTGGAGTGACTCGGACCGGGAACCTGCGCGTCCTGGGTTCCGTCGCCCGATTCCTGCCCGCCGTCCGGACTATCGGAATGCGGTGGGGTGCTCGTTTCGTCGCCGCTTGCGCCGTTGTCGGGCCGGTCGTGCTGCTCGGGCTGCGCGTCGGGCACAGCGACCTGCTGCCCCGCATAGATCACATCAGGGTCGGTGATCTTCGGCAGTCCGCCCGGTTGCGGCCGGCCCCGGCTGGCCTCGAACAACTTCGGCCATTGAGCGCCATCACCGAGCTCCTCCTCAGCGATCTTCGACAAGTAGTCGCCGGACTGCACCGTGACCATGTGCTCGCTCTTGCCGTCAGCGACCGTGATGCTCTCGCCCAGCTGCGTGTCCGGTTCTCCCGCCGATGCGCTGGCCGTACTCGCGGCCGGTACGGCCGGGCGGGCGTCGAGCGGCAGCAAGAGGACCGCGCCCTTGGGCAAGTACTGGTCGCCGGACACCAGCCCGGGGATACCAGGGTTGAGCGCGGCAATGTCCTTCCACCGCTCTCCCTTGCCGAGACGCTCCTCGGCAAGGTCCCACGGCAGCTCGGCGGCGGACGTCACGGTGTACGTCGGCCGGTCGCCACCATGCGGGGCTGCCGTCGGTGCCGTAGCAGTGCCAGCGCTCGCGCTCTCGGTCGCCGCGTGGGGCACGGCGACGGCGAGCGCAGGAGTGGCTGCCGACGCGGCAGTCGGGACCAGCAGGACGATCCCGCCGATGAGGAACGAGGCCAGGGACTGCATGCCGCCCAGGCCGCGCAGGCGCGGGGTGGAGCGGCGCCGCACCACAGCGACGACCTCCAGCAGCACCGACAGGCAGAACGCGGCCCAGGCCACCCATCCGATGCAGGTGATGGCGGCGAAGAAGAGCATGCCGTCATCCGGGCGCAGCAGGACATCGATGCCGCCGGACAGGTCGGTGGGCTGGGTGCCGGCGAGCAGCAGCACGTAGGGGGTGCCGGCGAGCAGGGCGACCAGCAGGGTGAGGCCGAGCAGCGCGCGCACCAGGGCGCCAAGGGCGCGCAGGGGTGCGGGGGTTGGGTAGGCCATGGGTGGGCTCAGCCTCCAGCCTGGGTCTGCAGATGTGCGGTCGCGGAGCCGGTGACGTGGATGGTTCCCTTCCCGATCAGCTGCGCGAAGTAGGTGTTGTAGTTGTCGTGGACGGTGACCGTCATGGTCTGCCCGTCATCGGTGATCTGGACGTCGCCGTCCACGCCGGCGGCGGCGAGGTAGTCCTGGGCGGCGGCCTGCGCGGCATCCGGATCGATGGTGATGGCGGTGCCCTCGATGGCCTGGGCGGGGTCGAGTTGCTGCCCCGCGGTGCGGGCGGCCTCCTGCGCGAGAGACTCCGCGCGATTGGACGCATTGAGCGCGCCGCCGCCGTCGACGAGCAGGCCCATGACCATCAGCAGTCCCACGGTGGTCACCGCGAAGAACAGCGACATCGAGCCGACCTCACGGCGCGCACGCAGCGCGGCAAGACGGCTCCTCACTACAGCAATCACGATCATCAGCGGGCCCTGTAGGTGTCGATCGGGCTGGTCCAGGACGCGGTCAGGGTCTTGGCTCCCGGCAGGCCGGGCACGCCGATGTCAGACAGGGTTGCCGTGCACGAAATCGTTGCGGTGACGGTGGCGGCCTCCCCGACGCTGGTGGCGTAGCCGGAGGTGTCGATGGCGACGCTGGAGGTCTGGCAGGTGACCCCGTCGCCGTCGAGGCTGCGGGTGACCGCGTCCTGGGCAGCCGTCTGCGCGGTGCCGGCGTCGCGCTCCAGGGAGGCGGCGCGGGCCGCTGCGTGGGCAGCGGAGTCGACCGCTCCCTCCGCGTCGGTGACCCGCCCGAACGCGATCATCAGGCCGAGGATGACGATCAGGACCGGGGCCAGGACAGCAGTCTCCAGGGCACAGCTGCCCCGGTCCTGACACAGCAGCCGCAGCAGGCGGGGGCGCGTCACGGGGTGGTCCAGCGTTCGACCGGTCCGTCGGCATGCTGGGTGACGTGCAGCGTGAGGCCGGGAACCAGAGTCGCCACCTCCCCGGTGACGGTGATGCGGATCTGCTGGGCGGTGCTGCCGCCCGCGGAGACCTGGGCGTCCTTCACGGAGCCGCCGAAGCGGGCGAGGTACTCCTGGGCCTGGCTGACGCCGTCGCCTTCACCTGCGCCGAACTGCCGTCCGGCGTCCACGCCTTGACGGGCGGCGGACTGGGCGACCTTGCGGGCGTGGTAGTACAGGCCGACCTGGATGGTGGTGAAGGCCAGCATCAGCACGACCACGGCGAGCGTGGCCAGTTCGAGGCCCAGCACGCCGTCGTCCCTGCGGCGGATGCGTGCGCGGATGGCCCCGAGGTGTCGTGATCGGCGTCCCACCGTTTCCCCCTCGCTCGTCGTCAGTCGTGTATCGCGTGGTCGTCCTCAGCCGCCGGAGATGATGCCGATCTTCTCCATGAGTTTGGAGCGGATGGCCACCACGAGCAGGCCCGCGCCGACGAGCAGGGAGCCGGCGAGAACGGCGAGTTCGGTGCTGGTGGCACCTTGGTCGCGGGCGGCGCGCAGCTGCTCGGCGCGGGCGCGCATCCATAAGGTCAGAAGATGGATGTCCATCAGGGCCGGTCTCCTTTCGGTCGCCAGGTCAGCTGGCGAGGATGGTGTTGACGATCGGGATCATGACGAAGGCGAGCATGAGGATCACGGCGAGAGTCACCGGGATCACCATCGCCGCGGAGGCCTCGTTGGCCTGCGCTTTGGCGTCGGACAGCAGCGCGATCCGCAGCTGACGGGCCTGGGACTGCAAGGTGGTGTAGACGGCGGCGCCGTCCCCGGCCAGCGCCAGGGTGTCGGCGGGCCGGGTCAGTTCGGGGATATCGAGTTCCTCGCCGAGCTGCTTGAGCGCGTCCCACGGGGTGACGCCGGCGAGCTCGGCGTGGTCGAAGACCTGCCGCATCCGCTGGAAGATCCAGCCGTCGCCGACCTCCGCGGTCTGCGTCAGCGCCTGCCCGGCGCCGGAGTTGGCGACCCGGGCCAGGGCGACGCGCTCGAGATAGGAGGCGGCGGCGTGCCGCACGATGAGGCGGGTGGCGGCCGCGTCACGTTTGACGTCCTGGCCGGGGCTGAACCAGAACAGCGCACTCAGCAGGAGCGAGATGCCGGCCGGGATGGCGAACGGGAACGCAGTGCCGGCGAAGGCGAGCAGGGCCTGCAGCAGCTGTGGGGCGAGCAGCCCGTACAGGGCGAACAGGACCCGCTTGCCGAGATGTTCGGCCGGTGAGATCCGCAGCAGCCTGAGATCGCTGAGCGGCAGCCGGATGCGGACGCCGAACTCCTCCAGCAGCCGCGCGCCGACCCTTTCTGGCAGGCCGCGTGCGCCGGGCGGCGCGGCGACGGGCAGTGAGTTGGTGAAGTGGCCGGCGTCGAGCCGGTCCAGGACGCTGCCCAGGTCGGGTTTGGTAGGCAGGGCGGCGCGGACGGCGAGGCCGATCATCACGCCGGCCGCCGCGGCGGGCAGCACCGCGTTCACAGGGATCATCGGCTCTGCCCTTCCCGGACGGCCAGGTGGTCGGGCAGCGGGTCGAGCAGGCGCGGGTCGGGCTTCGTGCGGGCGATGCGCCGCAGCCAGGCCAGCGTCCACGCGAACAAGCCGCCCAGGACCACCAGCGCGACTTGCCCGATGGGGCTGGCGTACCAGCCTGACCAGGCGTTGTTCAGCATGCAGCCCAGGACGACGATGCAGATGACCAGGGAGACCTGACGGGAGGACTTGCGGACCGAGGCGCGGTCGGCTTCGACGTCGCGGGCGTCGGCGGCCTGCTGATGGATGGTCACCGCGAGCGCTTCGAGGGCATCGGCCAGGCCGGGGCCCTTGTAGACGGCGTGGCTCTGGAAGAGCAGCACGACGTGGTCGGAGACGCCGTCGGCTAGCTCGTCCGCGAACAAGGCGAACGCCAGCTGGGCGTCCATGCCGGTGCGCAGCCGGTCGGCCAGCCGCTGCACACCGCCGGCGATCGGAGCGGGCGCGTTCTTCGCCGAGGCCCGCACGGTCTGGGTCAGTGAGATACCCGCGGTGTGCACCCCCGCCAGATGGTTGAGCCACTGGGCGAGCGCCTCAAGACGCTCGATGCGGGCCTGCGCCGCGCCCCCGGGGTACAGCACGAACGGCAGACCCAGCACAGCGGCGCCGGCGAGCAGGCCCTGCACGGGCCAGCTCGTGTACGCCCACACGACCAGCGCGACGACGGCGGCCGCGATGACCAGGTGGCGCCAGCGTTGCTGCCAGCTCTCCGGTAACTCGGCCCTGGCCCGCCGCATCCGGGCGGCGATCCGGGAGGGCGGCTTGACCGGATCGGGGATACGGCCGCGCAGTTCACGGACGACGCCGACCGCGGCGATGACTGCCAGCACGGTGCAGCAGGCCGCGACCAGGGCCAGCTGAGAGGTGGTCACGATTCCTCCCTGGGCGGCGTGATCGGCATCCGCGGGCAGACGTCATAGGTCTTGGTGCGACGGCGGCAGGCCGGCTGAAGGATGCGCATCCGGTAGGGGGCCCGGCGGTGGTCGCTCATCGTCGTCTCACCGTCTGCAGGGGCTCTCCCCACCAGTCGTGCGGGTTCTCGGCCAGCCACGAGCGGGCGATCAAACCGGTGCGCTCCAGTTCCTCGATGAACGACGGCATGTTCCGGTAGACCGCGCGCGGATCACCGCCGGAGGGGGCGAACAGCTCAGTGGTGGTGGGCCGCCCGGCCTCGCCGACGACATCGTGGATCTCATACACATGGGAGACGAAGCGGTGCCTGCGACCCCCGATACCGGTCTCGTCGAGGTAGGTGAGGTAGACGACGACGTCGATGGCGGAAGCGATGAGGTGGTGGGCGGCCTCGGTGGCCATGCCCGCCTCCGTGCACAGCTGCACGAGCCGGGACACGATGGCGTGCGGGCGCCGCACGTGCATGGTGCACATCGACCCGGACCCGCCCGCGGACATCGCCTGCAGCATCGGCACAATCTCGGTGGAGCGGACCTCACCGACGATGACGCGGGTGGCGTTGTAGCGCAGCGCGGTGGCGAACATGTCGGCGATGCTCACCTCGCCCGCCAGCCGATCCCCGCTACTGCGTTCACCGTTGGACTGGCGCGCCTCGAAGGCGAAGGTGACCGGGCCGGGCTTGGGGCCGGGCTCGTCCAGGTACAGCTCGCGGTCGGATTCGAGGGTCACCAGCCGTTCGGCAGGCGGGATTTCGCGGCCCAGAGCACGCAGCAGGCTCGTCTTGCCCGCACCCATGTCGCCGACCACCAGCACGTTCATCCGCGCCTGCACGCACGCGGTGAGGAACCGCTCCAGCAGCGGGTTGATCGACTTCCACTGCACAAGCTCACCGATGCCGTGCTGGCGGATGCGGTGCTTACGGATGACAACCGAGGGGCGGCTGGTGAGCAGACTCGCAGTGACACGGGAACCGTCGGGCATTCGGAAACCGACCATCGGACTCGCCTGCGTCAAAGCACGTTCGCCCTGACCGGACTGGCGGGCCATCCGGTTGACCCACGTGACCAGCTCGTCATGAGAGCCGGCGACCTTGTCGATGGTGCGCCGCGGCCGGTCGTAGTACTCCACATACGCGGTCAGCCCGTCGACCATGACGTCCTCCACGCCGTCCTCGTCGAGGAGGGACTGCAGCCGCCCGCCGCGGAACATCGCGTCATAGACCGCAGTCGCGATGCGGGCTTCCTCCTCCCGCGTCAACGGAGTGTTGCCCTGCGCATACTTGGTGGCCCAGTCGGCGACGGCCGCGTTGGCCAGCGAACGGGCCAGGGCACGCCGGTCCGGCTCGGCCAGAGTGCGCTCAGGGTCCTTCCTGCTCAGCTCCGCGGACACCTCCGCCTGCAGGGCTTCGACGACCTCCCAACCGACAGGCAAAAGTTCCGCCGGCACTCCAGCCAGCCGCGGAACGGCCGTCGGGCTGACGGCGGCCCCGGAAACCGCCGACGGTGGGGCAGCCAACGGTGCCACGGGCAGGGCCGGCCGCCGCTCGCCGAGCTTCCCGGCGAGCAGATCGGCGATGTCGTCGCGACCCATCGGCGCGGGGACCTGCCCGTTGACGCCCGGCCGCTGGTGGGTGTCAGCCACGGCCACCGCCCCGCTGAACCAACCGGTCCAAGACCCTCGCGAGCTGCGGGTGGGCCGGCGCACTGGGGTAGTGCTGCTGAATCTGCCGACGTGTGGCGAGCGCCTCGAACTGCTCGGTGGCGGTGCGCGCGTAGCGCAGCAGCGAGCTGCGGGCGAAGCCACGCGGCGGCTTCCCCCCGTTGGTCAAGTACGCGGCGGTCTCCGGGTCCCACGGCAGCGAGGCCAGCACCGGGGCCTGGAGGGCATCGGCGACCTGGTGCGCACGGAACGGACCGTCCTCGATGAGGAGCAGGCCGAGCGCGTCGTATCCGGAGCCGTGCTGGTCGAGTTCGGCGCGCAGCGGACGCATCAAGTGGCGGGCGAGGGTGAGGCCTTGCTCTGTGCCGCGGACGGCCAGCAGCACCAGGTCGGCCCGGTGCAGGAGCGGCGCCGGGGTGAGGGTGGGGTGCAGGTGCCCGGCTTCCAGGGCCAGGCGCCCGGCGTCGACGAACACGTCATGGCCGGCGGATTCGGCCATGACGTGCAGGACATCGGACAGGGCGGGCCAGGTCCGGCCCAGAGCGGCGGCCTGCGCCGGGTCGGTCAGCCCGGGCAGCACCTTGCGGTGACCGGCGGTGCCGTCCAGCGGCCACAGGTGCGAGGCGAACGCGTTTGCCAGCTCGACTGGTCCGACGCGATCCGCGGCCGCCAGGTGGGCGAGGCCGTATCCGGCGCCGACCTGGCCCTGCAGCAGCCCGGCCCGGATGGTGCCGCCGGCCGGGTCGCACTCGGCGAGCAGGGAGGGGCGGGTGGACGCCAAAGTGAGGGCGAGCGCCGCGGTGGTGACGCCGCAGGACTTCGCGGAGACGATGCAGGTGACGGGCATCTCAGTTGCTCCGCGGTTCGCGGACCAGCGCAACGCGGCCCAGGGCGGCCCGGCTGGCCAGGACCGGGCCATCGTCGGGGGCGACCGCGAGGTTGACGACCACCGTGCCAGTGGCGTCCGGGCGGGAGACCGAGACAACCACCGCGTCGACGGTCTCCGGGACAGCGCCCTGCTTCGCCGGCTCGTCGCCCTGGGCGGGGGTGGTCACCGCGCGGACCTTGTCACCGGGGGCCAGCGTGCCTGCCGGGGCCATGCCCCGCTTCACCTGAACGCCGACCTGCTCCTGCTTGTCCCCCAGACCTGTACCGGTGGCAAGTTGAGAGGAGAGCAGCAGCCCGCCCTTGCGCAGGTCAACGGCTGGCCGTTTGCCCAGCACGGAGGCCTTCTGGGAGGCAGGGACGGGGGTGAGTGCGGCGTCCGCGGACACCTCGGCGACTGCCAGGTCGGCGTCCGTCAGGGCGCGGCCGGCCGGGACGTCTCGGGCCACGGCCAGTACGCGGGTGCGGTCGCTGGCCGAATTGACGGCGGCGGCCGCCCCGAGCGCGGCCACGACCGCGAGCACGATGCACAGAGCCGCCACGGACCAGCGGCGTTGCCGCTTGACCGGCGGGGTGGTGGTGATGGGGACCTCGGGGCGGGCCGGGCCCTGCGGACGCGGCATCGCCGGCGCGGCAGGTAATTCCATGACGGTAGGAGGCCTTTCACAGTGTTGAGGGGGACGCGGTCCGGTCAGTTCAGGACCTGCACCTCGGCGACAGTGATGTTCACGGCGCTGGTGCGGGTCGCGGCCAGTTGTCCGGTCTCGCCGCCGCCGTCGACCTGCCAGTCGACCTGCCAGGTTGAGGTGGCGGTCACGTGGTAGCGGCCGCTGGCCTGGGTGGAGGAGGGCTGGCTGTAGCGGTATCCGCAGTCCGGGGAGTCCTTCTTGCCGAACTCAGCCTTGTACGGGGTGCCGGCCGTGGTGCAGGTGACCGTGGTGCCGTCGCCCATGTTCCACACGATCCGCTTGACCTTCGCGGTCGCCGTGACGGTGACCCCGCCCGCCGACGCGGAGGCGCTGTTGGGCCCGTACGTCTCAGCGGACTTCGTCGTCCACATCCACACCGGCATGCCGACCACGCCCTTGCCGCCGGGCTTGGGGGTGATCTGGACATCCGGGCCGAGGAGCTTCATCTTGTCCAGCGCCTCTTGGGCAAGCTGGGCCGGATCGGCGGTGGCGACGGGCGGGGTGGCGGACCAGAACGTCTCCGGTGGCCCCATGACCGTTCCAGTCGCTCCGGCTCCGGCGATGGCAATGGGGCAGATTCGGGTGTAGATGGCGCCCTCGTCCGGGCTGTGTCCCTCCCATGCCGAGCTGCCAGCCGGAGGCTGCGGATCCAACTTTGTGACGATGCACGGCCCCGGCACGGACGGCTTCGTGCTGCCTTTTCCCAGAGAAGGGGTTTTGTCGTCCCCGGTGCCATCAGATCCGCCCACCCCGGCGCCCACGCAGAAATCGACCACTGTGCACTCGCCGACTCCGGTTGTCGGCTTTGGATCAGGGTCGGCCGCCGCGCCCGTGACAGCGGCGCTGACCAACACCGCGGCACCGGTCACGACTGCAAGGCCGCGGCTCAGCATGCCCGATCTTCTGGCTTGACGTCCAAGATCACCCACTGCTTCCCCCACAGTTCAGCGGTCACGTGGCTCACGTACTTCGTCCGTCGCTGCTTGGGCAGCTCGACCTCGCTGTTCGTCTTGGTGTTGATCAGCTTCCAGGTCGAGACGTCAACGCAGTCAGTGATCTTTGCTAGAGGTACCTTCTTCGCCAGATCAAGGCTGGAGACATGGGGGGTGATTCGAGGATGGCCCTTGGTGGCCTGGCCAGCGGTCTCCATATTCTTCAAGTCGCTCTGCGCCAGGCCCAACGCGTTGCCCTTGGCGTACGTCTTCAGGTCCGTGCCCGCCATGCTTGCCTTGGCGTAGGCGGCCGTCTTCTCGTCCCAGTAGTGCTGATAGGCATCAAGGACCTGCTGTTTGGCGACGGCCTGCGGGTCCGCTGAGGAAGTTGAGGGCGCTGGCGTCGAGGCGGCTGACCTTGAGGTCGCGGCCGCCGCCCCGTCGTTGTCGTTCGAGGAACTGCACGCGGAGACGGCGAGCACGGCACAGAGTCCGAGGGCCGTCGCGGTCCGGTTTCGGAAGCGAACAGCGGAATGGAGGGTCTGGTGTGCGCGGCGTTTCACGATGTCTCCCCGTTCGGCGTGGTGCGAGCTGGGCTGCGACCACGCCGCTGCGCAGGGCAGGCGATGCTGGCGCAAGCCGGTTGAACTGCTGTGATTCGTTTGCGTAGGCAGAGGGTCACGCATATGCCAGTCAACTTCTCAGCATGAAAGTCGAGTTCACCCCTACAACACAGGTTGTATCCGGTCACTTTCGAAACCGGATGTCGATGTGTAGTCGTGCGGATTCGCTTGCTCCGCTCGCGCACGATCCGGGTCGGCTCCCGCTCGGACAGTGGGGTGTCCGTTGGCTGGGCAGGGGAGTGGGCCAGACGGTGATCACGTCACCGTCGAGGGTGACGCGTCGGTCCGGGAAGTGGTGGCGTACCAGGTTCAGGTCGTCCAGATCGAAGTCGTCGGCGCCCTGGATCACCCAGGCGTTGCCGACGTGCGAGACGGTCTGGGTTCGGCCGGGCCACGCATGCTGCATGGATGCTTCGTGACTGTGAATCCCGCCAGCGGTCTGCATCATCGGGCATCCTCCAAGTCCGTTGCAAAGTAGGCGGAGTTGGCTCCCACCTCTACCCTGCAACAGTAAATTACAGGTTCGCTTGAGCAAATGGCAAGCGATGTTCGGAAGGAATTTCAGGGCTGCGGCCTTGAGTCGTGAAGGCTGTCGCGGCCTCACAGTTCGCTCCAGGGGCGACGCTCGCCGCCGGTCAGCGGTGCCCACACCGGCCCGCGGGGGCCCTGGGCTTCGAGGTCGTCGAGGACGGCGGCGCCGAGCGGCACGTCGCGGGCGAGTGCGGCGACCAGCGGGTGCTGGGCGACCATGGCCTGCAGGTCGCTGATCCGGTGGTCCAGTACGTATCGGGAGGCTCCGGTGAGGACGAACAGCACCCGAGGGAAGACCGGATACCAGCGCAGCCAGAGCGCACCGGTGCCGGGCTGCGGCCGGGGGCGCGAGCGGCCGACCGGCTGCGGTTCATACGTCCACAGCCGCGCGTACTCGATCAGCTTCACCGCCAGGCGTTCACTGCTCATGGTGGAGCGGTCGATTTCGACGAACGCCCGCAGCTTCGTGCGGAGTTCCTCGTCGATGAGCGTGTAGTGCATGACCGCATCGGCGATGACCCGCCCGCCGTCACTGAGTGGGTGGGAGACCTCGGGGGTCCAGTCGAGATGGCCGTGTTCGTCGCCGCGTCGGCGGGCGTCGGCGACGAAGGCCAGATGGGTGCGGACCACGGTGAGCGTGTGCGGGGTCTTCACCGAGGCGGCCGTGGCCGAGGTGATCGGATACGGCGGGCGGCCCCGGAGCGCGGGGAAGTCCCGCACCAGCCGGGCCCCTTCCCCGGTCAGATACCAGGCACGTGACCGGTTGGATCGCGGCAGCACCGCGTAGTCCACCAGGCCCTCGCGGCGCAGCTTGTTCAACGGTGCGGAGACGGTCTGCCGCGCCGCGCCGGGGCGCAGCAGGTCGTGGATTTGACGGGTGGTCGCCATCCGGTGCTGCCCCAGTACCGCCAGAAGCTGATGCGGCAGCGGCTCGACCGGACTCGGCGTGTGACCGGGCACCCCGGTCTCGAAGGCGGTGGTCACTTGTACCTCTTCTCTAGTTGTACGGCGGGCGGGGTGGTGGGGGCCTGCTGGGCGAGAAAGCCGCCCACCCGGGCCAGTTGGCCGGTGGCGAGTGTCGTGAGCTGGTCCAGCGGTGCGGCGCCGGCCGTGGCGCGGGCGGCGCGCTCCAGCGCGGCCGTCTGGCGGGGGCGGGCGTAGTCGGCGAAGACGTCGTCGAGGTGCGGGCCGGTGATGCGGACGGGGCCGACGCGACGTCCCCGGACGGTCAGTGACATGTAGTGCTCGAAGCGGTCCAGGGCAGCGACGATGTCGGGGCCGGGGCGGTCGCCCCATTCCGCGGTGATCGGGGCGATGGCGGACTGCGAGCCGGCGGTGGAGGCCAGGGTGGAGGCGTTCTGGATCAGGGACAGCCGTACGGGGATGGGCAGGCGGGCCAGCAGCTGCGTCATGCCGTGGACGTGGACCTTGTACTTGCGGAAGTCCTCGAACATCGAGGCGATCGTCTCGGGGGCTGCGCCGGTCAAGGTGATCAGTTCGTCGAAGTAGGGGCGGAACGGCACTCGCTGGGCTTCGGGGGTGTCGCGGCGGGAGCGCACGGCGCGCAGCAGATCCCGGGCGAGCAGGGCGGTGATCAGCCGGTCGGTGGGCCCGTTGCCGCCCGGGCATACCCACACGATCATCTTCGAGTCCATCGCGCCGCGGATGTTGTAGACGCCGGCCGGTTGGCCGAGGAACGCGCGGGTGACCGGGTTGGCGGCGAGGCGGGCGATCGGGTTGAGGACCACGGCGAACGCGTCGGCGGGCAGCGTCGGGAACACCGCCTGCCACCACGAGCGGGTCTCCTCATCCAGCCGCCCCTGCACCCCGGCGAGCGCCGCGGCGCGGAAGTCCGGGTCGGTGAGCAGCGCCCGCACATGGAAGACGGTGGCCTGGTCCTCGGGCCGCCCGGCCTGGCAGGCGGCTTCGTTGACGGCCACCAGCACCGCCAGGGCGGCGGTGAGGATGGTCAGCGCGCGCGGTGCGCTCGCGTCGTCCCAGCCCAGCGCGGACGCGAAGGCGTCCGTGGTGGCCTCGACGACCTCGTGCGCCACCTGCCCTTGGTGCATGCCGAGCGGGTTCCAGCAACTCACCTGCGGAGCAGGGCCGTTGGCGTTGAGGTCGATGAGCGCGATCCGCTGCATCAGCGCGTCGTGGGCCAGGAACGGCAGGGCGCGGGGCCAGGAGTCGCGGTGCGGGTCGACGAACATGAGCCCGCCTCCGGCGTGGGCCCAGCCGATCGCCTGCGCGAGGGCGCGTTCGGTCTTGCCGCCGCCCGCCTTGCCCACCCCGACCTCGAACAGCGTCTCCTTCGCGTAGCTGGCTACCAGGCGCCGGCGGCCGTCGGGGGCGCGGTAGATGCCCTGCAGCAGCAGCTCGGGGTTGTTGAACTCGAAGGTCGGCAGGTCCCCGGCGAGCAGCGGCAGCCGGCAGTGCACCGTGGGCGGCTTGAGCAGGCCGCACAGTTCCTCCAGGCGCACCCAGTTCGGGCGGGGAGGCTGGCAGTGCCCCAGATTCCAGCGGCGCTCGAAGCCGCGGCGGCTGGGCCAGTGGTCTGCCCCGAGCCGCCATGGGCCCACCCGCCAGCCGCGCATCGCCCACCGTGAGCCGCCGCCGAACACGTCGAAGGCGGCCTGGAGCTGGGCGAGCCGGGCCTGGGCGCGGCCTTCGGTGTTCGAGGCGCACATCACCAGCAGCTGCACCCGCACGAGGTGGTCGTCATCGGCGAGCTTGCCCAAAGCTTCCGCGGGGTCCACCCGGCGGGGCACCGGCGGCATGACCAGACGGCGCCCGCCCCCGCCCTGCTTCCCACTGACCAGTTGCTGCAACTGCCAGGCCAGGGAGTCCTCGATGCCGGTGGCGTCGTGGCGCACCCACCGGGCCGCCCGCTGTGCCTCGCGCCGCTCCCGGCGACGGGCCTCCGACATCAGCTGCAGACGCCGCGCCCGCAACGCCCACTTGGGAGCCCGCTGGATGTCGAGCCGTATCTCGGCCAGGTCACCCAGCTCCGCCCGCAGATCGGAGACGGCGTCGATCAGCGGCTGCAGCGGGTCCGGGTCCAGTGGAACGTCCCGCAGCGGGGCGGTGGGCTTGCCGCGCAGGATGAACTCCGCCCGCACCACATGCGCACGCGGCTTGTCGACCAGGGGACGGGCCCGCTTCACGGTGACGGCCGGCCCGAAGGGCGTGATCGACAACAGGCGTTCGCCGCCCGCGGGACCCTCGATCCGGTAGCAGAGCGGGCTGGAGCCGTCGGCGCGCAGCCGGATCTGCACCGCCTTCGACCGCCTGGGCGCCCACCACGGCATGCTCGTCGAGGCCCGGGCCAGTTGGACCCCGCGGCGGAAGATCTCCTCCAGGCCGGGGTCGAAGAGCCGCGACGCAACGAGTTCCAGCGCCATCCGCTCGGCCGACGCCTTCCGTGCCAGACGTCGCACCACCATCGCGCTCACCGCCCAGCAGGCGAGCGCGGCCGCCACGGGCACGTACCAGTGGGTGATCACCCAGCCGGCGGCGTCGGCCAGGCCGGCCAGCAGACCGAGAACCTGACCGGCCGCCGTGTCATCCGCCCGGTCGGTCAGATACGGGGCTGCGGCGTCCACGGGGACCCTCCTTTCGTCGACGTGCGTGCGAAGTACCAGTCGGTGATGCGCCGGTCGGTGTAGGTGCCGCCGCGGTCGGCGCCTGCCCACACCAGGTGCACCACCGCCTTGTTGGGGCTGCCGTCCCGGCGGGCGATGGCGGCCTGGATGCGGAAGCGGGCGGTGGCGAAGGCCGGTGCGATCGCCTGGTGCGGGTTGCCGAAGAGCGCGGGCCACGTGGAGCGGCCGATCCCGGTGGCGTCCGCCCGCAGCAGGCCGCGGCCGGCCGCGAGGAGCTTGCGCTCGTCGGCGGCGGCAAGGTCGGCGGGCCAAGCGGTCTCCAGCGACTTCTGGATGGCGGCATCGCCGGCCACGCCCTCGCCGTGCGGCGGCAGCGCGGACGCGCTGACGTCCTCCGCCGACGTGGTCGAGGAAGCGGCTGGCGCGGGCGTGCGGTTCCGCGGGGCGCGGCTGCCGGGAGCGGGCGCCGGGAGCCCCGAGGGGAGAGCAGTCGCCCGTGGTGGTGCCGAGGCGGCGGGTGCGCTCGGCGCATCCGGCCCTCTGATCAGCATCATCCCGGCTACGGCCAGGAGCAGGGTGGCGGCCAGCAGCAGGCGCGGCGAGCGCGCTGGGGAGGTGGTCATAGCAGCCGGGCCCCTCCCGCGTAGCCGGGCATCGCGTCGACTGCGTCCAGGCGGACCACGGTGCCCGGCCGGGCGGCGTTGACCATCTGTCCGCTGCCCAGGTAGATCCCGGCGTGATAGATCGTCGCGTCGTGGCCGGGAGCGTCGGCGTAGAAGACGAGGTCGCCTGCCTGGAGCGTACTGGCGCCGAGACGGGCGGGGATCCGCCGGCCGGCCCCGGCCTGCGCGGCTGCGGTGCGCGGCAGCCGGATGCCGGCCCTCGCGTACGCGTACTGGGTCAGCCCGGAGCAGTCGAAGCCCTTGATGTTCGCGCCGCTCTTGCCGTTCGGCGAGCAACAGACCCCGTAGGACGTGCCGTGGGCGTTGCCGCCGCCCCACGCGTAGGGCACACCGCGCTGGGAGAGGGCCGCCTCGATGACGGTGCGGACCTTGCCGGACACGTGCTGCAGGTCCGGGGCCTTGGCGGCCGCCGTGTACTGGTCGATCCACCCGAGCACGTCGGCGACGTATGCGCCTGAGTGGTTGTACTGCAGGATCGCGGCCTTCAGCTGCGAACGCTTCGTCAGGTCACGGCCGTGGCCGCACAGATAGACGGCGGCACCGAGCGCGGCGTCGTCAGCGTTGTGCGGATCAGCCGTCCCGTCTCTGTTCGCGTCCTCGCCGATGCCCTCCCAAGTGGAGGGCAGGAACTGAAAAGGTCCGACGGCCCGTTCCCCGGTGGCGGTGCCGTCCCAGCGGCCGTTGTCGGTGTCCGGGAAGACGGTGGTGTTGCCGCCCGCCCCCGAGCCGTTGAGGAGCACCCCGTAGATGCGCGGGCGGATGTCCCCGTCGTCGTCGATGCTGCGACCGACGGCATGGTTGGACTCCACCTTGGCAATCCCGGCCAGGATCGGCCAGCGCATGCCCCGGCACGTCGGTACGTACTTTCCGGCCTGCTGGACAGCCTTCTTGTAGGCGCTCAGCATCCGCGCCGGGATGTCTGCCGCGGTGCCGCCGTCGGCGATCCCGCCGTCGTCCTGCGACCCGGCCTGCATCGCCACGTATGCGCTGATCGCCCCTGAGACAGGAGCCGCGCAGCACACGGCGGCGAACAGCAGCAGTACGATCACGCATCCCCACCGCCGCAGGCGGCGGCCCGGCGCCTTCACTCGTCGTCCCCGTCCTCGGCCTGCCACTGCGCCCGCATCTCGCGCAGCCGGTCGGCCTGGCGTTGAGGTTCTGCCTCGGGCCCGTGCTGCCGCAGCAGGTCCCGCATCCGGGCACGCGTCTCGTCGCGCGGCGTGTTGGGCGTGCTCCCCGCGCCGGGAAGGCCGGAGCCCGTCCTGCTCGGTGCAGGGCTTGCCGGACGCGGGGCACGGCCGCCCGCGAGCCGGCTCGGGGATGTCGGCGTGCTGCGCGATGCGGACGCCGAGTTCGCATGGCCGGTGGGGCCGTCGGCCGTGGACGGCCGGGCGGGACGGCTGGTTGCGGCTGGTGTGGTGGTGGGCAGGCGGCGGCTCGCGAAGGGGCCCATGCCGCCGCGGTCGTCACTGTGGACCTGCATCACCGCGGCCGTGTGCCGGCCCGCATCGCCCCACGCCTGCCGGTCCTCGCGCACCGTGTTGCGCCATACCCGCAGCTGCTGGCGGGCGTCCTGGGAGTAGCGCGAGCCGCCCGAGCGTGCTTGGCGCACGGTGGCCGGCAGCTCCCAGGTCGCCCCATAGGCGGTGCGGCCGCCCCGGTGGAGGATGCGATAGCCGCGCAAGCGCACCAGCCGGTTGTGGGCGCGCGTCGACAGCAGCGTGCGGTCGGTGTGCTGGTCGTGCAGCACCTGGCCGGAGTCGCGGTCGATGACCTGCCCGTCCTGGTTGCGGTAGCGGTCGGGCGGTCCGCCGGGCCGACGCGGCCCCGCGCCGCCGGAACCGCCGCCTGGGCCGTCGGACGGGCCGCCGGGGCGCGGGTCGCCGTCGGCGGTGGGTTTGCGCCATTTGGCCAGATGCTCTTCGTCCGGTCGGCGGCCGATCAGCAGCCAGTTCGCGCCCTTCGCGCCGAGCCGGGCGCCCAGTCCGCCCACGGCGGCGGCCGCGGTGAGCGGGGCGAGCCCGCGCCCGGCCTCGGCGGTGGCATCGGCGAGCACGCTGCCGGTGTCCACCGGCATGCCCGCGCCGTCGGTCAGTGAGGCGAGGGCGCCCATCAGCCGCTGGCGGGTGCCGAGCATCCCGTACCGGCCGCCCCCGCCGCCGGTGAAGGCACGCAAGCCCCCGCCGTAACTGCCGAGCGCGGCGGGGGAGTTCATGGCGAGCGCGGCGCCGAGCTCGGAGGTGTCGCCGGGCAGGTGGGTGCCGCCGACCTTGGCGTAGCGCATCCGCATGGCCATGCGGCGGCCAAAGGAGGTGATGCCGGTCAGGAGCCTGCGGTGCCCGGCCGCGCCGGCGATGGCGAGGACGTCGATGAGCAGGATCCGTTCCACCATCAGGTCGGGCCCGTTGGTGAGGGTGGCGTCGATGGCGATGCCGAAGAACGGGATGAACGCGCAGATCCCGACCACGGCCAGCACCGCAATGCCCCACAGGGACAGCCACTTCCACACCGACTGACGGGCGGGACCGGGCAGCATGCCCGCGACGAAGGTGATCCCTCCGGCGGCCGCCGCTGCGGCGCAGATGCCCTGGGTGGCGAGCAGCACGATCGCGGAGGAGAGCAGCATGCCGCAGATGAACAGCGCCGCAACCAGCAGCAGTCCGGCCCCACCGACCCGCCACCAGGTGGGTTTCTCCGCGTAGGCGGCGCAGGCCTTGCCGACCGGGCCGGCCTTCTTCAGATCGTCGAGGAACCTGGTGAACTGGCGGCCTTCCTCGCTGAAGGCGGCGCTGTCGACATCGGCCAGTGATTCGCCGGGAAGAAGCGCAATCCCGCCTTCCAAGCCGGTTGAGACACCGGCGTCCTGGGCGGACTGGTGGGCGTGGCCGCGTTCACAGTACTTCTTCGCCTCCCCAATGATCTTGTGGCAGGCGTCCTTGTCCTCGTCGGTGACGTGGGTCCTGCTGCTGCCCGGCTTGTATCCACCGGTGATCCATTTCAAATGGACGGCGTAGGCCGCGCGGTCGGATTCCTTGGCGGGGTCGAGGATGCGTCCGTACTGCAGCAGCATGTACGGCTTGACGATCAGCGCGTTGGTGATCGAGTCCTGGATCGGGCGGGCCACCTCCGCCGCCGACACGGGGCCTTCGCCCTCGCGCTCCAGGCACTTGAGCTCGGCATGGCCGGCCATGCCGTCGCAGGGGCCCTTGCTGGCGAGCTTGCCGCCCCAGTCGTAGGAATTGACGCTCTGCTGGGCGACCTCGGCAGCCACCTGCTGGGACTGCCCCAGCGGCCCGTCCTGCGCGAGCAGGGTGTCGGGGCGGATGAGAGTCGAGGCGGAGAACGCCGCGATCAACAGGGTGAGGAAGATTTCGCCCAGGCCGCGCCCGACCCGCCCGCGTACGATCATGAACCCGGCAAAAGCGAACGCCCAGGCCAGCAACAGCCCCTTCAACCCGAGGACGTTGACCACCACATCGTTGTAGGTGTCGGCGACCTTCTGCGCCGGCCGGGTGAGGACCTTCAGCAGCGGGAACCGGAAGGCGACCTCGATCGCCCACCCGGCCAGCCCGACCAGCAACCGGATCAGGGTGAACAGGCCGGACAGCATGAAGGCGAGGGCCTGCGTCTTGAAGGCGACGATGGATCCGCCTTCGGCGTTCAGCTCGTACCCGTCGATCGGCACGCCCTCGGAGGAGGTGATGTCGAGCGGGGCGAGCAGGTCCCCGGTCTCGCTGTTGCTGCCAGCCGCATACACGACCTGGCTGTTGACCAGGACGAACACGCCGGTGAGCAGCACGACGAAGCCGGCCGAACGCACAGCCGCGCGGTCTGGACGCCACACGTCAGCGCCGCCTTTGCCCAGCAACGCTCCGGCGCCGCCACACCACCAGGGCAGCCACACCCGCACCGGCGGGCACCAGCCTCCACACGGCACCGGCCATGTCCTGCCGGCCGCCGCCGACGGCGCTCGTGGTCTGCTGGCCGCGCTCGCAGTACGCCTTGGCCGGGCCGACGATCCGGGCACAGGGATCGTGGCGCGCGCTGCGGGTGCCGGCGGCGAAGGCCTGTCCGGTGCGCGGCCACCATGCCTCGGGCAGGGTCACCCCGAGGGTGAGGATGACCGCACCGGCGACGACGGCGATCACCGTGAGGACGCTCGCGGCCACGGCGATGCGCCGGGAGCGGTCCCAGGAAGACGTGGTCATCGAACGTGCTCCTTCGGACGGGCATCCACGGCCGCACCGGCCACCGGCACGGAGGGCGGGGCAGCGCTCGTGCGGCGTCCCGGCGTGGTGGTGATGGAGGCGGTGATGCGCGCGATGCGGGGGATGACGACCTTGATGCGGCCGGTGTTCTGCCGCGGGCAGGCGATGAGGAACTCGCCTTCGCGGCCGAGCTGTCCGACGGGGGACAGGCCGGTGGTCACCAGCCGCACCAGCTCTGGGTCGTTCGGGTCGAGCCCGACGAACTCCAGCCCGCGGCGGGCGCTTTCACCGTTGGCGGTGCGGGCCAGCGCCCGATAGGCCATCAGGCCGCGGTCGGGGCCGAGTTCCTCGGCGTCGTGCGACCCGGCGATCAGCCCGGCGCCGTGCTTGCGGCCGTCGTGGAGGATCTCGTGGACCAGGGCGGTGCCCTCGGCCGACGAGGTCAGCCAGTACAGCTCGTCCAGGACCACGGCGGTGAACCGCTCCGGGTCCTCGAACGCGGTCTGCCGGGCGATCGCCGCGATCAGGTAGAGCACCGCGCGCCCGATCAAGGCTTCGAGGGGCTGCTGGTGCAGGACCTCGGGGTTGTCGAAGGCGGCCTTCGGCGGCAGCTTCAGGCCGGTCGTCGTGATCACGATCATGTCGGAGGCGCCGGAGGCGTTCAGCCGCACCGGCGGCAGCGTCGGGTCGAACACCATGCGGGCCAGCGGGTTGCCGGCTACGACGCGGATGAGACCGGCGAGGGTGGCAGCCGCGTCCTGCCGCTTGCCCGCCTGTGCCCCGGCCATTTCGTCGAGGACCTGAAGGACGCGGTGCATGGACGGGGCGTCGCCGGCGGCGGCCTGTTCGACGGCGTGGTGCAGGACCTCCCCGCCTGTGCTCATCGGGCCGATGCCGAGCTGCAAGGTGAGGTAGGACAGGGCGTAGTGGCGGCCTTCGGGGCCGTCGAACATGCGCAGCGGGTCGATGGACACCTCGGCCTGGGCGGCGTCGATGATCTGGCAGCGGCCCGCGGCCGCGGTGCGGGCGAAGGTCGCCCATTCCCGCACCGGGGTGCGGTCGATACAGATCGCGACTCCGCCGCGCGCCCACACCGCCTCGGAGATCAGCTTTTCCAGGACGCTCTTGCCCGCGCCGAGATCCCCGATGACGCCCATGGAGGCGGAGGCGTCCTGCTTCGGCGCGTCCGCCACGTTGATCATCACGGGGCGGGTGGTGCCGCAGTCCAGGTCGATGCCGAGGAACATGCCGCCCGGGTCGCCCACCTCGCAGGCCGTGAAGGCACCGGAAAGCGCCCAGTCCTCAGAGATCTGATGCTGGGTGAACTCCCGCACCACACCGGGCCGTGCGGTGCCGGGCAGCCCGAGGGTGAACAAGGCCTCCTGCAACCCGGCCGGGCGCACCGCCCGGTAGTCGGCGCCGGACAGCAGCGCGGCCAGGGCCCGGGCACGGGCATCGCAGACGGCGGCGGTCGGCCCCCACACGGTCAGCACCGTCACCGACTGCACCTCGACCTCGACCGACGTGCGGGACAGGCGGGCGTCCAGCTCGCCCAGATCGCGGGCGGCCTCGGTCAGCGAAGCCGGCATGCCGGTGGGGCGGGCGTCGTACTGGTCGGCCTGGTCGATGAGTTCGTTCTTCTTGCGCCGCACCTGATCGCGCGCCTTGTCGGCCGGCACCAGGGTGAGGTCAACCGTGTAGTCGACGGGGAAGTCCAAGGTCTCCAGCTGCGCGAACAGGTCGGCGGCGTCCTGGCTGACGGCAGGCGGGCACTCGGCGAGCGCCAACTGCGCCTGATAGCCCACCCCGGCGTCGCACTCCACCTGCAGCCAGCGCCGCCGCAGCGGCGAACCGGTCTTCAGCCGCCACCAGGCCGTGCGGCCCGACCGGCCGACCCGGTCCGCGCCCGCCAGGTCCTCGGCGTCGTCGAGCGCCCCGATGCCGCCCTCCTGCAGGCGGACCTGGCCGAGGTCGGCGTAGCTGGGGGAGCGCAGCACGCCCTCCCGAAGGTGCCCGCCGTACAGGTCGCTGGTCTCCGCCTCGGTGAGCAGCGGCTCGTCCAGGCCGCGGTGCAGGGCGTGCTGGATCGTCCACACGATCTCCGCCGGGCGGGCCGGGCGGAAGGCGACGCCGCCGGCGAGCGCGGCCTCCACCCGCAAGGCCTGCTCGCGGTAGGCGGTCACCTCACGTCGGGCCACGGGTGCGGCCCGCATGCCCAGCATCGGCGCGACGTCCGCCCACATCGCGCCGAGCGACGCGGTCACCTGCCCGCCGGCGGCATCGTGCTGCAGCGGTACCGCCAGCCACAGCGTGCGGCGGTGCATCTCCTGCCCGCCCAACAGGTCCAGGGTGGCCTCGACGTTCTCCACCCATGGATGCGGGCCGTCGCCGGCCGCCGGCTCACCGGGCTCGATGCCCTCGATCATGCGCAGGGCGATCTCACCGGGGTCGACCTGGGCGCACAGCCCGAACAGGCGCGGCGCCCCCGTCAGCGAACGGACCAAGTGCGTGATCTTCGCGAGCTGTTCGTCGCGGACCGCGGCCGGGACGTACGTGCCCTGGACGGTCTCCTCGCGGCGGCCGCGTGCGTCCGGACCGGGGTGCAGCCGGTAGAGCGCCCACACACTGCCGTGTGTTGACCAGATGAGGTGGCCGGCGATATGACGGATCGGAACCCTCACCGCACGCCCCCGCCCTGCCCGGCCAGCGCGAGCAACTGCTGCACACCCGACACCGCGCCCACCGGCACAGAGGCAGCCGTCGACTCCGTGTGGCGCCGCGGGGTGGGGCTCGGGCGCGGTGCCCGGGCGATCTGCTGCCCAGCCGTGCGAGACGGCGCGGCAGCGAGCGCGGGCGGGTCCTCGATCGTGAAACCGCCCAGCAGGGGACGAGACCCGCGGTCGCGGGCGGCCCGCCCGCCGATCCGCCCTCCACGAGGCTGCCAGGCAAGCAGCAGCCAGCCCAACCCGGCCTGCATCGGGGCGCGCCCGCGGATCTTCGGCCGGCGCACGGCCCAGATCGTCATCAGCCAGGCCACGATCGGGACCGGGCCCATCCACGACCACCAGGCGATGGTCTTGATGAGGAGGAAGCCGCCGATGACGGCGACACCGATCTGTGCGGGGGTGTACGGGCCGAGCGGGATCCGCCAGTCGGCGACCTTGCCCAGCACCCAGGGGTGGCGGCGGGCGGAGGTGTAGAAACGGCCCACCCGCACCGCGGCCGCGCTCACAACCAGCCCCCAGCGCCGGGCGAATGACCACCAGGGACCGGGAGCTCGGACTGGACGATGCCCGGGACGGCGGGTGCGCCCTTGGACGGGTTCTTCACCTCGTCCTCGAACATGTTCGCGAGACTGTTGCGCGAGTTGTACAGACCCAGCGCGATCACCATCAGCAGCAGGGCGCCGATCCCCGCCTTCAGCGAGAATTTCTGGATCATGATGACGACGACGAGCACGAGCAGACCAGCCTGCAGACCCTTGGTCGCCCAGTCCTTGAACATGCTGATCCACGAGTTGCCGAGGTCGTCCAGCTGCCCGGCGAGCATCAGACTGTGCACCGTGGTCACCGGGCACCGCCGTCTGTGGCGGTGCCGGACTCCAGCCCGGCGACTTCCCACCGGCCCGATCGGGCCTTGAGCGCGAGCTCGTACGCCAGCGGCCACCGACCGCCGGCATCGCGGGCCTCCACCCGGACGAGGACACGCACCGTCGTGCCATCGCCCGGCACCTGCTCGGCGGCCGCGGCCACCTCGACAGCGGAGATCTGCTCGACGGCGACCGACGGGTACGGGGCGGGGGAGACAGCCGAGAGGCTCACGCCGGGAGCGAGGTAGCGGCTCACCTCCCCGGCACCCGTCAGGTACGCGGCGAAGAACTCCCCGACTGCGGACGACAGATCACCCTCCGGGACAGCCACGCTGTACGACGACTTCGGGACCTCGGCCCGGGCCGGACCGGCCACCACGCCCGGCGCACCGGTCACCGTGAACGAAGAGCCCGCACCGCCGGCGGAAACCGGCACCGCGTAGTACCGCACCCGTCCGTCGGCGTACTGCGCAGCCACCGTCACCGACCACGCGCCGCCGGTGCGCTGCGCACTGCGCACCGCCGTCACCGACTGAGGCGTCGACTGCGCACCCGTCGGGTCGGGCAGTTCGACGTCCGGCGCGAGTGAGTGCGCAAGCCGCGCCTGCGCACTCGTCGCGTCGTCCGCGCTGCTGTGCAACCACGCGTCGACGAACAGCTGCGCATAGCCGCCCGGATCCGTGGCGGCTGCCGCAGTGCGCACGGAGGTAGGCGGGGCTGGGGTGGCCGCCTCGACCGTGGCCGGGGTGGAGGCGACGGCGACGCACAGGGCGACGGGGCCCGCCGCGATGACGGTCCAGACCGCCAGGCGCGAAAGGCGGACGCGGCGGCGCATCGCCTCCAGCCGGGCGCCGGCCGCCATCTCAGCAGCCTCGCTCGGTGAGGCCTGCTTGCCAGGAGACATGGTCAAACTCCCAGGTCAGAACGGATGTTGCTGACCTCGAGAAAACCCGCCGACCCCGACCCGACCACCGACCACGAGCCCCCGACCACGGTCACGATGAGGACACAAAGCCCATGGTCGGGGCCATGGTCGGCCCGACCATAGCCCCGGACGGCGACCCGGCAGGCCTGAACCGAACATCGCCGAGAAGGTGGTGGGGACGGGGAACTGGCCCAGCGAGACCACGGGATACAGGGGGAGAAGCCGCCGACGGATCGGGCCCGCGCCGGCTCCAGGAAGGAGGCCGTGGAAGACCCGGGTGCGCAGTGCGCACGGTTGTGCCGAGTGCGCAGACCACCGTCGACGACGCCTGCCCGCTGTGCGCAGTCGCCTGCACATGCCGAGTGCGCAGGACCCGGAACTGTTGCGCAGCCGAATGCGCACGGAGCGACGCTGCCGCTGCGCAACCGCGACTGCGCATCCTTCGACGGGCACCGGACGGGCCGTGGTCGGCCCGACCATGAGCCCGACCACGCCAGCCCGCGCATGTTGCCGGATCGTGACCGGTGGTCGGGGGCCGTGGCCGTCAGCCTGGTCGGGGGCGCCGAGTGAGCTGACGGAATGGATCTCGCTCACGTCACCTCACACAGCGGCCCCGGACACCTCGCACCCGCAGGTCCGCTCCACGGCATCGGCGGCCGTGCGCATATGGCGCGCGAGGAAGCACCATGAGCCGCTTCGGGGCAGGGATCCGCCGTGGGGCGATGGCGGCGGACCAGTTCACCCAGATCGCCAACGGCCTGTTCCGCGACCCCAAGATCTCCTTCAAGGCGAAGGGAATCTTCGGCTACATCAGCACCCACCGCGCCGGCTGGCACGTGACGGTCGCCGACCTCGTGCGCGCCGGACCCGATGGACGCGACGCCGTACGCGGCGGCCTGAGCGAACTGCAGCGGTACGGCTACCTCATCCGCGAACAGCTGAGGCACGACGACGGAACGCTCGGTGAGATCGTGTACTCGATCACGGACCGCCCCGCCCCCGACGCCGACCTTGCCCCGGCGGCGGGCTCAGCGTTCGCCTCCGCGCCGGCGAGTGAGGCGCCGCACGGTTTAGGGGCGGGGATTCGCCGTGGGGTGATGGCGGCGGACCAGTTCACCCAGATCGCCAACGGCCTGCTCCGCGACCCACGGCTTTCCTCCAAGGCGAAGGGAATCTTCGGGCTCATCAGCACGCACCGGGACGGCTGGCGGATGAGCGTCACGGACCTGGCGCGCCGCAGCCGCGACGGCGAGGCGGCCGTCAAGAGCGGCCTCAAGGAGCTGGAGAAGCACGGCTTCCTGCTCCGGGAACGTAAGCGCCGCCCCGACGGCACGCTCGGCGCGGCCGCGTACTTCATCACCGATCTGCCCAGCCTGCAAAACAGCAGGTCCGAGCCGATGTCGGGTTTTCCACCGATGGATAACCCGACATCGGTCAATCGCCCCACTAAGAACACCAACAGAAAGAACACCAACAAGCAGAACACCAGCACCGTCCCTCCGTGCGACCGCAGCGACGTCGCGCACAAACCCGAAGGGACGGACCGGCCGCACGCACCAGCGCCCCCGCCGGCTGCGCTCCCGGCGGATGAGATGCATCCGGGGATCCAGCTGCTGCTCGAGATCGGAGCGAGCCGTCCGGAACTCCTGCTGACCGGCAAGGTGCTGACCGATCAGGGCCGCGTGGCCACGGTGATGCTGGAGGCGGGCTGGAGAGCTGAGCAACTGTGTCACGTCATCACCGACCGGCCCCTGCCGCAGCCGGTGCGCACCACGGTCGGCGCGATCATCGCCGCCCGACTGCGGGCCGCTCAGGCCTATCCGCCGCCCGCCATGCTGGACAGCCGTCGCCACCGCGGCGACGTGATGAACGGCGAGCCACAGGGGTGGCCGTCGGCCGAGCGGTCATTCACGGCGTCTGCCGCCCGCACGGTGACCGAGGCCCTGACCTACCGGGCGCTCGTCGAATGCGCCGGCTGCGGTGCTCCCGCAACCGCCCCCGGCGAAGACCTCTGCCCGGCCTGCCTCGGGTGGCCGCTGTGCGGAACCTGCCCGGGACCGACGCCGCGGCGCGCCCACCCCGACGGCGATGGCCGCTGCACCACCTGCGCCACCGTATCGACTCACCTGCTGGAAGGACGCACACCATGACCTCCTCCACACCGCCAGCGGCCGGGAGTGCTCAGCAGTTGAGCCCGTTTGGCCAGCAGCGGCAGCGGTGGGAGAGGAAGAGGTCCCGCGCCGTGCGCGGCGGGCATGTCTGCTGCGGCTCCGGTTGCGCGGCCGGCTGCGAGCCCGTCCTGATCCGTGAACGGACGCGATGGGGGTGGATCGACTGGGCCGTTCCAGCCTGCCCGAACAGCCGCACCGGGTCGCCGTGTTCACCCCGATCGTGACCCGGACCCAGCGCCTGGCCCTGCGCTGGCTGGCCAGGCATCCGGCACACCGGATCCGGCTCGGAAAAGCGAACGTACAGCCAGCCACGGCCGTCGTCACGGCCCTCACCCTGGTTGTGGCCGCCCTTGCGCTCATGCACGGCATCCCTTCGAGCCTCGTGCTGCCGCGGCCGCCGTAGTCCCGCTGCTCATGGAGCACCTGCCTGACCGGCTCGATACCCGCGTCGGCGAGAACGTCCCGGATCGTCGAGGACGAAGCCGCCTGCCGCTACCTGCAGCGCCTCGCCGCTCTGCACGCTGGCCTCGTCCAGGCAGCCGTCAGCGCTGTTTCCGAACCTCCCAGTCCACGCGCCGAGAAGGGGCGAAACTAGCCGAGAAAGCGCTGCTCGCGGGATGTGAGGCGCGGATCTCAAGCGGTGGTCTTGAGGAGGCTGGCGCCCAGCGGGGTTGTGGTGTGGAGGGCGGTGTTGTGGTGGCGGGTGGTGGTGGTCAGCTGGGCGGTGCGTAGAACGGTCGCGTGCTGGCTGGCGCTGGCCGGGGAGATGCCGGTATGGCGGGCGAGTTCGGTAGTGGTGCAGCCGGGATGATGGGCGATGGTCCACAGCACGATGGCCCGGGTGTGGCCGAGGAGCGCGGTCAGGGAGTTGGGGACGGTGCTGAGGACTCGTGCGGTCTCCGTAGGCGGCAGGGCGAGGTCTGTGTTGTTACGGCGGATGGGGTAGGTCAGATACGGCTGGGGTTCGGCGTTCACGCCCAGTACGGGGGATGCGGCCCCGAAGATCGATGGAATCAGCAGCAGGCCGCGGCCGGAGAGATGAATGTCGTCGTCCGCACCGTCGGCCATGGTGAGTTCCAGAACAGGCGGCTTCCACTTGATGTGGCGGGGGTTGAGTTCGGACAACAAGGTGTGGAGTCCGCCGTGGGCGGCCTGACGTCTGCGAAGTGCCTGGTCCGCGGCGCTGAGGGCATCGATGCGCTGCTGGTAGGGAGCGACGACGTGCTGGTGCACGTGGGCTGCGACATCGGTCAACTCCAGCAGCAGCTCTTTGTCGCTGCCGAGCGACTGCGTCCAGGCTGGCACAGGCCGGTGATGGTCGCGGCCGGCCCAGACCTCCATGTCCTTCCGGACACGCGCGGCAGGCATAGCCCGGATCTGATCCAGCGCCTCTCCGATGTTCTCGGCCGCCGGGAGGCCGAGGAAGCCCACCGACCAGCCCGTTGACGGGATCAGATCGAACAACTGCTGCACCCTTGGGGACAAGCGTCGCAACGATTCCCGCCTCCAGGACCCGAACCGGGTCGGATGGCTGCGTTCCTGTAGTTGCCGCAGCGCGATGTTCAGCTCAAGAAATGGACGGGGTGCCTCCGTGAAACGGGTGCGGGCCATGTCCTCAGTGGTGAAGTGGATGCGTAGCGGCATGGCGCAGAGCATGTCCAAGATGTCGTTATTCGAGCTAGGTCAAATCACGTCGATCCTCGATCAGCAGCCCAGCCATCCTTGTCCGGAAGCGAGCACGAACAAGGTCCACCTTTGGCCCTTGGCCGAACGGTCGTGATGAGGGGAAGCTGCGGCCGTCCGACAGCAACCTGTTGGTGCCGCTCCGAGACGGTTTCCAGCAGCGCGTTGGGAACCTGCAATGCACTCGAGAGAAGGGGAAGAGGTCATGCGTAAGCGTGGTTTTCTCGTCAGCATGGCGCTGGGGTCTGCGCTCTTGGTAGGGGGACTCGCTGGGCCTGCCCAAGCCGCACCGGCAACCGCTCAGGTCACCTCTGCGTCGGCGCACGAGAGTACGGCCGTCCCTGCGACAGCCGCGGGATGGTACCTGTACGACTACTACTTCTGGAAGAGCGAGTGCAACTCCCAGGGCAGGATGGGGTACGAGAACCACTGGTGGACCAGGTATGAATGCAAGTTCGGCAGCTGGGTTCCCGGGGACGACTACGAGCTGTGGGTGTACAGCTGATCGAGATCTAATGGTGCCATCTCGTGAGGTTGGTGCCGTGTCGGCAACGGCCATGTCGGAGGGGTAGCGGGGCTCGTGCATCAGGGGATGGGGCCCGGCCCGGGTGGGGAGCGCTGCGGACGCGTGGACCGGGCCCCGGTCTCCTGGAATCTGCGGTGAGCGTCTTGGATGCGACGACGTCAGTGTGGCGGTCGGGCGGCCATCGCGAGGTTCGACTCGATCGCCTTCATCTGGTCGCTGAGATAGCCGGCCCACGTGCTTTTGGGGAACAGGGCCAGGTGCGGGCCGATCGTGTCCGTGATCATCCGACGGAACTGTGTGAGTTTCTCACTGAGCCAGGCCCGTTCCCCTTCCTCCAGTTCGGCCTCGCTCGCGCAGAAGTGATAGCCCAGGTCACGTGTCCAAATGGCGGGCGGTCAGCCGCGTTTGGCGCACAGGTCGCGCAGCATGGCCAGGCCCCGTCTGGTCTGCCAGCGGCTGAGCTCGCAGGAGCCCATCAGCTGTCCGAGCGTCATGCCGACGGGCGCGACCTCGAACAGGGCAGTGCGGATCAGGTCAGCATGGCGCTCCGCGGCCGGGGAGCGCTTGGCCACGGCTACTCTCCTCGCAACAGGCGGGCGAGTTGCGCGTGGACAGGTAGGGAGTCGCTGTCGGGGGTCGGGCAGCCGGAACCCGACGCCGATGACTTCACTGGCGTCGTTGCCGCGGGCGGTGATGTGGTGCTCGGCGTTGTTCGTAGCCAGTTGCAGCAAGGCGAGGTATGCGCCTTCGATGCTGCGGAAGGTGGGTGCGGTGAGCACCATCTCTCCAGGTCAGCGGGCAGCCGTTGGGGCGGCTGTGGGACGGGGCTGTGCCGGAGCCGTCCGATGGTCCGGCGTGTGGCTCCGGACGGCCGGGCGGCGGTCTAGGTGGCCGGCAGGAGGTCGTCCAGGTCCATGACGGTGAACGCCCGCAACGTGCGCACGAGTTGGGAGGCGAGGAACCACCGCAGGGCGGGGTCCCCGTAGGGAACGGGGACGTCGTTGCCTGCTAGGACTTGAACGCCGTTGCCGGAGTACGCGTGAGGCGTGCCGATGACTCCGTACAGGGGTGCGCTCTGCGCCAGCAGCGCGACGCTCCCGTGTTCGGCGAGGTAGGGGCACCGCTTCGCGGCCATGTGCGCGTGTCGTCGGCAGACCGGAGGCTGAGCGGTCCGAACCGTGGTGCTCGACGTGGGCACGCCGTCCTTCTTGCTCTCCAAGAACAGGATTCCGTCGGGAGTCCGGGCGTCGCCGACGCACACCTGGCACCGGAGCTTGAGCATGGTCTCGCGCTGTCGCGCGGGGTGGACCAGGCGCCATTTCGGCTCACCGGCCGGCAGCCCGTCGTCTCCGATGGACTGGGAAACCCGGGACCACAGGACGCTGCGCACGTCGCGGTCTTCCCTGGTCTCGTCCCAGTAGCCCAGGCGTGCAGCACCGGTGCGGTCGAAGGCGGCGCGCAGGGAGAGGAAAGAGTCGGCCTCTTCACCCTCGCGGGCGGTGATGTAGGGGACCAGGCAGCTTCTCGGCAGCGTTTTCACGCTGCTGCTCCCGTAGCGACAGTGGGGCGGTGCGGGGCGACGATCGTGCCGTTGGGCAGCAACTCGCCGGTGTCGTCGAAGAGCAGGACGCCGTTGCACAGCAGCGTCCATCCCTGAGCCTCGGCGCGTGCCAATGGCTTGGCCGCTTCGCGATCCGGCTGTTCCGCTGTGGGGCAGGTGGGCGTGTGCTGGCACATGCGTGTCGCTCTTCCTGTCGGTCGTGCGGTGGGGGATGGGGGTGCCCTCTTCGGCGGGTGCCTACGGAGCCGCGGGGGAGCGGAGAAGGGCCGCCGAAGAGGGCGTTTGGGGGCCGCGCGGGGTGCTGGCGCGGCGGTTCGTGAACCGGGCTATCGCGTCTTCGCTGTAGCCGTAGAAGCGCCCGAGGGTGACGTCATCGCAGTCACCCCAGAGCGTCGGCGGTCTCTCGCCCCACTCGACGACGTGGCAGGTGTCCGGGTAGGGCGACCACCGCAAGCGTGGGTCGGGGAAGCCGGGCTGCTCCAGGAGGACGTCACGGACCCGGAGCCCGAAGCAGAGGCACGTGACGGGGAAATACCCGCCTCGTCGCGAGCCCCCGACAGGCACAGCGAGGAACGGCATGCGCAGCGTTCGCACGGCGATGCTCTTGTCCAAGAGCCAGGCGTCGGCGATGCGCTGCTCGTAGTAGTAGAAGTCGTACGCGTCTTGCGGAGCGGCCATCACCGTGGCGGTCACCCCGGGGTGCTTGGCGGCGTTGGGGTCGTGTGTCACTGGGCCCCCTTGATGTAGCGGGCCTCGATCAGCTTCTCGACGAGATCGGAGGTCACGAAGGCGAGACGGCGGGCGAGAGCGACGGCTTGCTGGTGATTGGCCGGCGTCGGCTCAGCCCGCAGGGGAAGTCCACGCTCGATGAGCCCGACCATCTCGTCGGTAGGCGGGTACTTCGCGTCAGCGACAGTGATGTCACTGAGCTGCTTCAGGTGGCCGCGGAGGCGTTCCACCAGCGCCGCGGTCGTGGCCACGGGCGGGGGCTGGTTGCCGATCGCCGTGTCGAGGTCGTCGAAGATCTCCTCGACGTCGAGCGGCTTCCACACTATGACCCGCGCGAGGACGAACTTCAGGCCGTCCGCGTCGAGCGGGGGTGTCCACTTCTCGGCCCGGCACTCAGGGGCCGTTGTGGCGCTCACTGGCTTGTCCCTGTCGGCGCTTTGATTACGGCCCAGGTGACCTTGCCCCAGTGGTGCGTGTCGTAGCCCCACCGCCAACTCAGCGCGTGGACCAGGTGCAGGCCTCTGCCGCATTCGGTGTCGTCGGTGGCCTTCTTCATGCGCGGAGCGACCTGTGATCGGTCGGAGACCCCAATGCGAACGGAGCTGTCGACCCGACGCTCGATGACGACCTGCGTCAGGGGGGTCTCAGTGTGGTCGACGGCGTTCGTCAGCAGCTCCGACACGATGATCTCTCCGCAGTCGCCCAAGTCGTCCCCCATCCCCCAGGCGACCAGCGCGCTGGAGACGAGAGCGCGAGCGCGACTGACGGACTCGGGAACGCATGGCAGCTCCGCGGTGTAACCGGGGGCCCCGGTCGCATTCGGTTTTGCGGCGGTCACGGTCACGAGGTTCCCTCCGGCGTGGGGTGCCCGGCCCTGACGGGGGAAGCAGGGCCGGGCTCTCCTCCTGCCGCCGTGCCGAACTCGATCCGGCGGCTGATAGCCAGTCAACGAGCCTTGGGCGGAGGGCAACAGGAAGAGTTCCGGTTTCGTGCACGCCCACCAACCGGAAGACTTTACGTTCGCCTTGCCCAAGATCTGGGCAACAGAGTGACGGTGCTACTACGTTCGGTACATGAGAGCGAACCTCATCCTTCAGAGCCGGATGGATCAACTCGGCCTCACACAGGATGAGTTGGCCGCTCAGCTCAATAGGGCACTACAAGAGATCATCGGTCGACCAGGGGAGATTTCGTCGCGAACGGTCCGCAACCTGCTCAACGGGTCAAGTCGACGTCCAATCGGCCGCACTTGCGCAGCACTTGAGCGTGTGTTCGGCTGCCCCGTGGCGGACTTAGGGTTCAGCGCACCCAGCTCCATGCAACACCCCCCGGAGGACCCCTTGCGGCGTCGCGACTTCATGCTTTCCACTACCGGAACGGCAGCCGCCGCCGTCCCCATCGCCAAACAGCGCCGATCAGTGGGCATGACAGATGTAGCTCGGGCCGCAGTCGGCATGAACCAGCTCGTGGAGGCCGACGACCGTCAAGGCGGCCACAAGTCCCTGGCGACCGCGGCCCTCGAAGGCCGTGCCGAGGTGCTGAATCTCCAGCAGCGGAACGCCAGCGAGCGCGTGCGCCGCGCCCTGTATGCACTTGCCGCCGAGTACACCACCATCGCTGCCTGGTCATGCATCGACCTGCGCGACCTGGACACGGCCCAGAGGCATCTCCATCAGTCGACGACGTTCGCCGGCCTCTCTCAAGACCCGCCCACGGTGATGCGCGTGTGGATCAACATGGCCATGCTCGCCTACCAGCGGAAGAACTGGCCGGAGCAACTCGCAGCAGCACAGGCGGCCAACGCCTCCCCCGCCGCTCGCAGGGACCCGTTCTTCAGCTCCATGAGCCGCCTCCGACTCGCCCTAGCCCACGCGACACTTGCAGACCCACAGGCCGCCAAGAGAGCCCTTGGCGCGGCGCAGGAAACCCTTCAAAAGGCGGGCGAGGACGAGCGCCCCCGGTGGACCGCGTTCTACGGGCCGGCCGAACTCAATCACCTCGCGGCCATCATCCTCAACCACAACGGACAGTCTGCAGAAGCCGAGGCAACGGCACACCGTGCCCTGGCCAAGATCCCGGCAGGGTTCCAACGCAACCGCGCCTTGACCACGTGTCAGCTCGCGCTCGCGCTGCTCCGGCAGGGAGAGCCAGAGCAGGCCACGGCAACCGCGGCCACCGTCTTCACGATCATGGACGGCGCCCCATTACCTGGACGAATGCGCACCCTGATCGGAGACTTCCACCGAGACTTGCTCCGGCTGGCGCCGTCCACGACGTACGCCCGCAACTGGGCAGACCGTATGCGAGATGAATGGAGTCGAGCGTGACCAGGGTGATCGACCTGCGGCACTACGGCCAGGGAAGCCTTTCGGAAGGCTTCAAGCAGATGCTGATCGACGTGCACGCCGACGCCTACGCCGAGGCTATGGACGACGAGTTCAACCAGCGGTTCCCCTGGTTTGTTGATCACTGGTCAGGGATGAACGGCTTCACCTGCGTCGTCGCCTTCGACGGAGACGAGCCGACCGGCTTCGCCTACGGCGCACCGCTTCAGCCGGGCCGCGAATGGTGGCGCTCCACCGAGTTCGAGCCGAACAACGGCTACACCGAGACCTACGCCGTCTCCGAGGTCATGGTGCGCCCGCAGTGGCGAAAGCAGGGCATCTCAGATCGCCTGCACGAGGCGCTACTGAAGGAGCGCGACGAGGATCTTGCCGTACTCCTGGTCGACGTGACCCACCCGAAGGTCCGAGAACTGTACGAGACGTGGGGCTACGAAAAGGTGGGCGAACAGCGGCCGTTCGCCGACTCGCCGGTATACGCGGTCATGGTGAAGAAGCTCCACCTCTGAACGACCCCGCCCTCGCGCGGAAACGCGGGGACGGACTGATCAATTCGCCTCGGACGACGCCGCGGAACGCGCCTCCGCAACTGCTGCTCGGGCGGGGCGTCTTTGCCCAGCTGGACCGCGGTATGGCCGTGGCCAAGCTCCGCCGCGGCCGCCGCATCAAGGGCGAGAAGGGCCAGTACGCCTACGGCGCCCCGCCGTACGGCTGGCAGGCCCACAAGAAGGAACTGACCGAGGACGAGATGGAGCAGGCCGGCCGTGCCCGTGCCCGCCAGCTTCGAGATGAAGACGAGCTGTCCCTCCGTGAGATCTGCGCAGCACTCGAAGCCGAGGACATCCGACCCAAGCGCGGGGAACGCTGGTACCCGGAGACCGTCCGTCGGATGCTCGCCAATCCGACCGATAGGCCGCCGACTCTGCACCGACGGGAGCGCAGCGTCTGAAGACCCCTGCAGCGGACTCATGAACGCTGACCGTTGCCGCCGCGCCGACGCTCTCGGTACGCCTTCTGACGGCAAGCGTTCGAACAGTACGCACGGGGGCGACCTTCCGCTATCGACCGACCTGACGAGGGTCGAGAGTGGAAGTAGGCCTGACCGCATTGGCGACACTTGGGAGCGAACCTCTCCTCCAGTCGCCATTCCCGAATCAGATCACGCAGCCCACCATCGATCAGGACAGCTTCACCAAGGGAGTCAAGGTGATCCCGCACGGAGACGGCTCGCGACGGATGGCGTAGGGAAGAGGCGCCCCGGCCGATCAACCATCTCGCCATTTCAGGCGTCGTACCGAGTCGCTGGGCTATCAGTTCATCGCTCGCGCCGTAGAGCACCCGCGCCAGGAAGGCGGTGGCTTGCTGCCCGTCCAGGCTCCTCAGCACCTCGGCCAGCCCGACAATGCGCTCTACTCGGAGACGGTGCTCAGCGCCTCGCCAGAACCCGCTCACGGCCCCTCCTGCTGCGCCAGAGGTTTGGCACCGTCTGCCTCACCTTGGATCAGGACCACCGTTGGTTTCTCCTGGTCCGGACCCCCCTCCTGCGTCTGTGGGAGCGCCGGCGGAGGCGTCGGCTTCCCCCACGGCAGGAAGCCGCACAGTGCCGAAATCACATGGGCCAGTCCGAGAAGAGCGGCGGGGAGATCAGCCAGATCAACCCGGCGGATCACACACCATGCCACGATCGCGACGAGCGACAACATGGCCACCAGCACGGCAACGACGCAGAGCGCCATCCAGACTGGCACGCCGAACAGGTCGGCGGGAGCAAGAGCGGACAACAAGGTTGGGCCTCCGGGAACGACAAAGGCCCCCGGAAGGTGAATCCGGAGGCCTGGTGGGAAAAACAAAAGGGCCCCAGTTCTCAACCGAGAACGAGAGCCCCAACAAAAAACGACGCACTGGTGGCGTCGCGCAGCTAGGGTCCCACACCCTATGACGGCCCGTCAAGCCTCCGTCGTGCCACCCCTGTTTCCGCAGGTCAACACATTCTTGTACCTCTTGAGGGGGCTTTGGCGCAGAGTTTCGTAACGCTTCCTGCCGGGCCCCCGGAGGCCAACACTCCCGCCCGACGAGCCGCCAGGGTCCGGGCTTGGTGGTGCTCGAACAATCACAGGCAGCGCACCGCGTCCACCTATGAACCTGGGGGCAGAGCGGGCTCGACCCCGAGTCGGTCGGCGACGTCCTCACCCGCATCGGCCCCCGCGCCGAGCTCGACATCCGGCCCACCGGCCACAGCCCCCGCCGCGGCCTGGTCACCGAGTCCTCCCGCGCCGGCAACCCCGACGCCGTCATGGAGAAGCAGGGCGGATGGGCCCCCGGCTCCAAGGTCATGCGCCGCTACTGCGAGGAAGACGACGGCTTCCGCGAGAACGCCCTGTACGGCGTGCTGGAGGACCGCCCTACTCCGGCATGAGAGAGGGTCGGTCCATGGACGCAGGATTGGCCGCCGTCATTGCGGGGGCATCAGGGGCGGGCGGTGCGGCACTGGCCGCATGGGCAACCGGACGGGCCATGGTCCGCCAGGCCCGCGTGGAGGCAGAGAACGGCTTCGGCCAGTGGCTCAGGGAACGCCGCCAGGACGCCTACGCAGGCCTGCTCAGCGCCGGCGACGCCGTGCACGATGCGTTGAACGCCATTGTCGGCCACGGGTACGGGGTCTTCCCTCTGCCGCCCGATGAACTGCGGGCGGCCTGGCGCGCGGTGAACCAGGCGCTCAACGCCGTCGATCGGGCCGCCCGTACGGCAGGAGTGGTGGGCCCTCCCGGCATCCAGGAGAAGGGGTTTGCCATGCGCGAGGCGCTCTACACCCTGGTGAACCTCTGGCGTAATCCGGTGAATCCACCCGCCGACCAGCGCGCCATCGCCCACGCCGCCGCCACCCAGGCCTGGGAGGAGTCCACAGCGGTCTACCTGGTGCAGGTGGAACGGGTCATGCAGACGTTCGACGGCGACTAGCCGAGCCTCCCCGGCCCTGCTCGACGATCTCCCAGCAGGTAGGGCGGGGCAGGCAGCCGTGCGGCTGGTCGCTCTTGCGCGCATGCCGGACCGTTCCGCCGCTCATAGGCTGGCCTTCTCGGGGCACGTCGCGGAGGTCCTGCCATGCCCCGAACCATCTGGTCAGGCGCCATCTCGTTCGGTTTGGTCACAGTACCGATCCATGTGGTGAGCGCCACCGAGGACCACTCGATCCGCTTTCACCAGTACCACCTTGAGGACATGGGCCGGGTACGGGTGCGCAAGTTCTGCGAAGTGGAGGACCGGGAGGTCCGCGGCGACGAAATCGGCAAAGGCTACGAGCTGTCGAAGGACCAGGTCGTCGCCGTGCTGGACGAGGAGCTGGGCGAGCTGCCCTTGCCCACCGCGAAGGCCATCGAGCTGGAGGCGTTCGTGCCGGCCGAGTCCATCGATCCGATCCGGGTGGGGGAGGGCTACTACCTGCAGCCGGACGGGCAGGTGGCGGCGAAGCCGTACACCCTGCTGCGGAAGGCCCTGGAGCGGAACGCCAAGGTGGCCGTCGCGAAGTACGCCTGGAGCGGGCGGGAGCGGCTGGGACTGCTGCGGGTCCGTGACGATGTGATCGTCCTGCACGCCATGAAGTGGGACGACGAGATCCGCGACCCCGCCGAGCTGGCGCCCGAGGCGGTCGAGCTGACCGACGAGGAGGTCGCGGAGGCGCAGCACCTCATCGACCGGATGACCCGCGACGACCTCGAAGGCGACGAGTTCGTCGACCGCTACACGGACGCCCTCGCCGAGGTGATCAAAGCGAAGCGGGAGGGCGAAGCGCTGCCCGAGTCGTCCGAGCCGGAAACGCCGAAGGGAGAGGTCGTCGACCTGATGACCGCCCTACAGGAGTCCGTCGCCAAGGCGCGTCAGTCGCGGGGCGAGGACGCCACCGTCCATGACATGCCGAAGAAAACCGCGGCCACGAAGACTGCGAAGACGCCCGCCAAGAAGACGACGAAGAAGGCTGCGGCGAAGAAGCCGAAGCGCAGCGCCTAATCCAGCACCCCGAGCTCGGTATCGGGACGGCAGTGCGGGCAGGCTTCGACACCGTCGGTGAGCGCCCGCAGCGCCTGCTCCCGCGCCACGCCCTTGGAACGCTTCCCCGCCATATGGCATCCACCGACGTGCACGTACACGGCGGGCCCCTCGCCGATACCCCGCTCGATCAACCAGTCCGGCGCGGGCGGCCGGGCGTCGACGCCGCGCTGCCGTTCGGCCTCCAGCTTTTCGGCTGCTGCGATCTGCTGCCGGACCCTGTCGAGGTTGAAGGCCAGCCAGATCTCCAGGGTTCGAAGTCGGGGCAGGTCGGTGTGACTGAGCGTTTCACTTGGCGGATGAGTGCTTGAGTCGGCGGGGCAGCGGGCGGCTGGGCCGCAAGACAAGGTCGGGCTTCTATGTGTACGCCTGACCGGTGTCCGGCGGCCCGCCGTCACCTGCTCGTTCTCACTGCTGCCGCTGGGGCCAGAAGTAGTACGAGTCGAACGGGCCGCCGCTGACATGGACCAGCGTGGCGAAACCGCTGCTGGCCGCCGTTTCGGGTGACCGGAGGTTTCTGGCGTCGACGCAGATGCCGTTCACCTTGTACTCGGGTTCGAGACGCGATCTGAAGAACGTCTC
The DNA here is from genome assembly GCF_041051975.1 of Streptomyces sp. R21. Classification (GTDB taxonomy): domain Bacteria; phylum Actinomycetota; class Actinomycetes; order Streptomycetales; family Streptomycetaceae; genus Streptomyces. The sequence continues at coordinate 21,949 of NZ_CP163435.1, read as the reverse complement.
CGGGTCCTCTCGCAACGCGTCCCAGTCCTCTTTGCCGACTTTCACCTCGAAGACCTCAAGGGACTGCGAGGAAATCTCGCTCTTCCGGGTCACCATGGTCATGGTTCTGCTCCCTGTAGCTGCGTGGACTCCTTCACAGCCTGAGGGTGCGGGGTTCATCGGCAACTTGGGCGCGGCGTTCCTGGGCCATGGGAGTAACGCCGGGCAACCGGCTGCAGCTCGCCGACAGCGGCCTCGCCACCTGCATCGATGAGCACATCCTCGCCAGATGAATCGCTCACCCGCCAACTCAAGCACTGATCCGCCAAGTGAAACGCTCAGTCACAGTCGGGCGGGAGGTCGTTCACCCTTCCAGCTTGCCCAATATTCGAACGCATGCTCTAGTCAATGTATGGGGCACCACAAGGTCGACTACCTCACCGACATTCAGGAACGCGTCCTCGCCTGTATCCGCGAGCACATCGCTGAGGACGGCGAGGCGCCGACCGTCGCCGAGATCAGCGTCGGCGTGGGCCGTAGCGTCGGAGCCGTCCACTACCAGCTGCGCGAGCTGGAGGCGAAGCACGCGATCGCCCTGGAGCCTCGCCGGGCGCGCGGGATCCGGCTCACGTGAACCCGGATCGCTACCGCCTCACCCTCACCTCCGGCGACCGTCCGGTCATGCAGGGCTGGTGGGCGCACCTCGCGACCGCCGAGCGGAAGTACCTCGGCTGGATCGGCGAGCACGGCAGCGTCGAAAGCGCCTGCGTCACCCTCATCGACACGGCCGACGGAAGGGATATCCGCAGCTGGCCGAGCGAGCCGTAGCCCTCTGTCGTCTTGGCGAGCATGGGCAAGAGCGCTGCTGGCGTCCGTCCGTACCGAGGGACCGTCGAATGAGTGCGTAGCGTCGTTCCAGGGCGCCCAGGGGCCGTAATCTCCGTCGGGGTCCGGTGCGCCGTCCGCCTGGCCGTAGCTGGGCCGCACGCCGTACTCCTGCCGTCACGACCGAAGCTGCGTGAGGAGACCGCACCGTCCGTCTGTGGCTGTGGGGGAGCAGCTGCTGCCGCGCAGTAGCTGAGGCCGTCGGACCGCACACGACCAGGTCGTGCGCGACACCGTGATGGACACCCCGGGTGTCCGCCAGGTCCTCGCCGCGACCGCATTGCAGATCCGGAGCTACCTCGCCGGACCGACGGCCGCGCCGGTCACCGTGGCCACGTAGTGCGCCGGCGGACGTCACAGAGCTGTGGGCCGGACTAGCGGGCGACACGCCGTGTAACTCGGCGACCGCCGATCGGAGGGTCGCACCACCCCATGGGCCTAGGCCGGCGGCCGTGCTGTGGCGCCGGGCGCGCAGCCTTCCGATGCTGGCTCAAGGGGGCATGAGCTCCCGACCAGGCGCACGGAACGGATGATTCCCATGGGCTGGGACCGGCGGCCACGTCCATTGCCAAGGCCATTGTCAGGGTGGATTGGGCCGGTTTTTTGGCCACCATGGTCATGGTCTTGGCCAAGCGTCGTTTTCGACCACGAGGTCACCCACACGTCCACCGTTCCCGCGAACAAGAAGGAGGTGGTCAAGCTCTTCGTACGGGAGCGGAAAACCGTGCCCTGGTGGACCGGAGCGGTACGCAAACCCGTGCTCATGCTTCACGGCAGGAGTTCTCCGGTGCTCGCCGGCTTCGATCTCCAGTACAAGACGTACGGCTGGGCCGAGGCACTGGCGCAGGCCGGTTACGACGTCTTCTTGATGGACCTCCAGGGCGCCGGGCGGTCACCTCGTCCCGAGATGGGCTCCCCGTGCAACCTCAGCGACCTCGACCAGAAGCTGCTCATTCCACGGCCGCCGGGCTTCACCCCGTGCAGCCCCAGCTACCCGTTCCAGCTGAACAACTCCGACAGCGACCAAGCCGAGCTGCACACCGTCGTGGAGTACATCAAGCAGGAATGCAAGGTGGAGCAGGTCGCCTTCGTCGGCTGGTCCGCGGCCGCGTTGACGATGGGACCCTACGCGGTCCAGCATCCGGAGAACGTGGAGAGCATGTTCCTGCTGGCGCCGATCTTTCCGCCCAAGGCCACGTCGACCCCACCGAGCCCGCCGCCGCTTCCGGGGTTTCCGATGTCCCTCGGTGCGAGACCGGGCCTGGAGAAAGATTGGAACACCGAGCTGCGCTCCCTAGACCAGCGGGAACCCGGCATGGTGGAAGTGGTGTGGGCGGCGTTCATGGACAGCGACCCGGTCGGCCGCACCTGGGGGCCGCCGGAAGGCCTGAACCGCATCAGGAGCTTCGTCCGGTGGGGATGGAACGAGACGACCGCGGGGCAGGGCGGGGTCCTCGGCGGAAGCGTGCCCGTGCTGATTGTGGACGGGGAGCACGACAGGACGGCGAACACGACGCCGCCGAGCTCGAATGCGGAGCTCAACTTCTCGGTCCGCGCGCTGTACGACGCAATCACCGGACCTCACAAGCTGATGGTCAAAGCACTCGGTACCGGACACCAGATGCCTTGGGAACGCCAGCACAAGAATCTGCACGACCTGTCGGCGCAGTGGATCAAGGACCGGCAGGTCGACAGCAAGACCACGGGCGTCTTCGTCATGGACGAGAACGGCGTGACCAGCCCGGCCCCGTGAGACTGTCCTGACGGGCCAAAGGAAATCATTCGTTGCCCGAGGCGGGCGCTTCTAGCCTGCATCGGGTGATGAAGGCCGATGACGTGTTGTTCGTCCTGGCCCTGTTGCGGCGGGCGAAGGTGGATGTCTGGGTCGGTGGAGGATGGGGGATCGATGCTCTGCTCGGTGAGCAGACCCGGGACCATCGCGACCTGGACTTGATGCACCGGCAAGACCAGGAAGCCGCTGCGTTGGCGGCCCTCTCTGCGGAAGGTTTCGTGGAGAGCCTGGACCGGAGGCCCATCCGATTTGTTATGACGGCCCCGGACGGGCGAGATATTGACCTTCACCCGCTGGTCTTCTCCGACGACGGCTCAGCGGTGCAGGCGTCACCCGATCCGCAGCGTCCTTTCGTCTATCCCTCCGCGTGCTTCGTGACGGGGACCGTTCAGGGGACGCCCGTCCCGTGCTTGTCCGCCGAGCAGCAGGTCTACTTCCACCAGGGATACGAACCATCGGAACGTGATCGGCACGACATGGCGCAGCTCCGCCGCGTCTTCGGGATCGCCACGCACTTTTGACCCAAGTCGTTGGGCCGAGGCTCTTTCGAAGACCGATCAAGGAAGGAGGTCCGAGCAACCCGAGGCGGTGTCACACCGACATTCTCGAACCCACGGAGCAGGAACTGCTGTCAGAACTCATCGGCACACGCTGTTCCTGTCCATCGGCAAAGCCACTCCAGCGGCGCGGCGACATTGCCGGTGAGCTGCTCGGCCTCGGCAAGCTCGCGTAGGGCGGCGGTGGTGAGGCGGGCGGTGGACGGCGCGTCCCAGGGCCAGGCTGAATCGTCTGCCTTCCAGCCGGGCCTCCGTGCCAGAACCGGATGAACAGCCCCGGCTCGCCAGGCTGTTGCAAGGGGGCGCCGGTGGTGAGCAGGCGGACAACGGCCTGCGGGGACGGGTGCGCGTCGAGGGCGTCGGACATGGCGCAGGTCTCCATGGGCGGCGGTGAGTGGTACTGGTCAGCGGGTGATGCGGGCCCTGGCCTTCTCGGCCTGGGTGTGGACGGCGTCGGTGTGCGCGGCGGCGCGGACCTGATGCCTGGAGGACGCATTCGTGGGGATGCGGGACGAGTTCCTCGCGCAGCCGCATCGCGAACCGCCGTGGGTGGACCCAGAACGCTGGGAGCGAGCTCTCACACAGGCGATGGTGGCACGCGGCAACTTCCATGCCGCAGCGATCCGTACGCTGCGCACTCCGCCCAGTCCAGAAGAAGAAAGAGGAAGAAGGCGAGCTGTATCCCCGTCATGATCGTGAAATGAGCAGCGACGGAGCGAACGACATTCGCCAGTGGGGGCGATCTCTGTTCGAGCGGCAGCAACGCCCGGTGACATGGGCTGGCCACGTCCTTGAGGCCGCTTCGATGAGTCTGGGCAGGGCTCCTGAGATCGAGGCGGCCCTGGAGATGGCGGCCGACCAAACGCAGTGGGGTCGTGGCCGCGAATTGTTCGACCTTGTCCGCCGAAGCAGTCTGGGCATGGAGGACCGCCCCGCGGAACAGCTGTTCTTCCGACTTGCTGAGCTGGTCGGCAAGCTCGCACACAACGCCGCGGGACCCTTTCCGCACTTCGACCATCACGCCGGCTGGCAGATCGGGCCCATCGCCTACCGCCTTGCTGCCGAAGTGCAAGACCCGGCACTCCAGGACCGGCTCGCTTCCGCGCTGGGGAGCTGGCCGACGATCGAGCCTGGGACCGCACCGTAAGTAGCCTGCGACGTCAAAGGACAAGCTCAGGAAACGGCGATGGCCGGTGCCGCGAAGCCGTGCGGCTTCGCGGCGGAGGGGTGGCTGGCCTCTCCATGCCGGCCATCGTGCGGTGTCTGGCCCGCCGGGAGTTCGTCGTTCCCTTAAACCAGAGGCCGCGGTCTTACGGTATCCCGCGTGTGACGCGGTTCGGTGCGCTGCAGTCAGGGCGCCGGGGAGCGGCGGGCGGCCAGCTCCTCGAGGCGGGAGCGTTTCCAGCGCTGCTGACGGGGGCGGCCGCCGCTGCCGCGGCGGTATTCGTATCCGTCGGGCTGCTCGAGGTCGGGCAGGAGCCCGTGCCCGAGTGCGCTGATGAAACTGTCGGCGTTGCGGTATCCGAGGATCCGGGCTGCTTCGGCGGCGCCGACCAGGTCCTCGTTCTCGTCCCTGCCGACGGGCGGCAGCACGCCGCGCTTGCGGGCGGCGGCGACGATGGTGGCCCGGCGCCACTTCTTGCGCGCCGGACCGCGGCTGCCTTCCTTCTTCTCCAGGGCGTCCGGCTCGGGCAGTTCGGGGATGCGCCCCTGGTACAGGGCGCTGGAGAAGGAAGCCGGACTGCTGTAGCCGAGCAGGACGGCGACCTCGGCCGTGCCGAGGAGCTCGTCGGGATCGCCGTCTGCCGAGACCTCAGGCCGCGGAGCCGCCAGCGCGGAGCTGCGCCGGCCCTTGCCGGGGCGGTTGGCCGCCCAGGTGACGATCGTGCCGCGGCGCCACATCTGGCCGTCGGCATCCTCGTCGGGCGCGGGGAAGTAGTCGGGCCGGTCGCGGAAGTAGGCGTCGATGGTCGACGTGCGGGTGTACCCCAGAAGCTGCGCCACTTCCCGCTTGGTCAGCAGCTCGTCCTGGTCGGCCTCGAGTACCGCGGCCGGCAGCGTGCGCTTCTTCGGCGCACGCTGCGCGAAGAATGCGGCGACCTCGGCGTGGTGCCAGAACCGCTTGCCGTCCCAGCGGGCGACCTCCGGGAAGCCGCTGTCCGGGTTGTTGCTCCACTCGCTGATCCGGGACTTGCTCGTGCCGAACTCGGACACGATCTGCGCGGTGTCCACGAGCCGCTCGGCGGGAGACATCTGGGCCCCTTGGGAAGGATCGGCAAGGCGGTGTCGGCGCCCGGTCGAGCGTGACAGGTTCGATAATGCCAAAGGTGATGGGTTCGTGTCCAGCTCAGCGCGAGAGGAGGCTACTGGAGTTCTTCGCCAAGAAGGCAGACACCGAAGAGCGTGGCGCGTTCTTCTAGCTCCGTGTAGGCCATCGCGGCTGGCACGGCATCCCAGGTCGCGAACGCGAGCGCGGACACCGCCTCGTCGCGTGTCATCCCCTGCTCCCACGGCGCGCCCGCGGCAGCGCACCGCTCGGTGAGCTGGTCGTCGGACAGGGGCGCGGCCTCCCGTCGCACGCCGGAATGGACATCGGCGACGCCTTCGCACCAGGCGCGATGGCCGCTGGCGAGAAGGTCCTGCAGAACGTCCCGGTCACTCAGGTGCTGGGCTCTGGCGGCGAGGTCGAGAAGCAGGGCGGTGGGGTTGGTGTCCATGGTCATCTCCTTCATCCACTGTAAGGGGGCGTGTGCCGGGCCGGGGCCGAACAGGTCGGTCCGGACCCACGGGGGTGTCAGTTGTAGGCGGTGTAGCCGCCGCACCGTGCACGGCCGTTGTGCCGGGCCATCTCGGGTTCCTTGCGGGGCTTCCTCGCCAGCGTCTACCGGACCTGCTCCTGCAGGGCGGTGAACTCCGGGCCGTCGTCCGCGCAGACGACTCCGGGGTCGGGGGCACCGCACGTCGCGGCGTGCCGGGTCAGGTCGGTGATGTGCCAGTCCGCGCGGAAGCTGTCGCCGCGCACCTGCTCGACCTCGGCGTACAGGTCGGCCAGCCGCGGCCGCCGGCCAACCGAGAGCAGCACGTCGCGCTTGGAGGCGACGACGCACAGTGAGCAGGAGCACCGGAAGGTTCCGGATCAGTCGCCCGCGCCGTGCGCGGGCCGCCCATGAACGTCTTGCCCAGTGGCGGGCGCAGAACCCGCAGGTACGCCACTAGGCCCGGGCCAGTATCGCGCCAGTCCGGGGCCGCATCGCCGATAAGCCGGCGGCCATCAGATTGATCACGGAGGCCGGTCAGAGCTTCGGAGTGGTGCAAGTGGCCCTAATAGTTGCGAGCGAGACGACGGTGGCGCATGAGTCAGCCGAAGGACCATTCGGCTCAACCGTCTTGGCATCACCGTGAAGCTCTAGGTGCTGGGGGGTGGCGCTGGGGGAACCAACGATGCGGCCGCAGATTCCAGGCCGCTGACGGGCTGGGGCGGAGTAACGGCTTTGCGCTGAGCCGTAGTTGAGGTGGTGGATGGCTGGGTACGGTCGGGATGTGGTGTCGGCCTGATGGGAGCGGCGGTGGCGCAGCGAAAGCCAGTTGAGGGCATTACGGAGGCTGGGGCCGTTGGGGCCGTTGGGGGCGACCGGTTCGACTTCCGCCATAGCACCTTCCACGGCCCTGTTGCGGGTAGGGTCGACCATCACGTCCACGCGGCATCCCGGCCGCCAGCTTCGTGGCCACATCAAGTCGGGACGATCCCTGCACAGGCTGGCTGTTTTCAGGCCCGTGCCGAGACTGCCTGCCTGATCGAGGTGCTCTCCGGCGGTGCGATCTCGGTCGGCACGCAGCCCTCACCAGCGGGAGTCATGGTCGGGCTGGGTGGGGCTGGGAAGACCCAACTCGCTGCCCACTATGCGCGCACCGTCTGGCAGAGCGGCGCCCTGGACGTGCTGGTCTGGGCCACTGCAGCAACGACCGCCGCCGTCATCACGTCCTACGCGGCGGCTGCGGCAGAGCTGCTCGGCAGCCCCGCCCCGACCGAGTCCGAGCAAGCCGCCGCCGCGTTCCTGGCCTGGCTGGAACCCAAAGCCGGCCAGCGTTCCTGCCGCTGGCTAGTGGTCCTCGACGATGTGACCGACCCGGACCACCTCAGCGGCCTATGGCCGCCGGCCAGCCCCACCGGCTGCACGCTGGTCACCACGCGCAGTCGCGAGCCCGCCCTCACTACAGGCCGCCGGCTCATCCCGGTCGGCGTCTTCACCCCCGCCGAATCACTCTCCTACCTCAATGCCGTCCTCGCCTCCCACCACCTGGCCGAACCTGATGACGACGCGGCCGCCCTCGCCCACGACCTCGGACACCTCCCCCTGGCGTTGGCCCAAGCTGTCGCCTACATCGCCGAACTTGCCGATGTGGGAATGAACTGCGCCCAGTACCGGCAGCTGCTGTCCAGCCGCACCACCCCACTGGGCGACACCGCGCCTGATCGTCGGCCCGACGGCCAACCGGAGGCCGTGGCTGCGACCTGGGCCCTGTCCATCGAACGTGCGGACGCCCTCAGGCCCGCGGGACTGGCCCGCCCCATGCTCCAACTCGCCGCGTTTCTTGATGCCAATGGCATCCCCGAGACCATTCTGAGCAGCACCCCGGCTCGCACCTACCTCGCCCAATACCGGACAACGCACGCCAATACACCATCCGCCGCTGACGTGCCGACCCCGCCGGCAGGCTCAGCTGACGACCCCGGCGCAGCAGATCACCAAAATGTCAGGCCCGTGCCCGAGCGGTATGCACACATGTCGTTGAGCGCACTGCGCCGACTGAGCCTGATCGACTACACCCCGAAAACTCAGGGCACCGCGGTGCGCGTCCACCAGCTCGTCCAACGCGCCGTCCATGACACCCTCGCCGCCCCCCAGCGCTACGCCGTCGCTCGCGCCGCCGCCGACGCCTTGTTGGCCACCTGGCCCGATATCGAACGCGACACCGCACTGGCACAATCCCTGCGCGCCAATACCACTGCTCTCGCCATCTGCGCCGAAGACGTGATCTACCAGCCGCACGCGCACGCGGTGCTCTACCGGGCCGGCCGCAGTCTCGGCAAAGCTGGACAGGTCACCGCAGCCCGCGACTACTTCCGCCGGCTCACTGCCACCACAACCCACCGTCTCGGGTCCGACCACCTCGACACCCTCACTGCCCGGCACGGCTTCGCTCGGTGGAGAGGCCAGACAGGTGACGCAGCCGGAGCCGGGGCCACCTTCGCCGAGCTACTGGTCGATATGGTGCGCGTACTCGGCCCCGATCACCCGCAAACCCTCGACACCCGGCACCACCTCGCCTACTCATGGGGACAGTCGGGTGATGCGGCTGGGGCTGCGACCGCCTTTGCTGAGTTGCTGGAGGACCGGGTGCGGGTCTTGGGCCCCGACCACCCTCACACCCTCGGCACCCGGAGCAACCTCGCCCGATGGCGGGGAGAGGCGGGTGATGCGGCTGGGGCTGCGACCGCCTTTGCTGAGTTGCTGGAGGACCGGGTGCGGGTCTTGGGCCCCGACCACCCTCACACCCTGACTAGCCGGAACAGCCTCGCCCGATGGCGGGGAGAGGCGGGTGATGCGGCTGGGGCTGCGACCGCCTTTGCTGAGTTGCTGGAGGACCGGGTGCGGGTCTTGGGCCCCGACCACCCTCACACCTTCAACACACGAGCCAACCTCGCCTACGCGTGGGGCCAGATGGGAGATTCGGTCCGGGCCGCAATGGCCTTCGTGAAACTATTGGAAGACACGGTCCGTGTGTTGGGCCCCGATCACCCCTCCACGCTCATCACCCGGGAAACTTTGGCCGAGTGGTGGGGCGAGGCGGGGGACGCAGCCGGGGCCGCAACCGCCTTGGCTGCACTGGTGCATGACATGGTGCGGGTACTAGGCCCTGACCACCCCCGCACCCTCACCAGCCGCAAGAGCCACTCCCGGTGGCGCAGGCAAGCAGATTCGGGGCAGACGGATGACCGGCCAACACGAGTGGGCTGGAAAGCCTTAATGATCTTCCTGCTGTCATTGGCCTAAAGCCGCCACCAGTCGGTTTCCGGCGGTGCGGCCGGGGCGTGGCGGGCCGATCCGGCCCGGTGAGCGGCTGGCGGCACGGGGACGGCCGTTGCACGCGGGGCCCGTTCAGGGGCGTGTCCGGCGAGGACGGCGGGCAGGGTGTCGTCGATGTAGGCGACGTGGTGGGCGAGGTCCACGCCGACCTGGGCGGAGTCGAGATGGAGCAGGTCCGCGCGGAGGGCCAGGTTGCCGGTTGCGATCACGTGGACGGCGTCGGTGAGGTGATTCTCGCGCCCCTGCAGCTCGGGCTCCTGGCCGCGGGCGAGCAGCCGGCGCTCTTTGAGAAGGAGCTGCGGGATTATGCACGGCTGGTGGGGATCTGCGGGTAGATGCGCGACGACTACCTGGGTCTGTTCGGGGACGCGTCCGTCATGGGCAAGCCCACCGGCACCGAGGGGGCGTGCCCTGATGGGGGACGAGCTGGTAGTGCCGGGCGGCGATTATCCAGGCCTCATACCGGTCGGCGGGCCGTCTGCTGCGGGCGGCGTGCCTGTCGTGGGTGGCCTGCGTGGGGCAGGGGCAGGACGGGTCGGTGCAGGGGCGGCCCGCGGGGTGGGAGGCGAGCACCGGGCGGGTGCAGTAGTGCGCGGCGGTGCCGTTGAGTATCGGGCAGTTGGCGTACGGCAGACTCCGGGTGCAGCCCGGGCTCGGGGGAGCAGCCCTGTTGCTGGTCGGCGCGGCACTCATGGGACGAGCAGTCCGCCGACGAGCGACCGGCCTAAGAAGCTGTGTCACTTCCTCTTTGCGCAGGTCAAAGCGATCAGGATGGGTAGGGCGCTGGCGGTACCGTTCGGGAGAGCGTCATGACGACGTCTCGGTGAACGGGATGCCCGGCCTGGAACGACGGCCATGCCAACGGGGCCCAAGCCATCCGTGAACTCCCTGTCCCGGGCGCCGCCTGCTTCCAGTACGTCTCACCGTTCGGCGTGGTCGCGGATGGTGGCGGTGCCGGACCGGACGATCCAGGTACCGCTGCCGGGCAGGGTTTCGTCCGAGCGAGTCTTGAGGTCTTCGACGTCGATGGCGGACGGCCACTGCGTGGTGTGTTCGGACCAGTGGACACCGCTGAGGTCAATGCCGGTCAGGTCAGCGTTGCTCAGGTCCGTGGCGGTGAAGTCGTCGAGGAGTGCGTGCAGCGAATCTTCGTCGAGCACGAGGGGCTCCCGGCGGAGTGCCAGGCTGATGGCCCGGCCAACCTCGGCGGTACGAATGTCGACGATGAGGTCGAAGGCGGCGGCAAGGTCGGGGTCGCGGCCGAGGTCGAAGGCGCGGTCGAGGTCGCGGTCGAGGTCGAGGGTGCGGGCGAGGTCGAGGATGCGGTCGCGGCCGAGGTCGAAGGCGCGGACGAGGTCGACGGCGCGGCCGGGGTCGCGGTCGAGGTCGACGGCGCGGCCGAGGTCGAGGTCGAGGGCGCGGGTGCGGGTGCGGTCCAGGTCGAGGTAGAGGTCACGGACGAGGTCGACGACGAGGGCGAGGTCGCGGTCGCGGTCGCGGGTGCGGGTGCGGGCGAGGTCGCGGGCGAGGTCGAAGGCGCGGGCGAGGTCGCGGGCGAGGTCGAAGGCGAGGTTGCGGACGCGGACGAGGTCGACGGCGAGGTCGAGGTCACGGGCGCGTGCGATGTCAAGGTCGCAGGCGTCGGCGAGGTCGCGGACGAGGTCGCGGACGAGGTCGCGGACGAAGTCGCGGACGAAGTCGCGGACGCGGATACGGGCGAGCGGGCGGACGCGGGCGGCGTCGCGGACGAGGTCGCGGACGAGGTCGCGGGCGCGGGCGCGGGTGCGGGTGCGGGCTTGGCTGGCTGTTTTGACGTCGGAGTTGTTGCGCAGGGTCATGCGCTCGGCGGGGCTGAGTGCGCGGAGGAGTTCCGTTGTGTCGGTGTGGTGGTGCGGCGTTTCGTGGGTGGCAGCCGGTGGGGCTGGGGGGGCGGGGAGGATGGCGGCAAGGCCGGCTTCGGTGTCGAGGACGGTGTCGAGGTTGTCTGTGGCAGTGTCGTGGTGGGAGTGGAGGAGGATTTCGCGCAGGCCTGCTTCGGTGTCGAGGAGGTCGTCGAGGGCGTGGGTCAGGGCGTGTTGATGCTGGGTGAGCCAGTGATGCGCGGCCTGATCGTGGTCGTTGGGTCCGGAGCGGCGGGTCACTGTTCCTCCTCCCGTGCCTTGAGGTAGGCGGCTGCGGTGCGGCGGGCTTTTTTCAGGTTGGCGCGTACGTTCTCGGCCGGCAGGCCGAGGTGGTCGGCGATGTCGGTGGGGGTGAAGCCTGCCAGTGTCCAGGCCATGGCCTGGCGCTGCTTCATCGGCAGACTGCGGAGCAGGGGTAACGCGTCGTGCTGGGCCTCCCATTCCGCGATGGCGTCGGGGCGGGGCACCAGGGAGGTGGGTTCGGGGAGGTCGTCGACGGGTTCTTCGGCGGAGGCGATTTTGCGCACAAGTGCGCGTGAGGCGGCTTTGTGGACCCAGGCCTTGGGATGGGTGATGCGGTCCCAGTTGCGGTAGGCGTCGGTCATGATCTCCTGGGCGATGTCTGCGGCCACGTGAACGGCGGCGCCGTGGTTGATCAGGAAGCCGGTCAGGGGGCGGATGTTCCCGCGGTAGAAGGCGGAGAACTCGTTGTCCGCCTGCTGCCGGGCATGGTGGCGTTGGCTGGGCGGGCCGGGGGGTGCGGGCGCGGCCGCAGGGCGGTCGGTGCTGTCCGCCGGGTCATGGGTGCTCACGCTGCCTGGTCCTCCCCTGGAACCGGAGTGCGGGTGATCTTCATGTGCAGGCGGTGGCCGTCGCCGTCCCGGTCATCGATCTCCACCTGGCCGTCCGGAGCCGCCGTCTCGGTGACCTGGAGAAGGTATCGCTGCCGCTGCTGTTCACGGCGTGCCCGCCAGCGCAGGCGGATCCAGAGTGCCAGCAGTGTGCAGGCCTTGGCGATGACGGTCGAGATGATGACGGCCGTGGTCGGGTCCATCAGTGATCCCCCTTGCTCGTACTACGGACTCGTCCTTTGAAGCCGGGCAAGAGTTAAGGGGGCGAGAAGCCTATGATCGTGAACTCATGGGCCGGATAAATTGAAATCGCGGGTCCTCGCGCTCCCGGCGGGCCGATCCCCATGCGCCGCTCAGAAGCTCTGCCGGCCTTGACGTGACAGAACCCTGCTGCCCGGAAACCTGACCTGTGCAAAGGGATGTGACACAGCTTCTAAGCTTGTTCTTTATCTACCAGGATCTGCCAGGTCGGCCGATGGCCTTGAGGGTCTCGGGGCGTTTGACGGTCTTGCCGACGTCGTAGCGGGGTGCCCGGTGTCTGTTCTTGGCGCCGGGTGGCCGTCCGGGGCCGGCACCTCGGAGTTTGGGAACTCGGGTCGGGCAGGCGAGGTGAGCGCGGATGTTCCTGAACCCCCGGCGGACTCGGGCCGGGGTGAGCCGGTCGGGTGCGGCGGGTTTCTCCCAAGGGCGGCGGAGATCTTCGGCGAGGGGCCGGGCGAGCCGGAGCTGGGTGTGGGCGACGATCAGGATCCAGGTCCAGCGGTCCGCGGCTTCGGAGTTTCGGTGTGGTCCAGCCGAGGGTCTGTTTCGCGAAGCGGAAGGTGTGCTCCAGATCAAAGCGGCGGAGAAATGCCTGCCAGAGACGGTCCACGTCGTCCGGGGTGGCGCCGGTCTTCGAGGACCATAACCACACTGGCGGAGCGTCTCGTTCCTTCGATAGGTGCTCGACCTTCAGCCGGATCAACGTGCCCTCAACCAGGGGTAGTTCACCGTCGTGGTCGAGCCAGGACGAGCGGTGGGTGAGCCTTGGGTGGACTCGGTCCCACGCCTGGGTCTCGGCCTTGCCGTAGTTGGTGGTGTCCGTGACCGTGGTGATCGCGGGCTCGGGCCAGGTCTCCGGCTTGATGAAGCGGAACTCCGGGCCGTGCTTGGGCGGCCGGCCGTTGACGCCGTGCATCCGCGGTGGTTTCGGTAGACGCATGACGCGGTCGGAGCGGACTCGGCCGACCACCTCGACGGGCAGGTCGCGCAGGACCCAGGCCAGGCGGGTGACGTCGTAGCCGGCGTCGCTGACGATCACGATATGCGGGTCCCCGGCCTGCCACTGGCCCGCGGCGATGAGCCGCTCGACGACACCCCGCAGCTGGGCGGCGGTGACCGCGGTCGCGTCGTCCACCGGTCCGAGCCGGACCGCGTCCAGGATCGCGGTCCAGGACGTGGCGCCAGGCTCCAGCACGGCCACGAAGGGAGTAGGGCCAGCCCGGAATGAACTGCGACGCCGTCTTCGCACGGCCGTAGACGTGGCAGAACAACCGCTCGGCCGAGCACGGCGCGTCCGAGCGAAGCCACGGCGACACATCGACCGCCAGCACCAGGCGCCCGCCGTCGAAACGCGGCAGCGACAGCCCGGACAGCACCGTCCGCAGCCGATCCATGTCGATCCGGCCGTGATTGAGACCGCCGTACATCGCTCCGTGCCCACGACGATGCTCGGGCAGCAGCGTCAAGTCCACCGGGGACTTCACCGCGCCGTCCGCACACAGCACCGCATCGGTCAGCTCGAACAATTCGTCGCGCCGAGCGGTCAGACACTCGTAGAACTCGCCTCGGAAGCGTGACGCTTCCGCGAACGCTTCCCTCCGGACAGCAACTGGCAGCAGACTCACCCTCACGGCCTTCGTCGTGGTCACGTGCACCTTGGTCGGAGCACAGGATCAGACGAAGGCCGCCCCCACGTCCGGCGAATCCCCAGGTGAGCGACTCAGTACGAGACACCGTTCGAGGCCGGAAGAAAAAGAACAAGCTAAGCAGCGCACGGGTATCGGCGCGGTCATCGAAATCACGTTCCCTTCCGGGGAATTGCTCGAAGAAGGGGGGCGGCGCCAGGGCGGAGCGGCAGGGACCGCGGTGATCCGCCCGGGCGGCCAGGGTCAGACGATGCGCTCGACTTCCTTGAGCAGGTCCCAGGCGTCGCTGTTCAGATCTGTTCCGGAGATGGTCGGGTCGCCGTTGGCGTAGGCCTCGTCGTGCTCCAGCAGGGTGCGGACCTTGGCAGCCAGCGCCTCGACCGCCCTCAGCTGTGCGGCTCCTGGCCACTGCCAGATGCCGCCCTGGACCGCGGTCCAGCGGCATGTGCCGTCGGTGTTCCACTCGACCATGCGCTGCCAGGCGCCGTGTTCCGGTGTGCGGCGGATGCCCGGGGTGTGGTCGGTCGGCTGGAGCCGCCAGTCGTGCGCACCCTCCAACTGCGGGGCTTCACCGGCGTGATGCAGGGCCTGGAGGACGTCGGCCAGCGGCGCCCACAGAGCGGGTGGGGCGGTCGGCAGCTGGGAGGTCGTGGGTGGCTCGTCGGCGGTGGGCGGCCCGGTCACGCTGCTGTCGGGGCTGGACGCGGGGTTGTTGGGAGACATGGCGGACCTCGGGTTCGGTGGGGAGGGTCCGGGCAGTGCTCATTGCACTGCACGGACCGGTGGGCTAGGGGCGGGATGATGTGTCCGTGAGTTCGATGCACGAGGCCGGGACCTTGGCGATCCGGCACCGTGTCTCGTCGTCCGCGATGCGGAACCGGGCGTTGCTTGGGTCCCGGCGCAGCTGGTCGGTGGAGTCCTCGTCCAGCAGGAAGTCGAACCGGCTGCCGGTGCGGTTGGGCTGATGGACGGTCCCGGTCAGTCGGCGCAGGCAGGCCGGGGTGATCGTGGTGCTGATCGGGCGCTTGTCGGCGTCCAGTTAGATCAGGCGCGCGGCGGCCGCCTCCTGGACGACGGCGACGGACGCGGTGTCGGGCAGTCCGCTGATGAAGGCGCGACCCTCGGCAAGGGTGGGTATGAGTGTGTCCCTTCTCCTGTGAGGTGAGGGGCCGGGCGCTGGCACGCCCGGCCGGGAACGGGTTCGAGTGCCTGGCGACGCAGCTGGACCGGTCAGTTGTCGGGGTCGCCGGTTCGGTCGGCACCGCCATGCTCGCGGGCGCAGGCGAGGATGACGGCGACCAGCGCGGCGGTGTCCTCCTCGTACGGGAGGTCCTGCGTGCAGGAGTCGTAGAGCACGTCGCAGCCGCCGTCGGTGTTGTTCAGGCATGCCTGCCAGCTCTCGTGCTCCCGGATCGGGTGGTGGGTGCTGACGTCGTGGCCCCGTATGTCGCCCTGGTCGGCGGCGGTGCCGCTGAAGGTGACCTCGGCGCCGTCGGCGAGCGGGATGCAGATGTAGGTGCCAGCGCTGTCGCGCCAGGACAGGCAGCGGATGCCTGCTGCGCGCAGCCGGGCGAGTGGGGCCGTCGCCACCTCTTCCTCGGCGTTGGGGTCGTGCGTCGGTGAACCGGTCACGTTCCGCCTCCTCGGTGAAGCTGGCTCCCGCCGCCCTCCTCTGGGGCGGCGGGTGATTCAGTGCGGCAAGTTCCATAATACTTAAATGAGGGGATGGGGCAACCGGATTTCTCAGCGCTGCCTCATCCCCGAACGCGTCGATCAGGGCCTGGTAGGTGGGCTGTTGTGCGTGACGTGGATGCCGTCCGTCCTGACGGCCACGGTCCGGCCGGGCTTGGTCAGGAGGCGTGCGTAGGTCTCCATGTCCTTGTCGTGGCGCTCGACTTCGCGGTCGGGTGCCTCCAGGCGGGCACCGGGCCGGATCGACCCCCAGGGCTCCAGCAGTCGTGCCACCTTGGCCGCACCCGGCTGCGGGCTGGGAAAGATGTGGAATCCCGGTGTCTGGGTGTAGTCGACGTCGCTCAGGCCGTAGGGCATGTGTCCGGCGGTCGCCAACTCCACAGCCAGAGCACGGAATCGCTCCTCTTCGATCAGGTCATGCGACATCCCCGGCAGGTTCATGGACACGACCTTGGCGCGCCGGGCGGCGTCCTCTTCTCTGTTCGCGCCGTCGGCGATTGCGAGGGCCCATTCCCGGTCGCCGTACGTGCGCGCGCAGGCGCCGGTGAACTCGTCGACGAGGTCCCACTCTTCGCCTCCGGTGGCAGGGGCGATGCGGAAGCGGGTGTCGGAGGGCTCGGCCGGGGGTTCGGCGAAGAACACGTAGCCGCTGCCGTGGGGCTCCGTCGTCGCCAGTCCGGCTCGGCGCAGGGTGTCGGCCAGGAACGGTGCCACGGCGCGGGAGGGCCCGTCGAGGGTGTGCCACCAGGCGACGGCGCACCGGTCGCTCCACCCCAGCGGGCGGCGTACGGGCTGTTCGGAGATGGCCACCGCGCCCTGGGGGCGGTCGAGGAATCCGGCGAGGGCGGTGTCGGCGCGTTGGAGCGTGGCCGGTTGCGGGGCGGTGTGCTCGCGCAGCTGGGCCAGTGCGGCGGTGTGTGCAGGCAGCAGCCGTCGGCGGATGTGGCCGACCGTGTGCCGGGCCGCGGCCGTGGCGCGGGCCTCGGTGGGGCGGGGCTGGGGGAGTGTGCTGATGGTGATCGGCTTGACGCCGATGCCGTGCACGGCGGCCTGTTCGGGCAGGACCGCGGTGACGGTGATCCGGGTGCGATGGCGGTTGAGGGCGAACTCCAGGGCGCGGCCGTCGGCGTAGATGATCCGCATGCGGCCGCTGTCGCTGTCCTGCTCGGTGCGGTCGGCGCCGAGCTGCTCGGCAACCGCGCGCGCGAGGGACTCAAGGCCAGCGGGGGTGGACAGGTCCATGAGGGGCCTTTCTTTCGGGAAGAGGGCTGGGGACTTGGGGCGGTGCGCCTACGGCGCAGGGGGCTTGGCATCGCGGTGGGCGTCGTGGCGCTCGGCGTCGGCGCGGGCGTCCTCGGCGGTGTATCCGGTGTCGCACCAGGCCTGGCAGAGCTGTCCCGGCGGGGCGTGGCAGGTCTCGCAGCGCTCGTCGAAGTCCGCGGGCTCAAAGGGCGGCGGTGGGATGCTCATGCCGGGACGTCCTTGATGCGCTGCGCCACGGCGCGGGCGGACAGGACCGGCGTGGTCGTCATCAGCGCTCCGCAGGTGGCCGCCCAGATCTGCCCCGGACTGGACGGCGAGATCTGGAAGTTGGTGGCCGGGCTGATCCGCCATGTGCGGCCGTGCGGGTCGGTGACGGTGTAGGTGAGGTACTGCGGTGCGTCCTGGCGGCCGTTGTCGCTCCAGGCGAGGCCGGCGGCGGTGAGGGCGCGGCCGAGGTCGGCGCAGCGTTGCGGGGTGGCGTGGGCGAACGTTGCCATGGGTCATCTCTCCTCGTGATCAGGGGCGGGGCCCGGGGCGGCCTGGCAGTGGGCCGCCCCGGGGAGCGGCCGTCCTACGGGCGGGTGACCTCGCGGTGGATGCGCTCGCTGGTCTCGCGTGCCTCCTGGCGGGCCTTGTCGGCTGCGGCTTCCGGGCTGGCGGCGTAGACGATCTCGATGCTCCCGAACGCGTTGTCGGCGTCCTCGCGGTACTCCTCGCACAGATCGGCCCGTTCCTCTGGATCGGCGGGGGCTTCTTCCACGTGCCAGATGTCGACGTCGTCCCCGCCTTGCCACTGCCCGACCACGAAGTACGGGCGGTCCCGCTTCTCCGGCCCGGCGGGCCGGGCCAACCCCTCGTACTCGGACCGGAAGTGCGCCAGGCGGCGCGCCTCGGCGTCGGCTGCACGCGCGCTGATCGCGGCCCATTGCGGCAGGTACTCGGCGCGGTGGGCGAGGCTCTCGCGGTGCGGCAGCAGCAGGAGCGCGAGCACGGGGTGCGGGCGGTCGGTGAACCAGCGGGCCAGCGTCCACCAGGCGGCGAGACTGCGGGTGGCCTGGATCCGGTGGGCCTCGGCATCCTGCCGGTAGCGGTCCTGTGCCCGTTCCGCGTACGAGATCATGGCGTCCAGCCACCTCAGCAGCTGCGGGGTGCCGTGGCATCGGGCCGTGTGCTGGAGGCGTGCGAAGTCGCTGCGCGCGGCGTAGTCGGCGGCGCACGCGCGCAGGATGGAGGTCAGCGTCCGGGCTGCCTGCTCGGGTGCGGGGCGGCCGTCGGTGTCGACCAGGGACACCGGTCCCTGCCACCCCCAGGGCACATCGGCGCAGTGGGCCAGGACCCGGACTGTGCTGCCCTGATAGGCGCGGCCGCGGATGCGCACGAGCGGCTCGGCGGGCAGCGCGCGTACGGCGCTGGCGGATCCGAGACTGGCCCGGACGGCGTCGAACTGATCCCACCGGGCGGGGCTGTGGGTCGCGGTCACGTGGACGGTTCCCCGGGCGGCACCGGTGAGGGTGTAGAGCACGCTGCCGGTGGTGTCCGCCTCGGACGCAACGGCGCGGACGGTGCCGGACGGGGTGGCGATGGTGATCACAGAGTGTCTCCTCACAGGGCGTACAGGAATGGGGAGTTGGCGGGCGGCCCGGCCTTCGCCGGGGCCGGGCGGTGGCCTCAGCCGGTGACGGACGGGTCCGGCAGGAACGGAGCGGGGTATGCGCGGGCAGACGGGCGCTGAGCTGCCCTCGCACGGCCGTACGGCGGCCGTGATCGCTTCGTCTCCGGGGTACGGCGGTCGGCGCGGGGCGGGCTGGTCGGGCTGCGGGCTCGGCCACGGTGGCTCCAGCGGGGCGACGTGTGGGGCCGGGCTGCGCGCGGGAATGGCCTTCCGCAGGGCGGTGGGAGGGCGGTGGGTGTCGAGCTGCTGGGCATCCGCCGACGCGGCCTGGGCGCAGGAAGCGGCGGCCGTGTTCTTGGCGCGCGGTCTGCTCCGCTGCCGCCACACGGCAGGGGGCGGGCCGGGGAGCGCTCCGCGCTCGGGCGGGGCGCCCTCTGCGGGCCTGCGGGGGCCGGGCGGGCACCCGTGGGGGAGTCGGGGCACCCGCCCGGCGTTCAGGGGGTCAGACCGTGGTGAGGGCGAATGCCTTCTCCATCAGGTCGTTCGCCGCTCCGCTGATGACCCGCTCGGCGCGGGCCTCCGCCTTCTCGGCGTCGGTCTTGCCCTGGGCCGGGGCAACGTGGTTGGCGAACTCGGTGAGCGCGTTGTAACCGGCCCACCGCGTGCCCCGGATACCGGCCTGGGTGTCGGCGTGCTCGAACAGATTCGAGATCGCCCCCCAGCGCTGGCGCTGGTTGGTCTTGGCGCGGGGGCTGTCCGTCTTGAGCGGCCAGAGCTCGTCGACGACCGAGCGCAGCTCGTTGAGCGTCATCTCAGCCTCGATCATGCGCTGTGCGGCCTTCTCGAACTCCTCGGCGTACCGGAACGTCAGACCGAGCGCACTGCGGGCCTGCGAGATCCGGGCCTTGGCTCCGGCGGTGTGGCGGACCACGAACGAGGAGCGGGCCCCGTGGATGGCTGCGCGCAGGGTGTTCGCGCACACGACCCGGACCGGCGTCACGATGATCCGGAACGCGCTGCCTCCGTCGTGGCTGTTGGACGCCGCGATGTACAGATCTATGTCGTCGTTCCCGCCGATCGTGAGGCCCTGCGGCATCCTCATGGTCAGGAACACCCCACGGCCGTCCCTGAGCGATCCGGCAGTTTCGAAGTGCGCGCCGGACTCGTCGGCCAGCAGGTTGAGGAACTCGGCGTGCTCCTCGTTCTGCACGGGGTGGTAGTCGCTGCCGACCACTCCGAGGGTCTGCGTGCGGCCGGTCTTCGGGTGTGTGCGCGCGGTCGCGAAGTGCTGCGAGACCTCCACGGGCGTGGTGCCCTCGGGCGTGATCTCGGTCGCGGTGAGGGGGAGGAGTCGCACGTTCCAGCCGGACAGCGACGCGAGGTGCATGGCCTCCTCGGCGGTCATCGCGCCATCGGTGACGGTGCCGAGCTTGTGCCAGGCGCTCGTGTTGGCGGACGCGAAAGCGGCGGTGCCGTCGGTGAACTGCTCGATCTCGTGAGCCACTTGGGCTTCCCTTCTGGTGACGAACTCTCGGCGCGTCCGGTAGGGGGCCAACCCTTCCGAACGAGTTCCATAATACCTAACTCCGAGGATGGGGCAACCAATTAACTCTCCGGTGCGCCCCACCCCCAGGGCGGCCTGCTGACTTGTGGTTACGGCTGCGGCGGCTTGTGCCGTTCCTGCCGAACGGGGCGGGCCTACCGCTGCCAGTGCTGCGGCAGGGCCGTGACGCTCCACGTGTGGACTCCGGTCAGTGCGGTGATGAACGCGCCGTTCCTGTACTCGCTGAGGCGGTAGAGCACGGACTCTCGTCCCCGGAGGTCCAGTTCGCGCTCAATGCGCGTCACCCAGTACCGCCCGTGCGCGCGCTCCTGCGAACCGTGATAACTGACCAACTGCCCGATGCTGGCTCCGCTGTCCGCGTGCATGGCGGCGGACAGGTTGCTTAATGCCGTACCGAACGTGTGGGGAGGCAACGGCACGTCGGTCAGCGCGGGCCCGGTGTGTCCGGTCCGTACGCCAGAGATCCATCCCGCCTCAAACAAGGGCCGGGCCAACTCGCGTACGTCGTACGGGAATTCGGCGTTCTCGGGGAGCAGGTCTAGGGCGGCCTGGAAAGCGGCCTCCATCTGCTCTCGCTCACCCTCGGTCGCCGGAATGGCGCGGTGGGCGGGCTCAATGCTTGTCACGCTCACGGTGACTTTTCCCTTCGGCTGAGGTTGCCCGGGGGGCCCGGTGAACCGGACCCCCCGGGAATTGCCTTCTACTTCAGTCCGCGTGTCCGCAGAAATTCGCTGATGCGGAATGCAACGGCACGCACCGAAAGGGATGCGCCTCGGAAAGTTCCGAGAATGCGGGGCCCGGTGTCGCTGTCGTGAATGATGTGGAACTCAAACCCCTGAGCGACCGGCAGAAGAATGCGAACGGGACCGGCCGTGGTGTCGAACCGAATCGACGTGGTGTTGTCGTCCTGGTTGTGCTCGATGACAGCGTCCCTGAGCAGTTCCGGGCGCGGGAGGAAGTTTGCGATCCGGCGGGCCTTTTGGGCCTGAGGGGTGTTGATCTCGCCCGTACTGGAAGTCACCTTGCCTGCAGTGATGACGATTTCCACGCTGAGACCTCTCTGTTGACGAACCTTCGGCGACGCCCGGTCGGGGGCCAACCCTTCCGGACGAGTTCCATAATACCTGGATGCTGATCTGTGGCACTACCTCATGCGCAAACTCCTGCACTACCTCCTGCGTCATCTCCTGACCTCGCCCCTGGGGCCGGCCTTTGAACGCCGCTGGTCAGGCTGCCTGTTGGTTGTGGTTGGGGTTGCTGACATCCCCTCTGCTGCCGCTCTCCCTGCCCGAATGAGAAAGAAGGGGTGGGTGCGGGCGTGGGTGGCGCGGCGGCGTTGGGGATCGGGGCGGGGTTGGTGTGTTGCGCGTCGGCCGGGGCCTCCGCGCTCTGCGGTGGGGCCCCGGAGGGGCCGTGGACCGTGTGGGCGGTCCGATGGTCGGCCGGTCTCTCGGGCTGCGTCTGCTCCTGCCTTCTCCTCGGTCTGCCGGTTTCCCCGGGGTGTAGGTCCTGCCGGAGGCAGGACCTACACCCCGGGGAAACCGGCCCAACATCCCTTGCCCCGAAAGGAGTTGGGCCCCGGAGGGGCCCCTTTCCTTTCCTGGGTATTCCGTGATTTACTTATCTCACACGGAATACCAATTCAATTCCCCCTGCTTTTAAGGGAATCGGAGATTCCCCAAAACCAGCTCCGTACAACACACATAACAACCCATCAACTCAAACCCCAACTACTCACCCACAAAACAAAACCAGCGCTTTTCGTGCCGGAGGCACACCCGCCTTTCGTGCCGGAGGCACGCAAGTTATGGAATGGCCGGAGGCCAATTCCATAACTCCCCGCCGGAGGCGGGTAAT